>NZ_JBQPOM010000068.1:0-110467 GCF_052220145.1 Vagococcus sp. WN89Y | reverse complement strand
TGATTACATCGAAATGTTTTATAACAGTAAGCGTCGGCATGGTTCGAGTGATCAGATGCCACCGACGGAATATGAAAATCAATATTATCAACGGCTCGGAAGTGTCTAGATTATCCGTGGCGATTCACTGTGCCAGTTTTTGGGCTTTACGTTCTTCCACTGGGTCTATGCCGTTTGCTACCTGCTTGCGAGCTGTATCGCGTTTCTCACGTGCTGCTGCGAGGCTCACAAGTTCGTAACTGCCAAATGACATTAACCGTGCTTTCCCGGCAAAGCGGAAACGGAAACGCCAGCCCTTCGAGCCATCGGGATTGATAAGCAATGATAGGCCTTGCCCATCGTTCAATGTGTAGGGCTTGTCTTGGGGCTTTGCTCGTTTAATTTGTATGTCTGTTAGTGGCATGTGTATAAGTCAAAAATGTGTATAAAAAATTTATACACATCACTATACATATTTTTCATGGATTCAGAGAGATTTTCTCGGACAGTTACGGATGATTAACCCACTATTATTATTGAAAATAAAGGGTTTTTAAGACTTTCTCGGATGGGTGAGGAGGCATTTTGGCGGAAGATCACAGGAGTCGAACCTGCCCGGGACCGCTGGCGGCCCCAACTGGATTTGAAGTCCAGCCGCCTCACCGGAGACGACGATCTTCCGCGCCTGCATTGCTACATGGAGGCGGGCGCATTATAGCTACTTTCAAGTATTTACCACATCCCCCCACCATAAATTTTCTCATTCTGCTGCCGTGGTTAACGGCGGTTTATGATAAATCTCTGATTTTTCTGAATGTTAGCATTTCTGCATGCGCTTAAGGAACCACGATCACAGAAAAGAAGAAACATAATCTGAATACCAGAAATCGCAATTCCCCCCTTAAAACCGATCGTTTACAACTTTCAAAACGGTTTTCGCGTACTTCTTATGCGTTAAGGAATCAAAATGAACAGTCAGATAATTTCTGTGAAAGAAAAGATTGGCTACGGTATGGGCGACGCTGCGAGCCATATCGTTTTTGATAACGTAATGCTGTACATGATGTTTTTCTATACCGATATCTTTGGCATCCCCGCCGGGTTTGTCGGCACCATGTTCCTTCTGGCGCGTGCGCTGGACGCCATTTCCGACCCGTGCATGGGGCTTATTGCAGACCGCACGCGCAGCCGCTGGGGGAAATTTCGCCCGTGGATAATCTTCGGTGCGCTGCCGTTTGGCGTGGTGTGCGTACTGGCCTATAGCACGCCGGATTTGAGTACCAGCGGTAAAATGGTTTACGCCGCAATCACTTATACGCTGCTCACCCTGCTTTATACCGTGGTAAATATTCCTTACTGTGCGCTTGGTGGCGTCATTACCAACGATCCGCAGCAGCGCATCTCTTTGCAATCCTGGCGTTTTGTACTGGCGACTGCGGGAGGAATGCTCTCCACCGTGCTGATGATGCCGCTGGTAAACTTTATCGGTGGTGAAGACAAAGTGGCCGGGTTCCAGGGTGGGATTGCGGTGCTTGCTGTTGCGGCCTTTATGATGCTGGCATTCTGCTTTTTCACCACCAAAGAGCGTATTCAGGCCCCGCCAAATACCACGCCAATGCGTGAAGATTTGCGCGACATCTGGCAAAACGACCAGTGGCGCATCGTCGGGCTGCTTACCATCCTTAATATCCTGGCCGTATGTGTACGTGGCGGCGCAATGATGTATTACGTCACCTGGATCATGGGGGATGCCGCCATTTTCACTGCGTTTCTCACGACCTACTGCGTCGGTAACCTGATTGGTAGTGCGCTGGCGAAGCCGCTCACCGACTGGAAATGCAAAGTCACTATCTTCTGGTGGACCAATGCTGCGCTTACCGTATTGAGTATTGGCATGTTCTTTGTGCCGATTCAGGCCAGCATCACTATGTTCGCCTTTATTTTCGCCATTGGTGTTTTGCACCAGCTTGTCACCCCTATCCAGTGGGTAATGATGTCAGACACGGTTGATTATGGTGAGTGGTGCAATGGTAAACGCCTGACCGGTATCAGTTTTGCCGGCACGTTGTTTGTGCTGAAGCTGGGGCTGGCGGTTGGCGGCGCGTTGATTGGCTGGGCGCTGGCAGGTGGCGGGTACAACGCTGCCGCTCAGAGTCAGAACAGCACCACCCTCAGTATTATCATTGGTCTTTTCACGTTGGTTCCGGCGGTTTGTTACCTGCTGAGTGCCTTTATCGCTAAGCGCTATTACACCCTGACTACGCCGTTCCTGAAGATCATTATGGTGCAGCTTGCGCATGGCAAACATCGGGAGCAGCCTGGGTTCGGAGGCGTCAACGCTCAGGAAGAATTCCAGTAAGGAGAAGGGTATGAAAATTAGTGATGGCAACTGGCTTATTCAACCGGGGCTGACGTTAATCCAGCCGATACAGGTGTTTGACGTTGAACAGCATGGCTCGGAGATGGTGGTCTATGCAGCACCGCGCGATGTGCGCGAGCGAGGCTGGCAGCTGGATACGCCTCTTTTTACGCTGCGCTTTTTCTCGCCGCAGGAAGGCATTATCGGTGTTCGCATCGAGCATTTTCAGGGCGCGCTCAATAACGGGCCGCATTTTCCGCTGAATATTGCGCAAAATGTGCCTGTAGAGATACGCAACAACGAAGCGTTTGCACAACTGCAAAGCGGCGAACTAACCGTTCGGGTAGGCAAAGGTGACAACTGGGCCATTGACTTTTTACGCGGTGGTAAGCGTATCACCGGCAGTCAGATGAAAAATAATGGTTATGTGCAGGACAGTAACAGTGGGCGCAATTATCTGTTTGAGCGGCTGGATTTAGGCGTTGGTGAAACGGTTTACGGCCTTGGCGAGCGCTTTACCGCGCTGGTGCGCAATGGGCAAAGTGTGGAGACCTGGAACCGTGATGGAGGAACCAGTACTGAACAGGCTTATAAGAATATCCCGTTCTACCTGACCAACCGTGGCTACGGGGTGCTGGTTAATCACCCGGAAGCGGTGGAGTTTGAAATCGGCTCGGAGAAAGTCTCTAAAGTGCAGTTCAGCGTTGAGGGCGAGTACCTGGAGTATTTGGTGATTGATGGCCCGACTCCGCAGGAGGTATTAGATCGTTACACGCTTTTGACCGGCCGCCCGGCATTGCCGCCCGCCTGGTCCTTTGGCCTGTGGCTTACCACCTCTTTCACCACGAACTACGATGAAGAGACGGTTAACAGCTTTATCGATGGTATGGCGGAGCGACAGCTTCCGCTGCATGTTTTCCATTTTGACTGTTTCTGGATGAAGGCTTTCCAGTGGTGTGATTTTGAGTGGGACCCGGTTACCTTCCCGGACCCGGCAGGTATGATCAAGCGCCTGAAAGCGCGAGGCCTGAAAATCTGTGTCTGGATAAATCCGTATATCGGCCAGAAATCGCCTGTTTTCAACGAGCTGAAAGAGAAAGGGTATTTGTTGAAGCGCCCGGATGGTTCGCTGTGGCAGTGGGATAAATGGCAGCCAGGGCTGGCGATTTATGATTTTACTAACCCTGATACTTGTCAGTGGTATGCGGACAAACTCAAAGAGCTTGTCGCACTCGGCGTGGACTGCTTTAAAACCGACTTTGGCGAGCGTATTCCTGTCGATGTGGTGTGGCATAACGGTGCATGTCCGCAGAAGATGCACAACCATTTTGCTTATCTCTATCACGAGCTGGTGTGGAATGTCCTGAAAGAAACCGTTGGCGAGCAGGAGGCGGTGTTGTTTGCCCGCTCCGCCTCCGTCGGGGCGCAAAAATTCCCGGTGCACTGGGGCGGCGATTGCTATGCCAACTATGAATCGATGGCCGAAAGTTTGCGCGGCGGGCTTTCCATTGGCCTGTCTGGCTTCGGGTTCTGGAGTCATGATATCGGCGGTTTTGAAAATACCGCCCCTGCGCATGTCTATAAACGCTGGTGCGCATTTGGCCTGCTCTCCAGCCATAGTCGTCTGCATGGCAGCAAATCTTACCGGGTGCCGTGGCTCTATGATGACGAAGCCTGTGATGTGGTGCGCCATTTCACCCGCCTGAAATGTCGGCTGATGCCCTACCTTTATCGCCAGGCTGCGTTTGCCAGCGAGCGCGGTTTACCAATGATGCGCGCTATGGTGCTGGCTTTTCCTGCCGATCCCGCCTGCGACTACCTCGACCGGCAGTATATGCTCGGTGATTCGTTACTGATTGCCCCGGTATTTAGCGAGGCGGGAGACGTGCAGTTTTATCTGCCCGAAGGGCGCTGGACGCATCTGTGGCATAACGACATGCTCGATGGTAGCCGCTGGTATACGCAGCGTCACGATTTTATGAGCCTCCCGGTATATGTGCGCGACAACACCCTTCTTGCGCTGGGTAATAACGAACAGCGGCCAGATTATCCCTGGCATCAGGGCGCTACATTTCATCTGTTCGCGCTGGATGAGGGGCGCGAGGCGCTGTGCGAAGTGCCTGGCGAAAATGGGGACGTTATCTTTCGGCTCTACGCCCGGCGCGAAGGCGGCGTAATCAGCGTCAGCTCAGAAGGCGATGCTCAGGGCTGGACGCTGTGTTTGCGCAATATCCTGCACATTTCTGCTGTAGAAGAGGCGACACATTACCGCGGCGAATCAGGTGTAATGTTGTCGCCGCAGGGAGATGCGTTTCGTATAACGCTTTAAAACGCATGGCCCTCTTCTGGTATGGAACAGGGCTAAAACCTGCCTGGCGGCTGCGCAGGAATTGCTAATTCTCAGAAGAAGGGGGCGTTTCCGACGCCTCTGGTGGGGGAGTGACCTCGCTGCCTGAAACCACGCCGCCCTGCATACTCTGCTTCACCTGCTGTTTCTGCGTATTGATAACTTGCAGGTCGGCAGTAATTGTTTGCTTCAATGGGACATCGGCGCGCACTGCGCCAGTGGCACTCAGTTGCAAATTACCATCGCCGCTTATCGGTATTGCAGGCCAGCCCCACTCTTGCAAAATATTCACCGGCACGCCGCGTCCGTTAAGGCTTACTTTAACGCTGCGATCGGGCGTTTGCGCAACCACGGCATTGGCTTCAAGTAATCCCTGGCCGGTAAAAGCGCTCATTTCGGTGATATTCACCGTGCCGCTGTTAGCATTTAACGCCAGAGACGGGCGACGCACATCTACACGATTAAACGTTGCCGCCGCGGCGTTAAATTTTGCCGAACCGCCCCATACGCCCCACTTGCGCTCGCGAACCAGTTGCAGATTATCGCCGTAACCATCCAGCGCGGTAAGCTGCCACGGAAATTCCGGCGTGATATCAATCACCAGATTGCGGCTGGCGCTAAATTTTTTCAGCGTCATGCTGTCCAGCCAGGGTGGAAGTTCATCCATCCATAACTGTTTCCAGTTTTCGGGCAGGGTGTACTCCAGCCCCGCGAACGCCGCATCGTCCAGAACCAGCGCATGGCCCTCACGCAGCCAGTTGCCGGAGGTACGCACCATGCCGTTTTCCCAGCGCGTGGTGAACTGCTGTAACGCAATGCCTTGCGCGGTGAATGTGGCATTCAGGATGGGATCGAACAGATGCAGGGAGCCGTAAATAAACTCGTCTGCATTCATCGACAGCCTGCCATCATCGCTTTGCCAGTCGCCTTTGCTCAGCGTCAGGTCGCGCAAACTCAAATCGAGATTGGTCACCGCCCACTCAGGCCCCTGCAAACGCGCATCCGTCACTTCCAGGCGACCGATTTGCAGCGACGGCAGCGTGGTCAGCGGCGCGAAAAAATCACTGAGCGATTTATCGCTTTGCAGGCGGATATCGGTCAGTCGCAGGTTTTTGATTTGCCATCCGCCGTCAGCATCGCGTTGCGCATCGCCGGTGAGCGAACCACGCGCCATATCAGCGCCAATAGTTGTTAGCGTAACAACACCGTTATCAATACTGCCCTGGATAAGCACATTGCTGGCGGGAACGCTGTTTAATGTTAGCGAGCCTGCGCTCATTTGAATTTGGGCTTTGCTGCCAAGAACATTCCCTGCGATTGGCTGCCAGGGCGCAACACCGCCGGTCACACGCTGCGCGCTTAACTCCCAGCCGGTTGCCGGGCTATTAAAAGCCATATTACTTAACTGTAAGCGATCGGCCCGGAAAGGCAGTGGTGCGGCGGCCGGAGACAAGTTAAGTGTGCCGTCTTGCAGCAAAATAGTATCGACATACAACGGATCGGTCAGTTGCCGGCTGCTGAAGCCAATATCTACCGTTTTGGCAACCAGCGTTGCGGGCTGGCCTTTGCGGCCAAAATTCACGTCTTTTAATAAGACGTGGGAAGGAGATGAAAAGCGGTGATCCATCACGCCAAACGTGAGGTGATAGTCGCTATTGTCGTTGACCAGGCGGCTGACCTGCGCTGCGCCCCAGCGCGTTTGCAGCAGAATATAGACGGCCAGTATCGCTACCAACAGGACGATAACAATAGCGAAAATTAGCTTTCCAAGAAATTTCATGATCTTCCATCCCCGAAGTGTCAATAAGGGTGTTATGCACGATTTATGCGCAATGCTCAAGGGCGGAATACGGAAAGGAGAGGAGTCTGGCAACGGCTATTACCCCGTTGCCATAGTGTTACTCAGTTTTTCTCTGGTGGAAAAATCAGATTCAGCACAATAGCGGTAATGCCGCCCGCGGCGATGCCGGAAGAGAGCAGGTTCTTCAACCAGTCCGGCGCGAATTGCAGGATCTGCGGCTGTTGCGAAACGCCCAGACCAACAGCCAGGGATAATGCAATAATCAGGATGGCGCGGCGGTTCAACGGTTCGCGTGAGACTATCCGCACGCCGGATGCGGCGATAGTACCAAACATCACAAGCGTAGCGCCGCCAAGCACAGGCTCTGGCAGCTGCTGTACAAATGCGCTGACTGCGGGGAACAGCCCAAGCAGCATAAGCATCACAGCAATAAAATAGCCGATATAGCGGCTGGCAACACCGGTCAGCTGAATAACACCGTTGTTCTGACCAAAGCAGGAGTTGGGGAAGGTGTTAAATACGGCAGAAACAAAAGAGTTGAGGCCATTAGCCAGTACGCCGCCTTTCAGGCGTTTCATATACACCGGGCCGGTAACCGGTTGTTCAGAAACATCAGAGGTTGCGGTGATATCGCCGATGGTTTCCAGGGAGGTAATCATAAACACCAGCATTAACGGCAGCAGCAGGCTCCAGTCAATGCTCAGGCCATAATAGAGCGGCGTAGGCACCATGACTGTTTCTGCCGGGGCGTTATATTCCGGCAGCATACCCAGCATCATTGCCAGGACATAACCGGCAGCCATGGCTATCACCAGCGAAGCGATGCGCAGATAAGGGTTACGCTGGCGATTGAGCAGAATAATAATTGCCAGAACCACTCCAGCCAGCAGCAGGTTTTTCGGTGCGCCAAAGGTGTTGTTACCCATGGCCGCAAAACCGCCGCCGACAGATGTCAGGCCAACCTGAATAAGCGACAGGCCGATAATCATCACGACAACACCTGAAACCAGCGGAGTGATAATGCGGCGCGCCAGCGGCAGAATGCGTGAGATGATCATTTCTGTACAGCTTGCCAGCATCAGGGTGCCAAATAGCGCCGCCATCATGGTGGGCACATCCGCACCACCGGTTTTCAGTGCGGTACCGCCCATAATCAGCGGCGCAACAAAGTTAAAACTGGTGCCCTGAATGGACAACAAGCCAGAACCAACCGGACCCCATGCTTTGATTTGAATAAGAGAGGCCACACCGGAGGCGAAAAGCGACATGCTAAGGATGTGTTGCGTGTCCTGAGCCGGTAAACCCAGAGCCTGACAGATAAGCAGCGCGGGCGTGATCACGCCGACAAACATCGCCAGCAGATGCTGGAGTGCAGCAAAAAGCGTTTGCGGCAACGGCGGGCGGTCTTCAAGGCGGTAGATCAGTTCGCTGGGTTGAGTCTGCGCAACCGGTTGCGCATTTTCTGACTCGATGGTGTTTACGGACATCTCAAGCAATCCCCTGATAGAAAAGCGCTGATTTTATCGGACTACCAGGTAAAAGCAAACGTTTGCCATGTAAAAAACATACTTATCTAAAGGGGGTTTATTTTATGGAATTAGGTTCTGAACTCAGGCGTTAGAGTAGCGCTCAGTTTCCGGCATCCAGCGTTCTATTAACGCTTGTGCCAGCTGCGGATAACGTTCATGAATATGCCGCGCAATGCGCTGAACTTCCGGGATGAGTGCCTGATCGCGCAATAAATCAGCGACTTTAAACTCAGCATTGCCTGTCTGCCGGGTTCCCAATAGCTCGCCTGGGCCGCGAATCTCTAAATCTTTTTGCGCAATCACAAAGCCATCGTTGCTGTCGCGCAACACCTGTAAGCGCTTTTGCGCGGTTTTCGTCAGCGGCGATTTGTAGAGCAGAACGCAGTGTGATGCCACTGCACCTCGCCCGACACGACCACGAAGCTGGTGGAGTTGCGCAAGGCCGAGGCGTTCAGGGTTTTCAATAATCATCAGGCTGGCGTTGGGGACATCCACGCCCACTTCAATCACCGTCGTGGCGACCAGTAAGTGCAGCTCGCCTTGCTTAAAGGCCTGCATCACATCTTGCTTTTCAGCGGGCTTCATTCGCCCGTGAACCAGCCCGACATTAAGTTCGGGCAGAGCGAGTTTTAACTCCTGCCAGGTGGCTTCCGCCGCTTGCGCTTCGAGCAGGTCGGACTCTTCGATAAGCGTACAAACCCAGTATGCCTGGCGGCCCTCGCCTGTACAGGCGTTGCGCACGCGATCGATAATCTCGCTGCGGCGCGTATCCGGGATGGCAACAGTGGTGACCGGCGTACGCCCCGGCGGTAATTCGTCAATAACGGAGGTATCAAGGTCCGCGTAAGCGGTCATCGCCAGCGTACGTGGAATGGGTGTTGCGGTCATAATTAACTGATGCGGATGGAAGCCCTGCTGCTGGCCTTTCTCCCACAGCGCCAGGCGCTGATGCACGCCGAAGCGGTGCTGTTCATCAATGATAACCAGCGCCAGGCCATTAAACTGCACCTGCTCCTGGAAGATAGCATGGGTGCCGACGATCATTTGCACCTGGCCGCTGGCGATTGCGTCTTGTTGGGCAAGACGCGCTTTGCCTTTTTGTTTCCCGGCCAGCCAACCCACTTCTACCCCAAGAGGCGCGAACCAGTGACGAAAGTTGTTGGCATGCTGCTCCGCCAGTAGTTCAGTCGGTGCCATCATCGCAACTTGTTTACCGTGGGCGATAGCGCGCAGGGCCGCAAGAGCGGCAACCAGCGTTTTACCGGAGCCAACATCGCCTTGCACCAGGCGCATCATGGGAATATCCAGCGCCATATCGCGCTCAATCTCCGCAACAACTCGTGCCTGTGCGGCGGTAGGTTTGAAGGGCAGTGAAGCCAGTAAACCGTTTTTTAATTCATCTTTCGCGCTGAGTGACAGCGCATGGTAACGCTGGGCTCCGGCGCGCAGGGCCAGCATACTCAGGTTATGGGCCAGCAGCTCTTCGAGAATCAAACGGCGCTGCGCCGGATGTTGCCCGCTTTCTAAATCGCCGAGTTGCAGCGTTGGAGGCGGGCGATGCAGAGTACGCAACGCGTCCGGCAGGCTCATCAGCCCTTGCGCCAGTTCGGGCGGTAATAATTCGTTGATGGCGCACGTAGACAGCAAATCCAGTGCCTGATCGGTCAGCTTGCGCAAGGTGGCCTGTTTGACGCCTTCGGTGGTGGGATAAACCGGCGTCAGCGTTTCCTGTAATTCAGGTGTGCTCAGATCGCCCTGAATCCGGTACTCAGGGTGGATCATCTCTGCGCCGAACTTCCCGCGCTTTGCTTCGCCATAAGCCAGCACGCGGCGGCCCGTGGCGAGGCTATTTTTCATCGCCGCGTTGAAGTTGAAAAAGCGCAGAGTAAGGATGCCGGAACCGTCGCTTATCTGACAGGTCATCATCCGGTGACCGCCGAAGGTGATATTACAGTTCAGCACTTCACCCTCAACCGTGGCATAAACTCCCGGCAGCAGCTCTGCGATGGGGTAAAGGTGAGTACGGTCTTCGTAACGTAGCGGTAGGTGAAGCAGAAGATCCTGAACCGTATGCAGGCCGATTTTTGCCAGTTTGCTACTTTGCGCTGCACCGACACCGGTCAGCGAGTTGAGCGGGATAGCGTCGAGCAATCGGCCTTTCATCGTTTTACTTTGCCGCCTGCATAGTTGCCCACCACGTCGGGTCGGCTTCGATTTCGCCTGCTGCATTGACATGCGGATAGGGCAAGCCTTTACGCCTGGCGACTTTAGCCAGAACGGGATAACCGCCTTCAAACAGCAGGCGCTGCTGCTCAGCATCGGGCAGCATGCTGTTTTCACGCTGATACATGCCTGCGTTTTGCCGCTGGCGCTGCGCTTCATAAAGGATAAGCGCAGAGGCAACAGAAACGTTCAGCGACTGCACCATGCCAGTCATCGGAATGATAATGTCACGATCCGCCAGATCCAGCGCTTCCTGCGTGATCCCGGTTTTTTCCTGTCCCATCAGGATACAGGTTGGGCGGGTATAGTCTATTTCACGAAAATCGACCGCTTTATCAGACAGATGGGTCGCCAGGATCTGCATGCCGCGTGCTTTCAGAACGCTCACTGCATCATGGATGGTGCGGTGCGTTTTTACCTCGACCCAGCTATTACTGCCTGCAGCAGAAGAGGCCATGGTGCGCATGCGATTGCCCGGCCAGACGGCGTGGACTTCATGCACTCCCACGGCGTCTGCGGTACGGATAATCGCCGAAACATTATGAGGTTTGTGAACCTGCTCCATGCAGACGGTCAGATCGGGCTGACGCCTGGCGAGCATCTCGCGAATACGCGCATAACGCTGAGAATTCATAAAATCAGTTTCGGTTACGGGTGACTTTAATCACGTCCGGCATCACGCGGATTTTACGCATGATATTCGCCAGGTGAACGCGATCGCGCGCCGTGAGACGGATGAATGCGCTGTAGACGCGGCCATCTTTCTCTTCCGTATTCAGGCTTTGAATGTTGGAAGAGGCGGTGTTAATCGCTGCCGTCAAATTAGCCAGCGCACCCTGATGGTTGAACATATCTACCTTGATTTCAGTGATAAATTCTTGCGCGGTTTCTTTATCCCACTCCACCGCCATAAATTTCTCCGGCTCTTTCTGATAGCCACGAATATTACGGCAAGATTCATGATGGATAACCAGCCCTTTACCAGGACTGACGTGGGCGACAATCGGGTCACCTGGGATTGGGCGACAGCATTTTGCAAAGGTTATCAGTACGCCGTCTGCACCTTTGATCGGCAGATGACCGGTGCTTGCACCGGCTGGCGTCGCTGCACCTGGTAAGGCTTCACCTTGCTGCAGATTTTTCGCCACGACCACGCTCATGGCGTTGCCGAGGCCGATTTCTGCCAGCAGATCGTCAAGCGTTGCCAGCTTCATACGATCCAGCTCGCGCTGGATATGCTCCTGCGGAATCTCCGCCAGTTTGCGGCTCCCGCCCAGCGCATGATTCAGCAGACGGCGGCCCAGGCTTACCGAGTCGTCGCGCTTGAGGTTTTTCAGCATCTGGCGGATTTTGGCGCGCGCTTTTGAGCTGACGACAAAGTTTAACCAGGCCGCGTTCGGGCGGGCACCCGGCGCGGTAATGATTTCCACCGTCTGCCCGCTGCTTAGCGACTGAGACAGTGGATAAGGCTGGCGGTCAACGCGCGCGCCGACGCAGGCGTGACCGATATCCGTGTGGACGGCATAGGCGAAATCCACCGGCGTTGCGCCAGTAGGCAGTTCAACAATGCGGCCTTCCGGGGTGAAAACATAAATCTCATCCGGGAACAGATCAGATTTCACGCTCTCAATAAATTCAAATGAACTACCGGCACTTTGTTGCAGCTCCAGCAGGCTTTGCATCCAGCGCTGAGCGCGGATCTGCGCGGTCGTGCTGCTCTCACCGTGTTCTTTATAAGCCCAGTGCGCAGCAACACCCATTTCCGCCATCTGATCCATATCATCAGTGCGGATTTGCACCTCAACCGGCACGCCGTGTGGGCCAATCATGGAAGTGTGCAGAGACTGATAACCGTTCGCTTTAGGGATAGCGATATAGTCTTTTACGCGCCCAGGGCGCGGCTTGTAGAGACTGTGCATCTGGCCGAGCACGCGATAGCAGGTGTCAAGATCGTGGACGATGACGCGAAAAGCGTAAATATCCATGATTGAGTGAAAACGCTGCTCTTTTAGCACCATCTTGCAGTAAATGGAGTAAAGATGTTTTTCACGCCCGCTGACGCGGCAGGGGATGCCCGCTTCCTGTAAACGCCCTTCGATTTCAGAGAGGATTTTTTGAATCATCTCTTTACGGTTGCCGCGTGCGGCTTTCACCACCTCTTTGATAACGCGGTAGCGGTTTGGGTACAACGCTTCAAAGCCCAGCTCTTCAAGCTCGGTTTTGATGTGATGTATGCCCAGACGGTGCGCCAGAGGACTATATATTTCGAGGGTTTCGCGAGCGATACGGCGGCGCTTATCCGGGCGAAGCGAGCCCAGCGTACGCATATTGTGAGTGCGGTCGGCAAGTTTAATCAGAATGACGCGGATGTCCTGCACCATCGCCATGATCATCTTGCGAAAGTTCTCGGCCTGCGCCTCTTTTTTGTCCTGAAACTTGAGTTTATCAAGCTTAGACACCCCTTCCACCAGCTCAGCAACGCTTTTGCCAAACAGCTGTTCCATGTCCTGGTAAGTGGCCGGGGTATCTTCAATCACGTCATGCAGTAGCGCAGCCATCAGCGTTTCGTAGTCGAGTTTCATCTCGGCCAGAATACAGGCCACCGCTACCGGGTGCGTGATATAGGGTTCACCGCTTGAACGTGTCTGGCCCTCGTGAGCGTCACGTGCAACGAGATACGCCTGCCTGAGCCGTTTGATTTGGTCTTCAGGCAGATAGTTTTGAATCAGCTGATTCAGGCTTTCGAACAGATACAAGGGTGACCTGCAGGTTAATTAACGACGACCTTCAGCAATGGCGGTAACAGCCTGCAGTTCTGCGGCTTCCTGCTCTTGCTGCTCCTGGCGCTCACGTACGTCGAGGATCTGGTTATTGATCAGACCTTCTTCGATTTCGCGCAGCGCGATGACGGTGGTTTTATCGTTTTCTTCCGGTACCAGCGGATCTTTACCGCCTACCTGCATCTGACGAGCGCGACGCGCGGCGACCAGTACCAGGTCAAAACGGTTACCAATTTTCTCTACAGCGTCCTGAACAGTTACGCGTGCCATATTTAAAATGCTCCACAGGTGAAGAAATGACTGGGCATGATACTTAAACCAGGCTCAGTCTGCCAATAGTTTGCTGATTAAAGCGTCATGACGCTGCTTTTGGCGGCCCATGCGCAGACGTTCGGCGCGAATAATGGTTTTCAGATCACCCAGCGCGGTGTCGAAATCATCATTCACTATAAGGTAATCATATTCCGCGTAATGGCTCATTTCCGCAACTGCCTGGGCCATACGTTTTGCGATCACCTCTTCGCTGTCCTGCCCGCGACCGCGCAGGCGACGATCCAGTTCCTCTTTCGATGGCGGCAGGATAAAAATACTGCGTGCCTGGGGCATACGGGAGCGGATTTGCTGCGCACCCTGCCAGTCGATATCAAGGAAGATATCTACGCCAGTCGAGAGCACCTGCTCAATAGCCTCACGGGATGTGCCATAGAAGTTGCCAAACACTTCGGCATGCTCAAGAAACGCATCATTCTTAATCATGGCTTTGAATTCGTCATGATTAACAAAGAAATAGTGTTCACCGTGCACTTCACCCGGACGCGGTGCGCGCGTCGTGTGTGAAACAGAAACCTGTGAGTCGTATAACGGTTGGGTTTTCAGTAAAGCCTGAATAAGGCTTGATTTACCCGCGCCGCTGGGGGCGGAAACAATATATAGCGTGCCTTGAGCCATGAGCGTCTTTTGTATGTGAATTGCGAAAGAAAACTTACATACGTGCCTATTATACACATCACCGCTATGTGACGTAGTGTTTGTCACACTTTTTCACACCCAATATGGTGTTTTGCGCGTTGCTTTCCTGATTTTTTTGCAAATTTTCACAACGTCTACGAAATGTCGGAAGCCATCTCGCAGATATACTTTTTGCTATTCGAAAAGTGCCTACCGTTAGCGCTATAACAAAGCCGTTATCAAAAAGGAGAAGGCAACATGTGGAGGAAAACCGGTATAGCGATTTGCCTGATGTTATATAGCGTGCTCAGTCAGGCAATGTACCCGGCGCGCTTGCCATTGCACATACCGTATGTTTTGCCAGGCTCAGCGGATACGGCACCGAAGATTTTGCCTGAGTTAAATCTGATTGCCCAAAAGAGGGAGGCGCTGTTACAAGGACAAGTACGAACGATGCGAGATTTCTTCCCGATGCATGGTTTGTACCTGTGGCATCGCTTCACATTGATGGCAGATAAGCCGTTACTGCGTTGGTTCAGTGAGCTGGGCGTTTCTCTGGCGCCGCCAACGTTAAGAGCAACTGGCGATGAAACCAGGTGTTTTTTAGTCTGCAGCGTTTGTATGCTTTCGCTTACCGACGATTGGTGCAGAAAAACCGGCAACATATTTCTTTTATCCATACGCCCGGGTTTGAAGGGCTGGCAGTATGGTTAGCATATGTATTAATGCATATTGTGTTTGTACCAGAACACAGGTAAACCGAGTTTCCAGCGTATTGCCAACAGGCGGGTTATAAAGCCGAACATCAGGGTGGTAATGACCACCACATCATGACTGGAAATAAAGTGACCAAGAGAGATATAAAGCAGGGCTGAGGCAAAAGCGATTCCTGCGTACAGCTCTTTTTGAAATACTAACGGGATGCGTTTACAGAACATATCGCGCAGCACACCACCAAATACACCCGTGACCACTGCGGCAATGAGTGCAATTACCGGGCTTTCGCCCATATCCAGCGCCACCTGCGCGCCGATAATAGAAAACACGACCAGACCGAGGGCATCAAGAATCAGAAAAAAGCGGCGAAGATGCGGCATAACGGGAGCAAAAATGGTGGTCAATACAGCTGCGATGCTAACAATAATGACGTATTCAGGGTGTTTCACCCACCCGAGTGGATAATGCCCCAACAGAATATCGCGCACTGAGCCACCGCCTAATGCTGTGGCATTGGCTATAATAATGACGCCAAAAGTATCCATTCTGCGGCGACCTGCAGCCAGTGCGCCTGTCATAGCTTCGGCAGTAATACCGATAAGATAAAGTATATGTAGTAGCATGCTCGCATTTCCGGAAGCAAAGGCAGCAGGTTAGCTATTTATGGGTTTATGCACGATTGATATTTTCTAAAGTGATTTTTTCGGATTAGATAAACTTATGCAAAATGAAGGTGTTTCTTGCTGTGAACCGTAACGTCATTTGTCAGTTATACATTATTTTAAAATAACCGCCTGAAAAGTATCGATTTTACTATTAATACCTTTTAGAATGAGAATTTTCTAATTGGCGTAATTTTTAAAATTTCAGGAATCAGGCTATGGAGTTGTCGTTTTTCTGTTTATGCCTTATTGTGGCCTATATTCATCTTAATGATTGGTTTTATCAAAAAACTGGCCAACGTCTAACGTATCGCAATATGTTTTCTTTTGATCTGCCGCTTTTCATAATTGAACAAGGAAAATCATTATTTAATTTGTTCCGGTTAAATGAAGACAGCCTTTCCAGGCAACCTGTATTTTGGATGGGGACGATCATTCCGGTGTTTATTGCCGCTGGCTTTGAATATGAAATATTAGTGCAAAATAATGTTGTGTTGACTATTGGCAATATTGATGAGATTTTTGATCATAGTAAGGTTCCGTTGTATATATCGGCAATAGCACCGACGCTGGGTGTTTTTATATCTAACATTCATCGAACGATACAAACTAAAAAACAGATAGAAACCACGGAAAGAAAGAATGTTGCGGACAGTTATTACGCGCACCACAAGCATATTACTGATGGTTTTAATAATTTAGCTTTAGCGGAACAAGCAAATGCAAAAGTGAAAGTTTTGCAGGAAAACCCATTTACGATCTTACGGCCCGGTAGTTTGTATAAGAAAATATTTCCCCTTTCAAATGTCAGGGATGGGTTTAGCGATGAAGTATCCGATGCTTTTATTAACTCAGTAATAAAAACCATAAAGCAGTTTAATGAAAAAAATGAAAGAAAGGAAGATGATTTCTTAAACATGCTGGTAAAAAGAGAAATAAAAGACATACATAAAGCAATACGAATTTATAATAGCAGCATAAATGATATTCTTGACTGTCTTTATGCCTCCAGGAAAAAATCTGCTTTGATTGAGGCGGAATATGATGATATCAATAAAGTTAAAAAGATGAACATGGTGAGTACGTTAAGAGAGATTGGTTGGGGTATCAGGCGTGTTTATGATTTCCTTATCTGTGTTCTTGACGTCGCTGGCATTAAGGTCACCGACTACCCTAAACTCAAAAGTGAAATGCAAAAGTTAGTGAGCATTTTGAATATCGTTAGCTCTGTGAATGGAAAATATCAGGAATTACAAAATAAATAAAAAACAGGAAATGCAAATGAGCTATTGCTCATTTGCATTCCAAAACATTCCAACTTTTGCTACTCGATATTCTGGATCTGTTCGCGCATTTGCTCGATCAGCACTTTCAGCTCGATAGCTGAGTTGGTCACCTCGGCATTAATAGACTTGGATGCCAGCGTGTTCGACTCACGGTTGAACTCCTGCATCATAAAGTCGAGACGACGACCAACGGCTTCTTTCTTTTTCAAAATGTTGTACGTCTCTTTTAC
The DNA here is from genome assembly GCF_052220145.1 of Vagococcus sp. WN89Y. Classification (NCBI taxonomy): domain Bacteria; kingdom Bacillati; phylum Bacillota; class Bacilli; order Lactobacillales; family Enterococcaceae; genus Vagococcus; species Vagococcus sp. WN89Y. The sequence continues at coordinate 93,606 of NZ_JBQPOM010000068.1, read as the reverse complement.
GTGCGCCTCAAGACGATCCAGTTCTTCGGCAACGTCGATACGTTGTGCCATCAGCACCAGTTCTTGCTCCAGACGATTGTTCTCAAGCTGCACTTGCGCTTCTTCCAGTCGGGAGACCAGGCGTTCACGCTGCCATTGCAAAATTTCAGGCATATGCGCGCGAACTTTAGCCACTTCTGCGCTCACGCCCTGAAGACGCTGCTCGATCAGTACTTTTAGCGCCTGGCCTTCCGTTTCGCGAGCGATGATAAAATCATCCAGCGCGCCATCGAGTGCCGCGAGAATTTCTGTGGCGATAGTATCCAGATCCTGCTCCTGCGCCGCCATCACGCCAGGCCAGCGCAAAATATCGACGGGGTTAATTTCCCCTTCATCACTTTGCATTTTGACCCAGTTCGCCGCAGATACCAGCTGTTTGGCCAATTTTTCATTAAGTATCAATTCACCCTGCGCGCTGGAATCGGGTTCAAAGCGAAGATTACATTCAACTTTGCCACGCGTCAGACGGGTACGAAGACGTTCGCGCACAACCGGTTCGAGGCTGCGGAATTGCTCCGGCAGGCGGAAGTACGTTTCCAGATAACGCTGGTTAACCGAGCGCAGTTCCCAGGAGGCGGAGCCCCATTCACCCTTGATTTCACGCCGGGCGTAGGCGGTCATACTGCGAATCATAGTCGTTCCCGTATTTTAAGGAGAGATGCGGGGATTATAGCTTTCACGGCCTTATCAGGATAGGAATAACCGTCCTAAGCCAGTATAATGCGCGCCACACTCGTAACAGCCGGAGAAATCATTATGCGTCCAGCAGGCCGTAGCGCTAACCAGGTGCGCCCCGTCACCCTGACCCGTAACTACACAAAACACGCAGAAGGCTCCGTGCTGGTAGAATTTGGTGATACCAAAGTTCTGTGCACTGCTTCGATTGAAGAAGGTGTTCCACGCTTCCTTAAAGGCCAGGGCCAGGGCTGGATCACTGCAGAGTACGGCATGTTGCCGCGCTCTACCCATACTCGTAATGCGCGTGAAGCGGCAAAAGGCAAGCAAGGTGGTCGCACCATGGAAATCCAGCGCCTGATTGCTCGTGCGCTGCGTGCGGCAGTGGATCTCAATGCGCTTGGCGAATTCACCATCACTCTCGACTGCGACGTCATCCAGGCTGATGGGGGTACCCGTACCGCCTCTATTACCGGTGCCTGCGTTGCGCTGGCTGATGCGCTGAACAAACTGGTCAGCGCCGGTAAACTGAAAACTAACCCGATGAAAGGGATGGTTGCAGCGGTTTCTGTAGGTATTGTTAACGGTGAAGCCGTTTGCGATCTTGAATATGTGGAAGATTCCGCTGCTGAAACAGATATGAACGTCGTAATGACGGAAGATGGCCGCATGATTGAAGTTCAGGGGACGGCGGAAGGCGAGCCCTTTTCCCATGAGGAGCTACTCACCCTGCTGGCACTCGCCAGGGGGGGAATTGAGACCATTATCGCGACGCAGAAGGCGGCGCTGGTCAATTAGTTATTAGGGCGACGTTGTCGCCCTTTTTTTTTGCGTTTTATATCTCGTACTGCTTGTTCTTTGCGATTACGACGCAGTACGAATGAGTTTGCTAAGCAATAAATGATGGAAATGTGAGGAGCGAATCCATGAAACCGTATCAGCGCCAGTTTATCGAATTTGCGCTTAACAAGCAGGTATTGAAATTTGGTGAGTTCACGCTGAAGTCCGGGCGCAAAAGTCCCTATTTCTTTAATGCCGGTCTGTTTAACACCGGGCGCGATCTGGCACTGTTAGGCCGTTTTTATGCCGAAGCGTTGATGGATTCAGGTATCGACTTCGACCTGTTATTTGGCCCTGCCTACAAGGGTATCCCGATCGCGACCACGACAGCGGTTGCGTTGGCTGAGCATCATGAGCGTGATGTACCTTATTGTTTCAACCGCAAAGAAGCCAAAGATCACGGTGAAGGTGGCAGCCTAGTGGGTAGTGCGCTGCAGGGGCGAGTAATGCTTGTGGATGATGTGATTACTGCTGGTACCGCTATCCGTGAATCTATGGAAATTATTCAGGCGCACGGTGCGACTTTGGCAGGCGTTTTGATTTCTCTGGATCGCCAGGAGCGCGGGCGTGCGGATATTTCCGCCATTCAGGAAGTTGAGCGGGATTATGGTTGTAAAGTTATCTCCATCATCACATTGAAAGATTTAATTGCTTACCTGGAAGAGAAGCCCGAGATGGCAAATCATCTGGCCTCTGTCACGGCTTATCGTGAGGAATATGGCGTCTGAAATAGCGCCCGGCAGTCGGCTGCCGGGCTTATTTTTACAAAAGCCTGGCACCCTGAGTATTCACATACAGTGAGTAAATTGAAGTGCTGGAAGCCATAAACAGACGATTACGCTGCTCACCACCAAAACAGAGATTGGCGCAGCGCTCCGGCAGGTTAATTGCCCCAATCGCTTTCCCTTGCGGATTAAACACACGTACACCGTCCAGCTCTGCGCTGCCCATACCCCAGCCACACCATAAGTTTCCGTCCACATCGCAAGCGATACCGTCAGCAGTACCATTGCCGCAATCAATATGTACCCGTCGGTTTTTTAATTCGTTACCAACAACGTCCCAGGCAAGGATTAAACGATTCGGGGTAGCACGGCTTTCCACCACATACACTGTTTTTTCGTCAGGAGAAAAACAGATACCGTTTGGACCTTTTACATCCCCTAACATCACGCTCAGCGTGCGCGATTCCGGTTCCAGCCGATAGACGTTTTGCGCAAGTTCCGGCGTGGCTTTATGCCCTTCATAGAAGCCAGCAATACCAAAAGGAGGATCGGTAAACCAAATGGAGCCGTCTGATTTCACCGCAATATCGTTTGGTGAATTCAACGGCTTACCGTCGTACTTATCCGCCAGCACCGTAATCGTACCGTCGTATTCAGTGCGCGTGATGCGCCGCGTATCATGTTCACAGCTAATCAGCCGACCTTGCCGGTCGCGGGCATGGCCATTGGAATAATTTGACGGATGCCGAAAAACACGGGTTTCACCACTCGCTTCGTCCCAGCGCATTATTGCGTTGTTAGGTATATCGCTCCAGAGCAACATTCTGGTGTCGCCAAACCAGACGGGCCCCTCTGCCCAGCGGCATCCTGTGGCAATCTGCTCCACTTTGGCGCTGGAGAGCATATAACCACGAAAGCTATCATCCAGGGCGATGATGCTGGGGTCCGGATAACGGGCTGAAGGTGCCCAGGCTGCGATGCTCTTCTGGCTGAGTAATAGTGATGCGGTAGCGATGCCGCTCAGTTTTAGCAGTTCCCGACGTGATGTTGCCATCAAGCGTCTCCTTATCATTTTTTGTAGGGCATTTATGAGGTGATTTAACTTAGGAAAGATGGTGCGAGAAGGAGAGTAGAAAAAGTTTGATGCAGCGACATCTGGCATCTCAACGAATTATGTTGGGCTTTTTCACAGATAGATAAGAAGTGAGAATGCAGCCGCCTAAGGCTGCATCAAAGGAACTACTGTAATTGTGCGGCTAACAGCGGCCAACGCGCGTCAAAATCATCCGTCGGGCTATATTTAAACTCACTGCGAACAAAACGCGATAACATACCTTCACAATAGGCCAGCAATTGTCCTGCAAGCAATGTTTCATCTGTGGCATATGCTTCGCCTTCGCGCATTTTTCTCTCACGCAAAACCTGGCGCAGCTGCGCTTCGATGCGTTCAAACAGCTGGTTAATACGGCCCTGTAAGCGATCCTGCTCAAACATCAGCGCATGGCCAGTCATAATGCGCGTCAAACCTGGATTACGCTCCCCGAAACCCAGGATGAGCTGCACTATCAGACGCAAGCGCATGGTTGTATCTTTTTCATCTTTTAAAATCAGGTTGATACGCGTGATTAAGCTGTCTTCGATAAACTCAATCAGGCTATCAAACATGCGCGTTTTGCTGGGGAAATGGCGATACAGCGCGGCTTCGGAAACGCCGACGGATGCTGCCAGTTTCGCCGTCGTGATACGTTGACTCCCATCGCTGGATTCAAGCATCAGCGCCAGAGACTGAAGTATTTCTTCGCGACGATTCCTTTTCGCAGTTTGTTTTTCTGCCATGTTTTAAAACACCCCTGAAAATATGCACTCGTCAGGCGAGCATCCACACAACGACCGCAAACGTATTGCGTTTGCGGTGATCTTATCGCGTTATTTCGCCGTGTGATGCGTTAAAAAGGACGGTTTATTGACGCCCTGAGTGGCCAAAGCCGCCTTCGCCACGCTCGGTAGCGTCGAATGTTTCAACCAGATTAAATTCAGCCTGGACCACCGGAACGAACACCATCTGCGCGATGCGCTCCCCGGGGACGATCGTAAAGCTGTCCTGCCCACGGTTCCATACAGAAACCATCAGTTGCCCCTGATAATCCGAATCAATCAGCCCAACCAGATTGCCCAGTACCACGCCATGTTTATGGCCAAGACCTGAGCGCGGGAGAATAACTGCAGCCAGAGACGGATCGGCAATGTGGATAGCCAGGCCAGTAGGCAGCAGCGTCGTTGCACCCGGAGCCAGCTCTACGGACTCATCGAGACAGGCTCGCAGGTCAAGTCCAGCGGAGCCAGAAGTGGCATAGGTCGGTAGCGGGAAGGCTTTGCCGACACGCGGATCCAGAATCTTAACGTCGATTTTTTTCATCATAACGGGTAACAATCTCGTTTAATAATAAGTGCCCCAGAAGTTCCTTGCGCTCAAGCGGTAAGCGTTTCTCACCGTCTTGCCAGAAAAGGTGTAATGCGTTGCTGTCGCTGTTAAAACCCCGATCGGCTTGTGATACGTCATTAGCGCAAATTAAATCAAGGTTTTTGCGGGCGCGTTTTTGCCGGGCATATTCTTCCACATTATTTGTTTCGGCGGCAAACCCAACAACATAAGGACGATTAACGGAAAGCGCGGCAACACCCGCGACAATATCCGGATTTTTTATCATTTTTATCGTTATTTCATCACCTTGCTTTTTGATTTTTTCTTCAGCTACGGTGGCTGCGCGATAATCTGCTACAGCAGCGCAGCCGATAAAAATATGCTGCTGCTGAGCGCGGCTCTGCACTGCGGCTTCCATTTCCAGCGCCGTAGTGACATCCACTCGCTGGACAAAAGCCGGCGTCGGCAGAGAAACCGGGCCAGCCACAAGGGTGACATTTGCCCCGCGCTTTGCAGCAGCCGCTGCGATAGCGAAACCCATTTTCCCTGAGCTTAGGTTGGTGATGTAGCGTACCGGATCCAGAGGTTCACGGGTCGGACCGGCGGTAATCATAATGTTCAGATGCTGCAAATCTTTCGCAGGCGAGAAATGCGCTGCCGCCATGTCGACAATCGTCAACGGATCCAGCATACGACCGGGGCCAACATCGCCGCAGGCCTGGCTACCACTATCCGGGCCCCACAACAGCAAACCGCGAGAGGCGAGCACCTGCAAGTTATGCTGAGTTGCTTCGGCGCGATACATCTGCTGGTTCATAGCGGGAACGACCGCAACAGGAGATGGCGTAGCGAGGCAAATGGTTGATACTAAATCGTTTGCCATACCTGCCGCCACGCGAGCAATTAAGTCGGCGGTTGCCGGTGCAAGAATGACCAAATCGGCCCATTTACCCAACTCGATATGCCCCATTGCCGCTTCGGCTGCGGGATCAAGCAAGCTATCAGAAACCGGGTACCCGGAAACAGCCTGTAGACTCATTGGCGTAATAAAGGCTTTAGCCGCCTCAGTCATTGCAACGCGAACTTCCGCACCACGATCGCGAAGACGGCGTACCAGCTCGGGCGCTTTATAGGCCGCGATGCCGCCGCTTACGCCGAGAACGATTTTTTTACCCGCCAGACTCATCATGATTCTTTCCTGTTGGATTTCACCAGAAGCCAGAATTTTATCACAAACCTGGAGCTGTCGTGCTTTTGCCCGCGCATCACTTTGCGAGATGCTACGCAAGGATGAAATGTAATAGTCGAAGAGCTGACAATAGCTATGGCAGGATGGGCTCGTGACAGGGAGGAGAGGATATGGATGTTATTTTGATGCCCCAGAAGCCGCGTGAAAAAATGCTGCAATTTGGGGTTGAAGCACTGACGGATGTGGAACTTTTAGCGCTGTTTTTACGAACCGGGACACAAGGTAAATGTGTCCTTACCGTTGCCCGTGAAATGCTAAAACAATTTGGCTCGCTCTATACTCTGCTCAGCGCCGATCTTGATGATTTCAAGGGTGTACACGGCATTGGCGTTGCGAAATATGCCCAGCTAAAGGGTATCGGTGAACTGGCGCGCCGTTACTATAATGCGCGACTGCTGGAAGATAACTCACTTCTCAGCCCTGATATGACACGCGAATTCCTGCAAAGTCAGTTGGCGGGAGAGGAGCGTGAGGTTTTCATGGTGATATTTATGGATAGCCAAAACCGGGTATTGAAGCATAGCCGCCTTTTTACCGGCACAATCAATCAGGTTGAAGTGCATCCGCGCGAAATACTCCGTGAAGCGCTAAAAATCAACGCCTCTGCCTTGATCCTCGCGCACAATCACCCCTCTGGTCACGCTGAGCCGAGTAAAGCCGATAAACAAATCACTGAACGCGTGGTAAAATGCTGCGAATTCATGGGGGTTCGTGTGCTTGACCACCTGGTAATCGGCTGTGGAGAGTGCGTTTCTTTTGCAGAACGTGGTTGGATTTAGACCACTCTTCACGATCCATCGGGATCTTTGTCTGTTCGGGACTTGAGCACACCGGCGAGTCAGCGTATACTACGCCACCTTTGAGAATCTCGGGTTTGGCATTTGGGCCTGGCAATCGAGAGTTCACAATGAACTGCGATGACCGGGCTGTAAAGCCTGACGAGGCGCCAATACCCCATACGAAGCTCGAGCTAATTTGATTTTTGGAGAATAGACATGTCCCGAGTCTGCCAAGTTACTGGCAAGCGTCCGGTGACCGGTAACAACCGTTCCCACGCACTGAACGCGACTAAACGCCGTTTCCTGCCGAACCTGCACTCTCACCGTTTCTGGGTTGAGAGCGAAAAGCGTTTTGTCACCCTGCGTGTATCTGCTAAAGGTATGCGTGTAATCGATAAGAAAGGCATCGATACAGTTCTGTCTGAACTGCGTGCCCGTGGCGAAAAGTACTAAGTACTTAGAGGAAATAAATCATGGCTAAAGGTATTCGTGAGAAAATCAAGCTGGTTTCTTCTGCTGGTACTGGTCACTTCTATACCACTACGAAGAACAAACGTACTAAGCCGGAAAAACTGGAACTGAAAAAGTTCGATCCAGTTGTCCGCCAGCACGTGCTTTACAAAGAAGCTAAAATCAAATAATTTTAGTTTCCTTGAACAAAAACCCTGCCAGTGCGGGGTTTTTGCATTTCTGACTACCTGTAAACCGGAGATGAGATGCCTGAATTACCTGAAGTCGAAACCAGCCGCCGTGGCATCGAACCGCACCTGGTAGGCCAAACTATTCTTCATGCCGTAGTGCGTAACGGGCGATTGCGCTGGCCGGTGTCAGAAGAAATACATAGCCTGAGCGACAAACAGGTGCTCAGTGTGCAGCGCCGCGCAAAATACCTTCTGCTGGAGCTGCCTGATGGCTGGATCATCATCCACCTTGGTATGTCCGGTAGTCTGCGCATACTTTCTGAGGAACTTCCCGCCGAAAAACATGACCACGTCGATCTGGTAATGAGCAATGGCAAAGTGCTGCGTTATACCGATCCGCGACGTTTTGGCGCATGGCTTTGGACAAAAGAGCTGGAAGGCCACAATGTACTGGCACATCTCGGGCCAGAGCCGCTAAGCGATGAGTTCAATGCCGATTATTTACAACAGAAATGTGCGAAGAAAAAAACGGCTATTAAACCCTGGCTGATGGATAACAAGCTGGTTGTCGGGGTGGGCAACATTTATGCCAGTGAGTCGTTATTTGCTGCGGCGATCCACCCCGATCGGTTAGCATCATCGCTCTCAAGACAAGAATGCGAAATTCTGGTCCGGGTAATCAAAGCTGTACTGCTGCGATCTATTGAACAAGGTGGCACGACGTTAAAAGATTTTCTGCAAAGCGACGGGAAACCGGGATATTTCGCGCAAGAGCTGCAAGTGTATGGGCGGGAAGGGGAACCCTGCCGCGTGTGCGGTACGCCGATAGTTACAGCGAAACACGCGCAACGTTCCACTTTTTACTGCCGTCAATGCCAGAAATGATTACCCGGAATAGTGTTTCCGGGTAAAAAATTATTTGAGCTTATTCAACAGCGCGTTGAGCACCTCTGGCGGCAAAAAATGTGCAACATCGCCCTGATGACGGGCGACCTCTTTTACCAGCGTTGAAGAGATAAATGACCACTCTTTCGAAGGCATCAGAAACACACTTTCCAGTTCAGGCATAAGGTGGCGATTCATATGCGCCAGCTGCATCTCATATTCAAAATCTGCGACTGCCCGTAGCCCGCGAATCAAAATATTCGCCTGCTGCGCCCGCGCAAAATTTGCCATCAAATCGCTAAAACCGACTACCGTGACATTCGGCAGATGTCGCGTTGCCGACTGAGCCAGCGCGACGCGCTCATCAAGGTCAAACATGGGTTTTTTGCTTGGGCTAGCGGCGATAGCAAGCACAACTTGATCAAACATCGTCGCGGCACGAGTAACGATATCAATATGCCCATTGGTTATAGGGTCAAAGGTGCCCGGATAAATCGCGCGTGTCTGCATAATTAACCTTATTGCGCTTTTGGTGGCAGATAGGGTTCCAGCAATTGCAGCAGAAGTTGTAATGCTCCCTGGTTTTGATGGAGCACTTCTACCGCATGTCGACCATAGAAATTACGATAATCCTCATCGGTCAGTAAAGACGTAATTTCTTTCGTAAGGGAGTCAACATCAGTGACGGTAATTAAACCATCCGCTTGTGCCAGACGCGCGCAAATATCTTTAAAGTTGAAGGTATGCGGCCCCATTAATACAGGAACGGCATGGGCGGCTGCTTCGAGTGGGTTATGACCCCCACGTTCGACCAGCGAACCACCGACAAAAGCCAAATCAGCAATACCATAAAGAAGCATCAGTTCCCCCATCGTATCGCCTACCACAACCTGCGTGCTGGCCGATGGTACTTCCCCGGATGAACGTGTGGTGTAGCTTAGGCCCGCATCACGCACCATTTTTATTGCGTCGGGGAAACGCTCAGGGTGCCGGGGAACAAGGATCAACAGCAAATCAGGAAATTGCTTAAGCAATGCCTGATGGGCAGCCAGCATAATTGTTTCTTCGCCTTCATGGGTGCTGGTCGCAATCCACACAGGGCGGTGAGGAGCCCACTGGCGGCGCAAAGCAACGGCACGTGAGGCCAGTTGCGGGGTAACGGAGATATCGAATTTAAGGCTTCCCGTTACTTTAAGCTGGCTCCGCTTTGCACCTAAGATAATGAAGCGTTCACTGTCTTCAGCATTCTGGGCTGCGATAAGCGTGATACGACGCAGCAGAGATTGAATAAATTTGCCCAGTTTCGCGTAACCAGCAGCGGAACGTTCCGAGAGGCGAGCATTGGCGATGACGAGAGGAATCTTTCTCTTATGCAATGCGCTTATCAGATTGGGCCATAGCTCAGTTTCCATGATTAATACCAACTTAGGGTCTACTTTATCAAGGAAACGGTTTAGCGCGTCGGGGAGATCATAAGGCAGGTAAACATGCTGAACATCTCCGCCAAAAGCAGACATAACACGCTCTGAGCCGGTAGGTGTCATCGTCGTAACCGTAATGGGAAGATCGGGATAGCGGTGACGTAACGCGCGTACCAACGGAATGGCAGCAAGCGTTTCACCTACCGATACTGAATGCAGCATAATACCGCCCGCTTTCAGCGGATTGCGGTAAAACCCATATCGTTCACCCCAGCGTTTGCGATAAGCCGGAGCTTTGGCACCACGCACCCACAGACGCACCCAGATAAGCGGCTGAATAATGTACAGCAATGTGGTGTAGAGCAATTGAAGCATAGTACTTTGCTGGCTTATGAATGTGCTTGGGATTCTATGTATTTAACTTTGCTATTGCCATCATTTTTCCCGGTTTAAGCTGAATTAACAGGAAAATCCCGTCGGGCAGACGCATTAGCGGATATTATTTACTTTTATAAGACTCTCCTGAAGTGGCTTTGCCCAGGGATGCCAGGTTCAGGAAGCCAGGAACAGGTGGATTCGCTCCTTTTACTCGTTGTTTATAAAGTAAATAATAGTGAATCAGGTTAAAAAACATTCATCTCGGATTGCGCTTTAATAAGTGGTACACTAAGCCGAAAATTGAGCACGACTTCAGTATTCAGGTAGCTGTAGAGCCTGGGGCGGTAGCGTGCTTTTTTTCCGTTTCTACCGGATAACATCTACAAAAAGAGTCGCTTGTGGAAAACTCGTTTCAACGAATCCTGATTATTAAAATGCGTTTCCATGGAGATATGCTGCTAACAACACCAGTGATTAGCACCCTGAAACGCAATTATCCTGATGCGAAAATCGACGTCCTTTTATATCAGGATACAATCCCTATTTTGTCGGAAAATCCGGATATCAATGCGCTTTATGGTATCAGTAATAAAGGAACGGGGCTTAAAGCGAAAGTTTCAAACTTTTTCTCGTTAGTAAATCAACTAAGAAAAAATAAATATGATCTGATTGTGAATCTCACGGATCAAAGAATTATTGCCTTATTTGTGCGGTTATTAGGCGCAAGAGTATCTCTCTCCCAGGATTATGCGCACCGGCAGTCAGCATTTTGGAAAAAGAGCTTCACTATATTTGCTCCCTTTCAGGGTGAACATTGTGTTGAGCGAAATTTGTCCACATTAGCTCCTCTTGGCTTAACCGATATATGCTATGAAACAACCATGAGCTATAAACCAGAGCACTGGGAGCATATGCGTAATGAGCTGGAAAAGCTGGGAGTAAAAGATAAATATGTGGTTATTCAACCAACGGCTCGCCAGCTTTTTAAATGCTGGGATAATGAAAAATTTGCTGAAGTTATAGATTCGCTACAACAGCGAGGTTTCCAGGTTGTACTAACTTCCGGACCCGGAGCAGAGGATTTAAGCTGCATAGATGAGATAGCGAGCTTATGTAAGTCCAGGCCTGTAACTGAACTGGCGGGCAAAACACGGTTTCCCGAGTTGGGGGCATTAATTGACCACGCGCTATTATTTATTGGTGTGGATTCAGCGCCTGGTCATATTGCAGCTGCGGTGAAAACGCCTGTTATTTGTCTTTTTGGTGCAACTGATCATATTTTTTGGCGTCCATGGACGGATAATATTATTCAATTCTGGGCTGGCAACTATCAAACAATGCCACCACGTTCACAACTTGACAGGAATAAAAAATATCTCTCTGTTATTCCGCCTGAAGATGTTATCGAAGCAACAAAAAAATTGCTGCCGCAGGGAGATGCGAAATGATTATTGCATTCTGCTTGTATAAATATTTTCCGTTTGGCGGTTTACAACGTGACTTTATGCGCATAGCACAAACTGTTGCTGCAAGGGGGCATCGCGTTCGGGTTTACACGCAGACCTGGCAAGGGGAGAAGCCTGATAATTTTGAAATTATTATTGTCCCTATCAAGGCGCGAACAAATCATGGAAGAAATGCAGAATACTATTGCTGGGTACAACGACATCTGCAGCAACATCCGGTAGATCGTGTTGTTGGTTTTAATAAAATGCCTGGACTGGATGTTTATTATGCAGCAGATGTATGTTATGCAGAGAAAGTCGCAAAAGAAAAAGGATTTTTCTATCGGCTAACAGCACGTTATCGTCATTATGCGGAATTTGAACGAGCAACCTTTGAAAAAGGGAAAAACACTCAACTATTAATGCTTACTGATAAGCAGATTGGTGATTTTCAAAAATATTACGATACTGAAACAGAACGCTTTCATATATTACCTCCTGGCATTTATCCTGAACGGAAATATAACCATCAAATCCCCGATGCCAGAGCTATTTTCCGCAAAAAAAATAATATTGATGAGCAGGATTTATTGCTGCTTCAGGTGGGCTCAGATTTCAAACGTAAAGGTGTTGATCGTAGTATTGAGGCGCTTGCGGCGCTCCCGGACACAATAAAACGACATACAAAGCTCTTTATCGTCGGTCAGGATCAACCCAGGCGTTTTGCTACTCTGGCTGAGAAAAAGGGTGTGCATGAGAATGTCCATTTTTTTGCTGGCCGCAGCGATATTGCACAGCTAATGGCTGCAGCAGATTTGCTGCTACATCCGGCGTATCAGGAGGCAGCAGGTATTGTTCTTTTAGAAGCAATCGCTGCCGGATTGCCGGTGATTGTCAGCTCAGTATGTGGTTATGCGCCTTATATTGCCGATGCCAATTGTGGAGATGTCATTAATGAACCCTGGCAGCAAAGAACTTTAAATGAAGCGCTACTAAAGGCATTACAAAATTCGCATCTTCGTGAAAAATGGGCTGCAAATGCCCGAAACTATGCGGATGTAAAAGATTTATACAGTCTGCCTGATAGAGCGGCTGACATAATTATTGGTGGTTTGCATGGTTGAATTGAAAGCACCATTTGCGACGCTTTGGTGTGATAAAGATGCTTTTGAAGAGGTCAAAAAATTGCAGGGTGAAGTTTTCCGTGAGCTTGAATCACGTCGAACCTTGCGATTCGAACTTTCAGGTAAAACCTATTTTCTAAAATGGCATCGTGGCACAACAATAAAAGAAATCGTAAAAAATTTAATTTCACTACGGTTACCTGTACTGGGTGCAGACCGTGAGTGGAAGGCTATTCATCGTTTGCATAAAGTTGGTGTCGATACAATGAATGGTGTTGCTTTTGGTGAAAAAGGGTTAAATCCTCTAACTAAGACATCATTTATTATTACGGAAGATCTTACACCCACAATTAGTCTCGAAGATTATTGTGCTGAGTGGGCTGTTAAGCCACCGGCCCCGCGTATTAAAAGGATGTTGATTACGCGCGTGGCTACAATGGTGCGAAAAATGCACCTTGCAGGAATTAATCACCGTGATTGTTATATCTGCCATTTTCTTTTGCATCTCCCATTTAATGGAGATGAAGAGAGTTTAAAAATATCTGTTATCGATTTACATCGTGCACAACTCCGCTCACACGTTCCACTGCGATGGCGTGATAAAGATTTAATCGGTCTTTATTTTTCTTCATTAAATATAGGCTTGACTCGTGGAGACATTTGGCGATTCTTAAAATTATATTTCGATCTCCCTTTAAGAGATATTTTAATAAAGGAATCGCCGCTATTAGAAAAAGCTAAAATACAAGCAAAAAAAATCCACGAAAGAACGATACGAAAGTCTCTTTGAATTTATATTTAATGAAATGCGAGTATATCTTTCTCTTAAGAGTAATGAAATGAAGATAAGTGACTTTAACGAAGCAGATACTATAAAATCAGTCATTGAATATACATATAATGAAAGTGCAGATGCTAGTCTCGATATCGCTTATGGTATAGATGAGAACTTTCTTTTTGGTTGCGGTATTTCAATATCATCTCTACTTCTAAATAATCCTGAGGAAAACTTAGTTTTCCATGTCTTTACTGACACAGTCTCAGATGAATTTTGCACTAAATTTGATCTGCTAGCCCAACAATTTAAGACCAAAATTATTATTTATTTAATTGATTGTGAGCAATTAAAAAATCTTCCCACTACAAAAAATTGGTCATATGCAACCTATTTTCGTTTTATAATAGCCGATTATTTTTCAGCTAAGTTGAAAAGAGTTTTATACCTGGATGCAGATATCTTTTGTAAAGGAAGTATTCATGACATTGTTCATTTGGAGTTCACAAACAATACTTTAGCAGCGGTTGTCGCCGAAAATGATCAAACATGGTGGAATAAGCGAGCAGAGCTTCTCTCTGTCCCCGCTTTGAAAAAAGGCTATTTCAATGCTGGATTTCTTTTGATTAATTTAAAGCAATGGGCCGCTGAAAATATATCTAAAAAGGCTATGGAATTACTTGCTGATCCTGTTGTTTCAAAAAAAATCACTCACCTTGATCAAGATATTTTAAATATGTTATTGGTAGGGAAAGTTATCTTTTTAGAAAAAAAATATAATACTCGGTTGAGTATTAATTATGAGCTCAAAAAGAATTTTATTAGCCCTGTTAACGATGAGACTGTTTTAATACATTATATCGGACCGACTAAGCCATGGCATAGCTGGGGGAATTATCCTGTTGCTGATAGTTTTATAGCTGCTAAAAAAGCGTCACCGTGGAAAGAGGATAAGTTATTACCGCCTGTGAATAGTAGTCAGTTTAGGTATTGCGCAAAGCATAAATATAACCAAAAGCATTATCTGGAATGGATCGGGTGTTATATGAAATATTACAAGCAAAAATTTGTCGCTAAGTAATTTCTCTCACTTTTCCGTGTTAAAGATATATTATGATCAGTAAATGTAAAATAAACAAATATACAGTTTTCACAAAAGATGGTGACTCTTTTTACTTGTCCGTATTTCAAGATTTTATGAAAAATAGATTGAAGGTATTAAAAATATTTAGATCTATAGAGGACACGAAAGTTGTTTTAATTGAGACTGCCCGTGGGCCAATGGTATTAAAAATTTTTGTCCCTCAACATAAAAAGACAGAAAGGTTTTTGAAATCTTTTTTTAAAAAAGACTACTATGAAAATTTGATTAAACAGACTGATCGGGTCTGGAAAGAAGGCGTAACTTCGGTCAATGATCAATATCTGCTGGCAGAAAAGAAAATATTTAATTACACGTATATTTATATTATGTTAATTGAATATATTCAAGGTATAGAACTTGAACGGTATAACGTAGTGCCTGAGAATATTAAAAAACAGATCCATGATTCAATTATACAATTGCATAAACATAATATGGTATCAGGCGATCCGCACAAAGGTAACTTTATAGTCACAGATAAGGGGATCCGTCTTATAGACCTATCCGGGAAAAAGCCAAACGGCTTGCGTAAAGCAAAGGATCGCCTGGATTTAGAAAAGCATTACGGCATACAAAACGATATCATGGATTATTCTTACTATCGTTTTATTTTAAAGCGAAAAGTTCGACAATGGATGAAACGAGTGAAATATAAAATTGGCCTACGGAAAAAACCAAATTGACTTAAAGCTTTATCGTATAAAAGATAATTTATAATTTTTAAATTTACATGTGGTTTTTACTGGTTATATCGTAGGGGCAATATAAGAAATGAAATTGAATGTCTCAACAGAAAATATATTCAAAAGCATCACAATCCTAAATGAGAGATTATATGAATGCAGTGACCGTGAAACTTTCAATGTTTCCTGGGGAGTCGATAAAAATTATCAACTCGGAGCTGCTATATCTATCGCGTCTATTCTTGAATATAATAAAAAGCATGACTTCACTTTTCATGTGATTTCCGATGAATTCTCTGGTGAATATATTGAGCATTTAATTCAATTAGCGAAACAATATAATACGGTTATAAAGCTATATAAAATTGATGATAAGCCTTTACAAAATTTACCAAAAACAAATATTTGGCCAATTTCTATATATTACAGACTAATTTCTTTTGACTATTTTTCAGACAAATTAAATGCCCTTTTATATTTAGATGCAGATATTATTTGTAAAAATGATATCACTGAGTTATTTTCATTCGACTTTCAGGGGAACTATGGTGCAGTAGTTAAAGATGTCGACTCAATGCAGAAGAAAAGTGCAGAGCGGCTTAATAATCCTGAGTTCGATGGTTATTATTTTAATTCTGGTGTCATGTATATAAATTTGATTGCATGGCAAAACGAAAACTTAACGGAACGAATTTTTAATTTATTATTAGATGATGATGTGATAAATAATTTAAAATACCCGGATCAAGATGTATTGAATTTGATATTACTTGGTCATTTGTATTATCTGCCACGAAAATATAATACAGTGTTTACTCTGAAGTCTGAGTTTGAAGTGAAAAATAGCGAATACTATAAGCAGGTGATTAATGATGATACTATTTTTATTCATTATACAGGGATAACAAAACCATGGCATGATTGGGCTGACTATCACTCATCCGCATATTTCCGTAGGGTTTATAACCTTACACCATGGAATAAAGATCCATTAGTTTCTGCAACTAAAATCTTTGAACTTAAAGAGAAATATAAGCATCAGTTGTATCAGGGCAAATTTATAAAAGGATTATTGACCGCTTTTAAATATAACTTAAAAAAAATCTCTAAATAATAATCGGCAATTACAATGATTAAAAAAATAGTACTCACTGTTACTCCTATATTCTCTATACCACCAAAGGGAGCTGCAGCTGTTGAATCATGGATGTATAATGTCGCCCAACGATTGGCGTATAAAAATAAAATTGTATGCATCAAGAATGAAGGTTATTCAGATTTTAGCGAAGTAAACAAAAATTGTAGTATTCATCGTATTGGTTTTAGTCGTGTATATAAACGTCTTTTCCAAAAGTGGACCCGCCTCGATCCTTTACCTTATTCTCAGCGCATAATTAATATAAAAAAACAATTTGCGAGTGATGCTGAAAGTGTAATTGTTATACATAACAGCTTAAAATTATATAGACAGATCAGGCATAGAGCGCCAGATTCGAATGTAGTGCTTCATATGCATAATGCGTTTGAGCCAAAGAATATCGGAGCAGATGCGAAAATTATTGTTCCGAGCAATTATCTCAAGGCTTATTATCAAAGCTACTTACCCTCTGCAAATATTGAAGTTATACCAAATGGAATTGATTTAGCTTATTATAACTCAGCAGAAAAAAAACTATCCCGAGCGCAGTTGGGCATAAATGAGAAAGATATTACTATTTTCTATGCTGGACGTATTGTTCCGGATAAAGGCGTATTATTATTATTGCAGGCGTATGAAAAAATCGCCAAAAAAAGAGATAATGTTAAGCTTATTATTGTTGGCGATGCGTACTCGAGTAGTAAAGGGGAAATAGCAGAATATCAGTCAGAAGTACGTAGCATTGCGGAAAAATTCCCGACCAGTTGTATTATGTTAGGTAGCGTAGCTCCAGAAGAAATGCATCATTATTATCCCTTAGCAGACTTAGTGGTAATACCTTCTCAATTCAAAGAACCTTTTTGTATGGTCGCCATTGAAGCTATGGGAGCCGGTAGGCCTGTACTGGTTAGTACGCGAGGTGGTATGACTGAGTTTGTTAAAGAGCATCAAACAGGCTTTCATCTTAGCGAACCAATGACACCAGAAAGTATTGTCCACGATATCGAAACTGTGCTTAATGAGCCTTCTCTTGGGCAGGTTGCTTTACAAGGGCAGAAATATGTTTTCGATCACTTTAGTTGGGAAGCAGTAACAGTGGCATTCGAAAGTTTAATACAAAAATGGTTTGATTAAATTTCCCCATAAGTTGGCTATTTTTAGCAAAAAAAGTGTGTTGCTTTGTTTTTTTTAAATGATTTTATTTTAAATATATGGTTCTTATTGATTATGAATACCCCAATCACTATTGTGACAGCTTATTTTGACATCGGACGTGGCGAATGGACTTCTAATAAAGGATACCGTGAGAAGCTTGCGCGTTCTGCTGACGCATATATAAAATATTTCGAGTATTTGGCATCGCTTGATAATGAAATGGTGATTTTTACATCGAGCGATTTGAAAAGTAAAATTGAATCTATTCGAAAGGGAAAGCCAACAACTGTCATAGCTGTCGATATAAAGAATAAATTCAAGTATGTTAGGAAAAGAATAGAAAGAATTCAAAAAGATGTTGCTTTTATAAGTCAGTTGGCACAGCATCAATTACAAAATCCGGAATATTGGTCACCGGATTATGTGTTGGTATGTAACTTAAAAACTTATTTTGTTACAAAAGCTATTAATTGTGGCCTGATAAAAACACCAATGGTTGCCTGGGTTGACTTTGGATATTGCAGAAAACCCAAAGTTACCAATGGATTAAAATTATGGGATTATCCATTCAACCCTAATAAAATACATTTTTTTACCATTAAAAAGGGATTAAACATTACGTCTGAACAACAAGCATTTCAATATATGATTGATAACAAAGTATATATTATTGGTGGTGCTATCGTCGGATCAAAAGAAAAATGGCTAGAAATGGCTTCTCTGGTTTTTGAGTGTCAGAGAAAAACTTTGCAATATAATATTGTCGATGACGATCAGGGTATATTTTTAATGTGTTTTTATAAGCGCCCTGATTTGATCAAGTTAAATTATCTAGGTAGGGGAAAGTGGTTTGATCTCTTTCGTTGTTACAGGCGCTCAAAATGGGGTTCCAGGCTTCATGCATTGCGTAGACTCATATTGAGAAAATAATATTGGCATATCATTTATGATGGGAAAACTATTTTGCAAACGGAAAACCCTCTGACAATATTTAATTATCAGAGGGGAGTGATTATATCTTAAATTTAGATGAATTCTTTAAGGAAATTAAAATACCCGTTAAAATCCCCAGATGATTAAGTTCTATCTGTTCAAAATTTCCCCGTACTATGTAGTAGCCAATAAAACAGGTAAAAATAAAAAGGTAAACATTATAGGGCGAATTAACGGCAGTGTATGACAGTTTTTGAATGCATTCTTTCCCTATCGAAAAATAGAGAAAAAGAAGTCCTGCCAATCCCATTATGCCTGCACCAAACCAAATATATAGTATTAAGTTATGTGGCCCAAGGGAACTCCTGAAGATCCACTCCGGATAATCAGCAACTCTGCTATTATATATTTCCCGGTAGATATCATTACCGTAGCCATAACCTACTACTGGGTTTTCTGCTATTAAATCTAAAGCACTGCCCTGTGTGCCATTTTTATAGCGGTAAGAGCTGTCCGTTTGTTGTAATTTATATATGAGTTTTTCAGACGTTTTTTCGTGTGATAAGACTGCCGCTGCAGTTACTGCAGCAAAAATCATCCCTACGAATAGTATTTTCCACTGTTTTGCTAATATTACCCATGCCAGACCTGCAACTAAAATGGCAAGCCATGCACCCCGCGATAACGTACCCAATAGCAAAAATATAAAAACAGCACCAAGGACAATAAAAGCAACTTTATGCTTTATCTTTTTAAAAAGCCATAAGTTTAAGAGAGCCGGAAAAAGGTAGACTAAAGAGTCGGAAATTCCCCGATACCGATAATCAGTGAACGGCATTATGCCTTTTTTGTAGTCCTGAATATAAGGTATAAGTTCAGTAATGCAAAGCAAACTTAAGGCTGCAAGAAAGGCATACGTAATTAATTTTGAGATGGTTTCAAAACTTTCATCCCTCAAAATAACTGGAATGGCAATAGTAAAAAGTAATAAGCTTTCTAAAACCGATTTTTGTAACGCTTTGAAACTGGATGTGATATCAGGTGTGATAAATAGCGACACTAACATAACAACGGTTAAAAATGCCACGCTGTAAAAAATATAATTTTTCAACCCTCGAAGATAGTCTCCCGGTTGCTTTACAATGTAATAAAGCGTTGTAATGATCATAAGGATGATGATCAGGTGCTTATATCTTGTAATATCGTTCAAAAAATATGTGCAAATAAATAGAAAAACTAACGCTTTATTCCAAAGACTCTTCCAGTCTCTCTGCTCATCAGAAAGAAATGCTATAAATGACATTATTTCTCCACAGCTTATTCAAATAATTATATCAATTATTCAATGCGTTAAATACATCAATGGCAGCTAGATCCGCCAATGAAGAGTTTTGAGAACAGCAAACCACCTGATTTTTCCCATACCCACCAATTAGTCCTGGATCAGTTGGACCATATAAAGTCACATTTGGTCGATCCAGGGCTGCTGTCAGATGGCTCAACCCTGTATCCACCGAAACCACGAAACGTGCGCCTGCGAGTATTTGTGCTATCCCTTCAAGACTCATTCGCGGTAACACTTCAATGTAATCAAACCCTTCAGCCAGCCTTTTAGCCCGGGCTTCCTCGTGTGGTGCTCCCCACGGCAACTTGATGCGCAAACCGGAACTGCTCAACAAAGCAATCAGCTCGCGCCAGTGGCTTTCCGGCCAGTGCTTATCGTCACGGGTGGTGGCATGTAAAAACACGACATAGGGCGACTGCGCTGCGTTTTCTACAGCAAAGTGTTGGGCAATAGAGTAATCACCCTGAGTTATTGGTTTAGCGTAGCCGAGGCTTTTTGCAAACAGTTCGCGGGTACGTTCCACGGCATGTTGCTGCTTCGCGATGTGATGGCGGCGATTATAAAACAGGCTTGCCAATGGTTCGCGCGCCGTTTGCCAGTCCATACCGTGTTTCACTCCTTTTGCGAGCCGGGTCACAAGCGCCGCGCTTTTAACCAAACCTTGCGCGTCGATGATTGCGTCATAACGCTCTGCCTGGATAGCCTCGCGAAATGCCCTCCTTTCTGCTTTGACAGGTGCAGAAAACCAGGCTTTGCGCCAACGACGGATCGCCACAGAAATCACTCGTTCTACCGCAGCATGCCATGAAGGAATTTGCGCAAAGCCCTCTTCCACGACCCAATCAAAGCGAATACCGGGGATCGCCTGCATGGCATCGGTTAACGCGGGCAAAGTATGCAGCACATCGCCCATAGAGGACGTTTTTACGATCAGTACCCGCATTGATTACCCTTCCACATCCAGCAATAAACCCTTTAATTCTTCCAGCACACGCTGAGGCGAGATATCCATCAGGCTTTGGTGATAACCTTCCGCAGCTTCGCCTTTACGAACTTTATGGTAACCCGTAATCAGGCGAATGACGCGCGCTTTATGAGAGAGCGGCGGAGTGAAGTCCGGACTGCTTGGGCCATAGAGCGCAACCAGTGGGCGGTCAAGCGCTGCCGCGACATGCATCAGGCCAGAATCATTGGTGACGATGGCTTTACATGCCGCAATCAGTACCACCGCTTGTTCAAGCTGGGTTTCACCGGCCAGATTGCGACACCATGCCTGCTGCTCTGTGCTCAGTGCGGTCAGGATTTCATTTCCTGCTTCATGATCTTTTGCCGAGCCGAACAGCAGTATTTGATAACCTTCATCAATCAGTTGCTTTGCCAGCTCCGCATAGTGATAGTGCGGCCAGCGCTTGGCTGGCCCAAACTCTGCGCCGGGGCAAAAACCGATAACAGGGCGTTCTGGCGAAATATCAAATGTAGAGCAAACCTGTGATATCTCGCTGTCAGTTACCTGCAGCTTCGGCCATAACAACGGCTGCGGGAGGTCGTTTGCCGAACTCATCACGCCTTTGTCGTAAGCTAAAGCAACATAGCGCTCGACCATCAGCGGCCAGGCTTTTTTATCCAGCACGCGCGCATCATTAAGCAGGCCGTAACGCATCTCTCCACGCCAGCCGGTACGGTGCGGAATGCCAGCAAAGAAGGGGACAAGCGCTGATTTGAATGAATTAGGCAGGACGTAAGCACGATCGTATCGCCGCTCACGCAGACTTAGCCCGAGCTTACGCCGCGCACCTATTTCCAGTGCGCCGTGGCCCAGCGGCATCGGAATCGCTTCATTCACTTCCGGCATACGTGTCAAAAGCGGACGGCACCACGCGGGTGCCATCACATCAATCACTGCCTGGGGAAAACGCGCCTTAAGTGTGCGATAGAGGCTTTGCGACATCATCATATCGCCCACCCAGGATGGGCCAATCACCAGAATTTTCATTCGCTACATCCTTCAAGCTTTTATTTTAGGCTGCCTTTGCGCGCCTTTATTACATAGCTAGCATGTAATAAGGGGCACTCAGTTACCGCCTGAATGATTTTGCGAACCTGCATCCTGATTCAGCCATGCCATATATTCAGTCACACCTTCGGCAACCGTTTTAAACGGCTTGTCATAGCCTGCTGCGCGCAGCCTGGTCAAATCGGCCTGGGTAAATGCCTGATAGCGGCCTTTTAATTTATCCGGGAACGGAATGTATTCAATGCTGCCTTTTTTATGAAAGGCCAGCGTTGCATCTGCAACGGCCTGGAAAGATTCGGCGCGACCGGTGCCGAGGTTATAAATACCGGAAACACCGCTTTCCAGGAACCACAGGTTAACTGCCGCAACATCACCCACATACACGAAGTCGCGCTTGAAGTTTTCGCTACCTTCGAACAGCTTCGGACTTTCGCCGTTATTCAGCTGCGTGTTGAGATGGAAAGCGACGCTTGCCATGCTGCCTTTGTGGCCCTCGCGCGGCCCATAAACGTTAAAATAACGGAAACCGACAATCTGCGAGTTCGCTTCCGGCAGAATGTTGCGAACATACTCATCGAAAAGCAGTTTTGAGTAGCCGTAGACGTTCAGCGGTTTTTCATATTCGCGGGATTCGATAAAATCCGACGTGCGTCCGCCGTAAGTGGCTGCAGAGGATGCATACAGGAAAGGAATTTCACGCTCAAGGCAGTAGTGTAAAAGCTCTTTGGAGTACTGATAGTTATTATCCATCATGTACTTGCCATCCCATTCCGTGGTGGATGAGCAGGCCCCTTCATGAAACACTGCTTCAATATCGCCGAACTCTTCACCTGACATAATCTGGATCAGGAAATCTTCTTTATCCATATAGTCGGCGATATGCAGGTCAACCAGATTGACAAATTTGGTGCCGTCTTTCAGGTTATCCACCACCAGAATATCAGTGATGCCTTTATCATTCAGGGCCTTAACGATATTGCTGCCGATAAAACCCGCGCCGCCGGTAACGATGATCATAGCTGTACCTTTGAAAAGTGGAGCGTTGAGACAATCTCAGACACTAATAAGCCTTATCATACCATCACATTGCCGACCCTTCAGCATTCCCCATGTAACGGCGTGGGCATGCGTGATTTATGCTACAAAATAGATAAACGATGACGCGTCATCTCGTATCACCGTATAGCTTTGGGTAATATGTTCCGAAATTTGCCCTATCTGGAGAATCGCGATGCGTGGGGATTTTTATAAACAGTTAACGAACGATCTGGAAACCGCGCGAGCGGAAGGATTGTTTAAAGAAGAACGCATTATCACATCAGCACAGCAGGCTGATATCACAGTGGCAAATGGTAGCCATGTCATCAACTTCTGCGCTAATAACTACCTTGGTCTCGCCAACCATCCCGACCTGATCGCAGCGGCGAAAGCGGGTATGGATAGCCACGGTTTCGGCATGGCGTCGGTACGTTTTATCTGCGGCACGCAGGACACACATAAAGTCCTTGAACAGAAGCTTGCTGAATTCCTCGGTATGGAAGACGCCATTCTTTACTCCTCCTGCTTCGATGCTAACGGCGGCCTGTTTGAAACGTTGCTTGGCCCGGAAGATGCCATCATTTCCGATGCGCTTAACCATGCTTCAATTATTGATGGCGTACGCTTGTGCAAAGCGAAGCGCTACCGCTATGCCAACAATGACATGCAAGAGCTGGAAGCACGCCTGAAAGAGGCTCGCGATGCGGGAGCACGCCATGTATTGATTGCAACCGATGGGGTGTTCTCCATGGATGGGGTGATTGCCAACCTGAAAGGCGTCTGTGATTTGGCTGATGAATACGATGCATTGGTCATGGTGGACGATTCACACGCGGTGGGTTTTGTCGGGGCGAATGGTCGCGGTACGCATGAATATTGCGACGTTATGGATCGGGTAGACATCATCACCGGTACGCTGGGTAAAGCGCTTGGCGGCGCATCGGGTGGCTATACCGCCGCGCGGAAAGAAGTAGTTGAGTGGCTACGCCAGCGTTCGCGTCCTTATTTGTTCTCAAACTCACTGGCGCCAGCCATTGTGGCCGCGTCGATAAAAGTGCTGGAAATGCTGGAGTCTGGCGCAGAGCTGCGCGATCGCCTGTGGGCAAATGCGCGCCTGTTCCGTGAGAAAATGACCGCAGCGGGCTTTACGCTGGCGGGAGCCGATCACGCCATTATCCCGGTGATGCTTGGTGACGCGGTAGTTGCGCAAAACTTTGCCCGCGAGCTGCAAAAAGAGGGGATCTACGTGACGGGTTTCTTCTATCCGGTAGTACCAAAAGGTCAGGCGCGTATCCGCACGCAGATGTCAGCTGCGCATAGCCCTGAACAAATTGAACGTGCGGTGGATGCTTTTATCCGCATTGGGAAACAATTGGGTGTGATTGCCTGAGGACAGAGATGAAAGCGTTAGCCAAACTGAAAGCAGAAGAAGGTATCTGGATGACCGACGTGCCGGAGCCGGAAGTCGGTCATAACGATCTGTTGATTAAAATTCGCAAAACCGCCATCTGCGGGACCGATGTCCATATTTACAACTGGGACGACTGGTCACAAAAAACCATCCCTGTGCCGATGGTTGTCGGGCACGAATATGTCGGCGAAGTCGTTGGCATTGGTCAGGAAGTCAAAGGCTTTAAAATTGGCGACCGTGTGTCTGGCGAAGGCCATATCACTTGCGGCCACTGCCGTAATTGCCGCGCCGGGCGCACACACCTATGCCGCAACACGGTGGGCGTTGGTGTTAACCGTCCTGGCTGTTTTGCGCAATATCTGGTTATCCCGGCGTTTAATGCATTCAAAATTCCGGACAATATTTCTGACGACCTGGCCTCGATTTTCGACCCCTTTGGTAATGCTGTGCATACTGCGCTGTCGTTCGATCTGGTGGGCGAAGACGTATTAGTTTCTGGCGCAGGCCCCATTGGTATTATGGCTGCCGCGGTGGCGAAGCATGTTGGTGCGCGTCATGTGGTCATTACCGATGTGAATGAATATCGTCTTGATCTGGCGCGTAAAATGGGCGTCACGCGTGCGGTAAACGTTGCCAACGAAAGCCTGACTGATGTGATGGCGGAGCTGGGAATGACGGAAGGGTTCGATGTCGGGCTGGAAATGTCCGGCGCGCCAGCGGCATTCCGCACGATGCTCGACACGATGAACCACGGTGGCCGCATTGCGATGCTTGGCATTCCTCCGGCAGATATGTCTATCGACTGGACTAAAGTTATCTTTAAGGGACTGTTTATTAAGGGTATTTACGGTCGGGAAATGTTCGAGACCTGGTACAAGATGGCGGCACTGATTCAGTCCGGCCTGGATCTTTCACCGATTATTACGCACCGTTTTACCATTGATGATTTCCAGAAAGGTTTTGACGCAATGCGTTCAGGACAATCAGGTAAAGTGATACTGAGCTGGGATTAAAATAATCAGGGCTGATAACACAGCCCTTTTTTACTGCGATATATCTTAAAAAACGCTCTCTTTGTAAAATATTGTCAGTGTCATAAATATTTCGCATGCGTGAAATACTCTTATCCTGTGTCTCCGTTACGACAAATAAAATCTTTAAATATGCGTATGGTTTGCAACAAAATCTTTATTTGTGTGTCCAATAAGACGCACAGATTCAGGATGGTCTTAATTTTTTCTTAAGCAAACCTGACTAATAATGTAGTTATTGCCGTCACGATAATCAGGTATTTTTATGATGAATAGCCCGGGTACACTCAGTGTCATTATCCCTCTTTATAATGCGGGTAATGAATTTACTGCTTGTATGGAATCCTTGATAGCGCAAACCTGGACTGCACTGGAAATTATTATTGTAAATGATGGCTCAACTGACAATTCTGTTGAAATAGCAGAAGGTTATGTAAAGGCTTATCCGCATATCCAACTTATCCACCAGGCCAATGCGGGAGCCTCGGTTGCAAGGAATCGCGGCCTTGAGTATGCAACTGGCGACTACGTCGCTTTCGTCGATGCGGATGACATTGTGTATCCGCATATGTATGAAACATTAATGAAAATGGCGCTGGAAGACGATCTGGATGTCGCGCAGTGTAACTCAGACTGGTGTGAGCGCCGCTCAGGGCATACCTGGCAGTCTATCCCTGCGGATCGCATACGCTCAACTGGCGTGATGACCGGGCCGGACTGGCTGCGTATGGCGCTGGCCTCTCGCCGCTGGACACATGTTGTCTGGATGGGGGTTTACCGCCGCGATATTATTACCCGCAATAATATTTCTTTTGTCCCTGGTCTGCATCATCAGGACATTATTTGGTCCACGGAATTTATGTATAACGCGAAACGTGCGCGATATACTGAACAATCGTTATATAAATATTTTCTGCATGACACTTCGGTGAGCCGTCTGAAACGCTCAGGTCAGAAAAACCTGATGTATCAGCGTCACTACATTAAAATCACCCGCTTACTGGAAAAATTAAATCGCGAATATGCCGACCGCATAACTATTTATCCGGAATTTCACCAGCAAATAGCTTATGAAGCACTGCGCGTTTGCCATTCGGTTCGTAAAGAGCCCGACTTGCTTATTCGCCAGAGAATGATCGCCGAGATTTATGCTTCGGGAATGTTTAAACGCATGGTGAGCAATGTTCGCAGCGTAAAACTGGCATACCAGGCGCTGTTATGGTCTGTTCGCCTGTATAAATGGCGGGACAAGACAGTTTCATGCCACCGCCTTGCCCGTAAAGCGCTGAAAATTTACTGATGTTTTTACTTCCAGCCCTGCCACTGGTGCTGGAAGTACTGTACCGCCGCACTCTCGCTAATACTTTCGCTAATAACCGTAAAGAACCGCGTGGCATACACCGGTTCCAGTGCCTGCTTCCTCTTACACAGCTTCACGCCACGGAATGGATTACGCGGCGGCTGTGGCACCACGTTGCCAGGTGGGCTCAGGTTGGGTTTGGAGGTATCAGTCTGCGGCTCGGTGAGCAGATCGCTCGGGCGAACCAGCGTAATATCTGCTGGCAGGTTGTAGATAACGCGTTGTAAAACCCGCACGGTAGACGGGTGCGGATGGCCGATAGCAATAGCGGAACCGTTACGGCGCGCAAGTTCCACGGCACGATTAAACTGGCGACGGATATCGCCCTCGTTTTGTGTATCGTCCAGGAAAACTTTGCGTTTAACCACCTTCACACCGGTACCTGAAGCGGCACGCATCGCCTGGCTATTACCGATGGTCATGCTATCGAGAAAGTAGAGATTATAGCGCTCCAGTGCCTGCATCACTTTTTGCATGCCAAACAAGCTGGACGTCATAGCGCTGCCCATATGGTTGTTCACACCTACCGCATAAGGCACTTTGTTAACGGCTTCATTAATAATGCGCTCAATTTCATCGCTGCTCATCTCCGGGCGCAGCGTGTCTTTTTCCAGCGGTTGCTTGCTAATAGGTGCCATCGGCAGATGGATCAGCACTTCATGGCCGCTATTATGTGCTTTTGTCGCCATTTCATGTGCATGAGGCGCATTAGGCAGCACGGCAACAGAAATTTGTGGCGGCATGGCTAGCACCTGGTTTTCGCTCTGTGGACGGTAGCCAAAATCGTCAATGACGATAGCAAGTTTGCCAGCAAAAACCGGTGCGCTAAACGCTAACGCAGCGGTAAGAAAAAACAGAACACGGCGAAAATGAAGCAAAACTTATCTTCCCAACCACGGCAGTGGATTGACCGCCTGACCCTGACGGCGAATTTCGAAATAGAGTGATGGTCGGCCCTGACCGCCACTGCTGCCCACGAGCGCTACGGGTTGCCCGGCACGCACCTGGGTACCGACGCTAACCAGCGCGCTTTGGTTATAGCCATACAGACTCATATCACCTTTGCCGTGCTCAACAACCACAACTAAGCCATAGCCCTGTAGCCAGTCGGCAAGGATGACACGACCGTCGGCGATAGCTTTGACTTCGCTACCCTCAGACGCACCGATAACTATCCCCTTCCACCGTAGCTCACCCTGCAGCTGTTCGCCATAACGATGTAGTAGCGGCCCGCGCACCGGCCAGGTCGCCTGCCCGGAAGGTGAACCCAGCCCGCCGGTGCGTGACATAAGCGAGCGCTCGCTTTCGGTAGGCTTGTAGGTCGTGCCTTTACGGGTGGCTTCTTTTTGCCTGTCGCGCACGGCCTGCGCCTCGCGCGCTTCGCGTTCGGCCCTTGCTTTCGCTGCGGCTTCTGCACGGGCGATGCGATCGCGCAGGCGTGATTCGTTAGCGCGCATTTCGCTTAGCTGCTGCTGGCCTTGCTGAATGGATGACTCCAGCCCGGCAAGCGTTTTCTTACGCTCGCTACGCGCCTGCTCAAGCTTTGCCTGCTGCGCTTTTTGTTCGTATAACAGGGTTTGTTGCTGGCTCTGTTTTTCTTCCAGCGCCGCTTTTTGCATCGCCACTTCTTCACGCGTTTGCTTCAACTGGGCAATCGTTTCCTGGCGCGCCTGATTGAGATAGCCAAAATA
Organism: Vagococcus sp. WN89Y; assembly: GCF_052220145.1. Taxonomy (NCBI): domain Bacteria; kingdom Bacillati; phylum Bacillota; class Bacilli; order Lactobacillales; family Enterococcaceae; genus Vagococcus; species Vagococcus sp. WN89Y. The sequence goes on along the minus strand of NZ_JBQPOM010000068.1, from coordinate 65,265 downwards.
GGCCTGCAAACGCTGGCCACGCTGGCTCTCTTCACCACTCAAAATCAGCTGTATGCCCGTATGCTCACCCTGACGGAACGCGGCGTCCAGTTGCGCTGCCAGATTATGCTCCTGCGTCGCCCGCTGACGTTCCAGTTTGGCGATTGAAGCATTCATCTCATCAATTTGTTTATTTAACTGAGCAAGGGTATTTTGCGTTTCATGTAGCTGGCGAGCGGCGGCGGAAATCGCCTGTTCCTGCGTCTTGAGCTGCGCAAGAAGCGCGCTACGCTGTTGCTGCTGTTGACGTACCGCACGCTCTTTCGCGGCGATATCTTGCTGAATAGATTTTAACTGGTCGCGATCGTCCGCGTGGGCGGAAAAGGCGCACAGCAATGCGCCAGCACTAATTGCGCTGGCGCAGAGCAGAGGCCGAATCCCGGCCCATGTAATTGAACAAATCGCCTTTCCCCTCATGGGGAGGGATTATTCCACGATGAACAGCGGCTTACCAGTCATCTCTTGCGGGATTTCCATCCCCATCAGCGTGAGTATTGTCGGAGCAATGTCCGAAAGTTTGCCACCCGCAACAGGTTTCACTGCCTTGTCGCCAACGTAAATCAGCGGTACCGGAAGGTTGGTATGTGCGGTATGCGCCTGGCCGGTAGACGGGTCGCGCATCTGTTCGGCGTTGCCATGGTCGGCGGTAATTAACAGCTGCCCACCAACAGATTCAACCGCTTGCGTCACTTGCTCAATGCAATGGTCCAGCGCTTCTACCGCAGCGACCGCGGCGTCAAACACACCGGTATGACCAACCATATCACCGTTCGGATAGTTACAAATGATCGTGTCATATTTGCCGCTGGTGATGGCCGCAACCAGTTTTTCGGTCAGCTCAGCGGAGCTCATTTCCGGCTGCAAATCATAGGTCGCGACTTTAGGCGAGTTAATCAGAATGCGGTCTTCCCCAGCGAACGGCTCTTCTACGCCACCGTTAAAGAAGAAAGTGACGTGCGCGTATTTTTCTGTTTCGGAAATGCGCAACTGGGTTTTGTTGTGCTTCGCCATCCATTCGCCCAGTGTATTAGTCAGCGATGCGGGTGGGTAAGCAACTGCTGTTTTGATATCGGCGGCATATTCGGTGAGCATGACAAAATCACCGAGTTTAACCACTTTATGGCGTGCAAAACCGTTGAAATCCGTATTCACAAACGCACGGGTGATTTCGCGGGCGCGATCGGCGCGGAAGTTCATGAAAATCAGCGCGTCGCCGTCTTCCATCGCAGCTGAAGGCTGACCTTGCGCCTGGATAACGGTGGCTTTGACAAATTCATCGTTCTCATCACGCGCATAAGCGGCCTGCAAACCCGCCACAGCACTGTCAAAGGTGAAATCGCCCTTCGCCTCGGTCAGCAGGTTATACGCTTGCTCAACGCGATCCCAGCGATTATCGCGGTCCATCGCGTAGTAACGGCCAATAATGCTCGCCACGCGGCCTTTACCCAGCGCGGCAAATTTATCTTCGAACTTTTTCAGTGATGATTCAGCGCTCCGCGGCGGCGTATCGCGGCCATCAAGGAAGGCATGCAGATAGATTTTTTCCGCACCGCGCCCGGCGGCCAGTTCGACCATCGCCATAATATGGTCTTCATGGCTGTGCACCCCGCCTGCGGAGAGCAGCCCCATAATGTGCACTGCTTTACCCGCGGCGATGGCTTTATCGACCGCACCGGTTAAAACCGGGTTGCTGAAGAAGGTACGCTCTTTAATTTCAACATCCAGGCGAGTTAAATCCTGATAAACAATGCGACCTGCGCCAAGGTTAACGTGACCAACTTCAGAGTTGCCCATCTGGCGATCCGGCAGGCCAACTTCCAGACCGGAAGCATCAATCAGGGTATGCGGACGGTTTGCCCAAAGGCTATCCATCACCGGCGTTTTCGCACTGAAAATCGCGTTATCTTGCTGATCTTCACGGTAGCCGTAGCCATCCAGAATCACCAGCACCATAGGTTTTTTAGCAACCGACATTTCGACAACCTCTGCTCACAAGATAAAAATTTGCGTAATTTTACTACAGCTGAATCGATCAAATAGCCGCAGAAGATCAAAAAAAGCGGTGGGCCAGTGGGTCGTTTTTCATGTGTTTGTCTATTTTTTTCGTAACACGCCGCAGAAAATGCATTCCATCGCGTGCGCTGGCTGTATTTGACACATTGCGCAGGTATACTCCTTTCCTGGTTTTTATTCACTGAGTCGGGAGTTGTTACCCCAGATGCAAGAAATTATGCAATTTATTAGTCGCCATCCCATACTGTGTATCGCCTGGATTGCGTTACTCGGGGCGGTGCTCTACACCACATTCAGAGGCATTGCGTCTAATGTGAAAGTTATCTCACGCGGCGAAGCGACACGTCTTATCAATAAAGAAGATGCGGTAGTTGTGGATTTACGTCAGCGTGAGGATTTTCGTAAGGGCCATATCGCTGGCGCCGTGAATTTGCTGCCTAACGAGATCAAAGCCAATAATGTAGGTGAGCTTGAGAAGCATAAAGCCACGCCGATTATTGTGGTTGATGGCTCAGGCATGCAGGCGCAGGAGCCAGCAAATGCGTTGACGAAAGCGGGCTTCGAGAAGGTGTTTGTGCTCAAAGAGGGCATTGCCGGCTGGAGCAGTGAAAATCTGCCGTTGGTTCGCGGTAAATAATTTACTTTGCAGGTATCAATCTGCAAGGTGAGATCGGGAGAAGAGTTATGGCCAATATTGAGATCTACACTAAAGCAACGTGCCCATTCTGCCATCGCGCGAAAGCGCTGCTGAGCAGCAAAGGCGTGACGTTTGCCGAGCTGCCGATTGATGGTGATGCGGTAAAACGTGAAGAGATGATTCAACGTAGTGGCCGTACAACGGTTCCGCAGATTTTTATCGATGCGCAGCACATTGGCGGCTGTGACGATTTATATGCGCTGGATGCGCGTGGCGGGCTGGATCCGCTGTTGCGTTAAAGCTTTGAGCACTACAACACTAAAGGGTTATTCAATAATGACTGAGCAAAACAACACTGAAATGACTTTCCAGATTCAGCGTATTTATACGAAAGATATTTCTTTCGAAGCGCCGAATGCGCCGCACATTTTCCAGAAAGAGTGGCAGCCGGAAGTGAAACTGGATCTTGATACGGCTTCTACCCAGCTGGCTGAAGGTGTTTATGAAGTCGTTCTGCGCGTTACCGTCACCGCAGCGCTGGGTGAGGAAACGGGCTTCCTGTGCGAAGTACAGCAGGGCGGTATTTTTTCAATCGATGGTATCGAAGGTACTCAGATGGCTCATTGCCTGGGTGCATACTGCCCGAACATTCTGTTCCCGTATGCCCGCGAGTGCATCACCAGCCTGGTATCCCGCGGTACATTCCCGCAACTGAACCTTGCACCGGTCAATTTTGATGCGCTGTTCATGAACTACCTGCAACAGCAGACCGGCGACGAAGGTGCTGACCAACATCAGGATGCCTGATGAACGCACTTAATGCTGCAATGACTGTAATCGGTGCCGGATCGTACGGCACCGCTCTTGCCATCACGCTGGCAAGAAATGGCCACCAGGTTGTGCTCTGGGGTCATGACCCTAAACATATCGCGACCCTGCAACATGACCGTTGCAACGCCGCGTTTCTTCCTGATGTGCCTTTTCCTGAGACGCTACAGCTGGAAAGCGACCTTGCGCGTGCGTTATCCGCCAGTCGAAATATCCTGGTCGTGGTGCCAAGCCATGTATTTGGTGATGTGCTGGCGCAAATTAAACCGCTTATGCGTGACGACGCGCGAATCGTCTGGGCCACTAAAGGTCTGGAGGCCGAAACGGGCCGTCTGTTGCAGGATGTCGCGCGCGAAGCGTTAGGCGAGAAGATTCCTCTGGCGGTCATTTCCGGCCCGACTTTCGCAAAAGAGCTGGCCGCAGGTTTGCCCACCGCGATTTCGCTGGCATCAACCGATCCGCAGTTTTCCGAAGACCTTCAGCAATTACTGCATTGCGGTAAAAGCTTTCGCGTCTATAGCAACCCGGATTTCATCGGCGTACAGCTGGGCGGCGCGGTGAAAAACGTAATCGCGATTGGCGCAGGCATGTCCGATGGTATTGGCTTTGGCGCGAATGCGCGTACGGCGCTGATAACCCGTGGGCTAACCGAAATGTCGCGCCTGGGCGCCGCGTTGGGGGCCGATCCGCAAACGTTTATGGGCATGGCCGGGCTTGGCGATTTGGTGCTGACCTGTACTGACAACCAGTCGCGCAACCGCCGCTTTGGCATGATGCTCGGCCAGGGCATGGATGTGCAGAGTGCCCAGGATAAAATTGGCCAGGTAGTGGAAGGTTACCGCAATACCAAAGAAGTTCGTGCGCTGGCGCACCGGTTTGGTGTCGAAATGCCCATTACCGAAGAAATTTATCAGGTATTGTATTGCGGTAAAAATGCGCGCGAGGCAGCATTGACTCTGTTAGGTCGTGCTCGTAAAGATGAGCGCAGCAGCCACTAAAGATACACGTTTCCTTCAGTTTAACGGTATCCAGGTATCCTGAGAGCATCGCTCGGCAGGTTACAACAAGGTGACGGGGCAGCAGGAATTGATGCCCCGGCGTAAACTGAACGATTTTGTGTATCCATATTAGATATGTCTGGAGTAAGCAATGCCGTGTGAAGAACTGGATCTGGTCTGGAATAATATAAAAGCCGAAGCCCGGGCGCTGGCGGACTGTGAGCCGATGCTGGCCAGTTTTTACCACGCAACGCTACTCAAGCACGAGAATCTGGGCAGTGCGTTAAGTTATATGCTGGCCAATAAACTGGCCTCGCCAATTATGCCTGCCATCGCTATTCGCGAAGTTGTGGAAGAGGCCTACGCCGCCGATCCGGAAATGATCGCTTCCGCGGCCTGTGATATCCAGGCTGTGCGCACCCGTGACCCGGCGGTTGATAAATATTCTACGCCGCTGCTCTATCTGAAAGGTTTTCACGCATTGCAGGCTTATCGTATCGGCCACTGGCTCTGGCATCAGGGCCGTCAGGCGCTGGCTATTTTTCTGCAAAATCAGGTGTCCGTTAGCTTCCAGGTTGATATTCATCCAGCGGCCACTATTGGGCGCGGTATCATGCTCGACCACGCGACAGGTATCGTGGTCGGTGAAACGGCTGTCATTGAAGACGATGTGTCGATTTTGCAATCGGTGACGCTTGGCGGTACCGGGAAAACCTCCGGCGATCGCCATCCGAAAATTCGCGAAGGTGTGATGATTGGCGCGGGCGCTAAAATCCTCGGCAATATTGAAGTCGGGCGTGGTGCGAAAATCGGCGCGGGTTCTGTAGTGTTACAGCCGGTGCCGCCACATACCACGGCAGCTGGCGTGCCAGCACGCATTGTGGGCAAACCCGAGAGCGAGAAGCCGTCAATGGATATGGATCAGCATTTCAACGGCATCAATCATGGGTTTGAATACGGCGACGGAATTTAAACATCCGGTTCTCATACAGCTGCCTGACTAATGTATGCAACGCATCAGTCAGGCGCAGGATTTGCATTAAATGCGCGGTGTGCTGCCAGTAGCTCAACAAGCTGTTGCACCGCCAGGTTTAACAGGCGCTTTTAGCGACGCAACACTGCACCAGAGTAACCAAGCTGGCGCCATGCCTCGTATACGACCACCGACACGGCATTCGACAAGTTCATGCTGCGACTGTCCGGCATCATAGGGATGCGGATTTTCTGCTCAGGCGGGAGCGCATCAAGAATCGCCGTCGGCAGGCCACGCGTTTCCGGGCCAAACATCAAATAATCACCTTCCTGATATTCCACGGCGCTGTGAGCCGGTGTGCCTTTTGTCGTCAGCGCAAACAAGCGTTGAGGCTGCTCTGTTTGCACAAACGCAGCGTAATCATGGTGTCTTTTCACGGCAGCGAATTCATGGTAATCCAGCCCCGCGCGCCGCAGGCGCTTATCATCCCAGGTAAAACCCATCGGTTCGATGATGTGCAGGCGAAAGCCTGTGTTCGCGCACAAGCGGATGATGTTCCCCGTATTGGGTGGGATTTCTGGTTCGAATAAAACGATATTTAACATACTGCCCCCTTGATAGCGGGGGCAGGATAGCAGAATTTTCTCCTCAGCCTAACTCCTGTGTAGTGCCGCTTATCCATGCGTTCCCCATATGCGGAGAAAATCATTCATCGTTGTCGGCGGGCCAACAAACGAGGCTTTTTATTCATCCACGCTATGTCGTCTTGCGGAAGCCTTGAGAAAGTGTGTTTCCGCACCATTAAAGATATTTTTTATCGTCGTGATTTTTTTTGCTTCTTCCGGGTTCACTTCAGTTAGCGTGACTGCCACCCTTTGCGCCCGGTAGATATTGGCGTTTTTATAGCCTGCTTCTGTCGAAACCGGGACGGAAATCGCCAGGCTTTTAACTTTGAACAGGCTACCCGGGGGATAGAGGTATTCATTATTCGTATTTACAGGAGCGTTCAGCAGAGGAGGCAAAGATAATGCCCGGGTGCTATTTTCAATTTTGTATAACACAATACTGGTGATATTTCCCCCGGGATTTCTGAGATCAGTAATTTCTGAAAGAGCATATCGGTCGTCGGGGCAAGCACTCATAAACGCTTTCGCCGTGGAGACATAATCGTTTACATCCAGTTCATCATTAAGCCATGGATTCTTTTCGCCTTTTGAATAATGGACAATGCGGAGAAAATCACCGGATGCAGCAGGGAGTTTTCCACTACGAACTACTGTGAGAATATTATCGTAAGTTATTTTTTCGTCAGGAGTTAAGCGGATGCTATTGATAATTTTTTTATTTATTTTTGGTTTTGTTGTTATATTGTTTACAGTGTGATGCTGGTCGGCAAATTCTGTCCATAAAGATAAGGCTTTCTTTTCCTGAGGAGACAAAGTGGCGATAGTCTTTTTCAGGTTCTTTTTGGCTTCTGGACTTTTACTTTTTGTCCATTGATTATATTCCGGGAAAAGTAAAGCTGCGTTATTGGTATTACCATAAATTTGCAGATCCATGCTCACACCACTTATTTTTTTTCTTTTTATCGCCCGAAGGGTTTGTTTATTATTTTTATTTCCTGATTCTGGAGAGGTAAGATGGATTAAACCGTTTGTTGTTGCATCCAGTAAAAAAGTGAGAAAAACAAGCATGTCGGTATCATCATTACCTGCAAGAAAACTGTTTTCCCGTGTATCTCGTTTAGAACGGAATAATGTGTCAACGCTACGCTGGGCATCAATATCATTAGCAATTAGCGCAAGAACTTCTGCGTCTGAATAGAATATATTGGCGGACAGCATTGGATCCTTTTTAATTGATCTGATGACTGAAGCATAATCCAGGCTGACATGAACATTCTGGTAGTTGACTACATTTTGCATAAATTTAAGAAAGTCACTGCTTCTCCAGATTGGTGCAGCTGTACCTGGTGTGGCTGCTGTCATCAATGCACGCATAAAATTTTCCCGGGCAAAGAGTGCAGTATAATAGGTTTCAGGTGTGGGAATGGAATGAGTAAAAAGATCGGAGGTTAGGGACGTTAAATGGGTTACTTCATGAATTATACTCTGATGAATTTTAAATTCCGAGGAAGACGTTAATGAGGCCCGAACACCTTCAGCTTCAGGCGAGTTACCGATAAATTGGTCGGCAAAGATTACTATGCGCGCTTCAGGATCAAGTTTATGCGTGCAGGCCTTGGGTAATTTACGGAGAGCTTCATTGCTGAGTAAAGAAATATATTGTTGACGAGCATCACGCACTTGAAAAAGCTCTGTGGAAACAATTACGAAATTACTGTAATCAATCTTTTTTGCGGCATCCATAAAAACACGTGCGCGGTTAAATACTTTCGATATTTTGGTAAATGCTTCGGTAACAATGTTTTTGTCATGGGTTGGAGTTAATTTCATGAGATATTTTCCGATGTCGGTCTTCATGATGTTTTCTGGCGAAATATTGCTTAATATATTATCGACATTGGTCAGTTTTCTCAGGCTTTCTTCGCAGTGGTTTCGAATTATTCTTTGCATCCATGAAATCTCAGGCGGTACATCCCCACCTAACCCTGCATAAGCTCGCCAGTTAGCGGGTGATAAATATTTGTTTATATGTTCCTCTGTGTTTTTTGTAATTATACTGGTGTCAGCTGTGACCTGTATTGGAATTTCAGGTATAAATTTTTCCAGTTTCTGAAGCGTTGAATACTTTAAAAATGATGGTGGCGGTATCAGCGGGGCAGTAACGACCTCTCTCACTCTATCCCAATAGCCGCGATTAACCGGTAAAGCGGGGAGGGTATTATAAGCAGGCAAGACTACAATCGGTATTTTTACGCCATTAAAGAGATTTTTGATTGTACTAATTTGTGCTGCCTCGGTCGCATCAACCTCAGTAAGGATCACGCCTATACGGTTTGCCTTATACGAGATTTCGTTATGGCCAATATTTTCAGGAGAAATCGGTTGAGATATTGTAATTGATTTTATTTTTAATACTGTATTAGGCGGGTAGAGAAAATCATTCTCAAACATTGGAAAAGAGAACGAGGACGAAATTAATGGAAAAGTATTTTTTGCGTTTTCGATCTTATAAAAAATAAAGCTTGCTATATCTGCGCTGATCGTATGGGCTTCTTTTATAGCGGCAAGCGCAAAAGTGGGTTCAGCAGAAAGGCTCATGATCACCGGATGATTGGTAACATAATCATTAATTGCTAACTCACCATTTAACCAGGGATTAGGGGCGCCAGCCCTATAATGGCTAACATGCAGATAGTCTCCTTGAATGCCTGGTATTTTCTTGCTCTCTATCGCGCTAATCAGATTGTCATACGTTAGCTTTTCATAAGGGGTGAACGGTAAACCTCTAATTAATTTTTTATTTAATTCGATGCTGATATTGTCAACCATTTCACTTGTGCCGTCCCGATGAATCAACGTCGGATTACCTGGCGTTATCCATGCCATTAATGCCGCCACTTCTTCAGGTAATAATGTTGAAAGTGCAAGTTCATATTTTTTTATATCCATCGGTGCAGCGAGAAGCGTAATCTCATTTATTTCAGGGTAGAGCAATGTTTCACTGCCGGGCTCGCCGTATGTCCTTATCTGCACCGGAATGTTATTGATAAGGCTGTCTCTGAATACCGGTAGAGCATCAGGATTTGTATAAGATGGGCCAGCAACCTGCCTGTCGGCTGGCCAGTTTTTTTTAATAGCGCCTTTCCCACCCAGCCCCTCCGTTTGCAAAGATTTGAATCGCTTCTTCGCAGAATACGGTGCTGGTTCAAGCATACCCTGACTATTGATAAAATATTTCCTGCCGAAGAGTTCCCCCGATTCACTATTAAATTGTACCCAGATTTGCTTACCGCTTTGTTTTCCGATAGCCGCGAGGTCTACTTCTCTGTTATGCCTTTTGCTAAATAGCGTTTGAGTTGAATACTTTTTTATATCCATCTGGGGAACAGGTCTTCGGATAAGCTTTTTTAATGATTTTGCCAGGTCGGTAAGGCCTCGCCCTTTTTCTTGTAGGTGCGAAATAGCCTTCTCCAGTGCTTTTGTTCCTTTCAACATCCCCTGAGTTAATAACTCGACGCCGGGGTCAATGCCGCGTAAAAAAATGACGCCCATCCTCTGCATCACAGAAGGCGATATGGTCACGGAAATGTCAGGGAATTGCTTAATATAGATTTGCCCTGCCTGCTTTAACATAGTTTTTAACGTAGCCTGGCGGGCGCTCCATGTCAGGGCCAGTGTCGTACTCTTTGCCAGTGCGGTACCGAATCGAAAACCGGTTTTGACCGTGATACCAGCAAGGGGTAAGAGGCTTACTATATCCATCATGCAGGCAGTTGTTGCTGCTTCGCTATCACCGTTAATCGCTTCGGAAATACATGTATAAAATGGAATCAGGCTTAAAATAAAGTCTCGTAGATGTTCATCTGGCGTTTTCTGATAACCTTGCTGTTCAAGAGCACGTCGTAACCGGGAACTGTGTAGCGTAGCGAGTTTATCTATTAATTTTGCGGGCGCTTCCTCTTTACTCTTTAATTGCCTGTCAAAAGTCATCTTCAGGTCATAATCCGTTATCCCTCCCGGCGGAATATCATCAAGAAGCCAGAACATATCTTCTCTTAATGTGTTGGCATGAAAGATCGAATACTCCCCACTAGCTTGTGTTTGCAGAATATAAATACGCTCTTCGCCATCATTTATACATTGCAGAAGGTCATACTGATCGGGAATAGGGTATTCCAGCGCACCTGAATGATCTATGCCCATTTTTACTGATTTACTGAGCGGAACACCGTGAATCGCTTTTTCAGCAGTAAACTTTGCCGTGACTCTATTGATTGAAGCGTTTGCAATAAATGCCTGGCTTGCCTGGCTTAATGCATTGAATGCCTGAGGCAGAACAATGCTGTCTGCTTCTCTCGCGACCTTTTCAATTTTCTGATTTTGTAGATCGAATACCTCATCAATGTTGGGAATGTTTATACTTGCCCCATTGGGGTAATGGTAAATTGTCGCGCTATGCTGATTCATATATGAATTTAATAATGTTAGCGGGATGTTCTTTTCAGAAAGAATTTCCTGGGCAAGTTCTCGCCGGGATTTCCAGTTTTTAACTAAGTCAGATAACTGGGCGATGGGGTTATGCTTATTGGCCCATTTAGCGATATGTTCGAAATAACGTGTAATAATCTGCGGCATGTTTTGGTGGATAAGCTCATGCCTGGCCACAAGGCTTTCCTCGGTGCTGGCATAATGAATAAGTGCGGGCAGAAAGAAGAAATCGACATATTCCTGAGGGATAATCCCCTGGCGAATTAATATATCGAGCGTTATACCAATTTCTGCCAGATCGTTAATATTAAGTGTGCGAAATTCAGATCCCGCATAATTTAATAACCTTGCTCCGGCGTGTATCAACCCCCATTGAGTTTTGCTGATGTCCATTTTTGCCAGCTCTGCTTGTGCTTCCAGGGATGGTTGTAGCATAAAGGTCGGTAACAGGTTTATCAGAATATGATTTTGATAAAATTTTCGTGAAGTGGATGAAAGCGTTTCGCCCCCGGAAAAAGCATTGAGTTTATTGGTAAATGCACGTTGTAGGTTTTCATGATGGTATAAATAGTTTTCCTGATTTTTTATTTGCTGAATTTGTTTAAGTAACCACTCTTCAAGACTTGCACCCAAAATAACGTGATGAAAATATTCAGCGATAACAGCCCACTTACGTGAGTCTGTGAGTATTTCGTGTTCCTCTGCACCATAGCTGTTCGAGGCTAAAAGTAATAATCTGGCAATTTCTGTTGTGTTGTCGATTATATTTTCTGCCATATAACGAGCAATACAGTTCAGGCGTTCGAATTTATGATTACTGTCTGGTTTTAAGTTGTTTTCAAGCAACCATGTATCCAGGATTTTGTTTTGTTTTTCAGTTAATGTTTCAGGTTCACTTCTTTTGCTTATGCGATCCGTCGGAGAAAGGGGCGGCGCACTATTTTTCACTGGCTCCGCTAAAAGCGTTACGCTGCGATGATGACGTAGCGCTTTTGGGGTTTTGATAATGTTCTGATTGTGCGCAGGTTGGCTCTGACTTAACAGAGCCGGTAACGCTATGTTATCAACGAAATGCGAATATGTGTCTCTTACCTTATGTTGAGAATCTATATCTAAGCTATTTTGCGTCTCTGGCGTTTTAGTTAATTCTGATGAAGTGACAGACTCTGGTCCAGGTCGGATAGTGCTTAATAAAGTCACAAGATTTAAGAGCGAATAGGCTAAATCTTGTTGGCTGGCATTTTGGCTATTACGGCCTGGGTATTTTGCAAGTTCTGTAATGCGGTCTTGCTGTTGTCTTGCATCACCGGCTGCCCGATCCTGCCTTGCCAGGAATTCCCCGGTTACGCGCCGAACGTGCTGAGGGTGAGAAATAGTTTTCATATAAAATCCTTTTTAATTAGTGCGATGAATATCCATTCTCTCTTAACCTTTTTACGGATGATAATTATAGGGGCGATTCAGGATGTACTTGTTTTGAAAACGCTAAAATATAAAGACTACAGTGCATTATTTTTGGATATTGTATTTTTGTTTAACTTAATAAAAGATTATCGCTATTCACTATGCAGGTATTCTGACAGGCATGAGACCCGGATAATATGATGGAGCTAAAGGAGGGAGGCGAGCGGTTATTAACACTAAAATTAAAAGAGAAATAATATTATGCGATAAAAGTTAGCATGAGAATATTTATTACTTTTTTTACGATGCTATCTAAAGCAGGGGTTTATAACGAGGCCCATCTCTGAGCCTCGCAAGGTCGCTGTGTTCAGGCCGCATCACCCTTTGATAACGGTGCCAGCCCGGCAGGCAGCTGGTTAAGTTCCTGTACCAGCGAATCTTTACTGATTTCACTAATCGAGCTGGCACTGGTCAGGGTCATGGCTACTCGCATCTCTTTTTCGATCAGATCCAGCAAGTTTGCGACGCCTTTACGACCATGTGTGGCCAGCGCGTAGAGATAGGCACGGCCCAGCAGCACCGTATCTGCGCCCAGCGCAAGCATACGCACGACATCAAGACCGTTGCGGATCCCGCTGTCGGCCAGAATAGCGATATCACCTTTGACCGCGTCAGCGATTGCAGGTAGCGCGCGGGCGGAGGAGAGCACGCCGTCGAGCTGGCGACCGCCGTGGTTAGACACCACGATACCGTCAGCGCCAAAACGCACCGCGTCCCGCGCATCTTGTGGGTCAAGAATTCCCTTAATCACCATCGGGCCATCCCAGAATTCCCGAATCCACTCCAGATCTTTCCAGCTAATTGAGGGGTCAAAGTTTTTTGCCAGCCAGCCAATATAATCTTCCAGGCCCGTGGGTTTACCCAGGTAGGCAGAAATATTGCCCAAATCGTGCGGGCGACCATTAACACCAACATCCCAGGCCCACTGCGGGTGCAGCGCCGATTGTAAGTAACGACGCATCGCGGCGTTCGGACCGCTCATCCCCGAATGCGCATCGCGGTAACGCGCGCCAGGCGTCGGCATATCCACGGTGAACACTAATGTTGAACAGCCCGCCGCTTTCGCGCGCTCCAGCGCATTACGCATAAATCCACGATCGCGCAGAACGTATAATTGAAACCACATCGGTCGCTTGATGGTCGGCGCTACCTCTTCGATAGGACAGACGGACACGGTCGACAGGGTAAATGGGATGCCTTTGGCATCTGCTGCGCCAGCCGCCTGAACTTCGCCGCGCCGTGCATACATCCCGCACAAGCCGACCGGTGCCAGCGCCACAGGCATAGCCAGTTTTTCGTTAAATAGGGTAGTTTCGAGGCTGAGATTAGACATATCTTTCAGCACGCGCTGGCGCAGCGCTACCTGCGATAAATCCTCTACGTTACGGCGCAAGGTATATTCGGCGTAGGCGCCGCCATCAATATAATGAAAGAGGAACGGGGGCAAAATGCGCTTTGCCGCTGCGCGGTAGTCGCTGGCCTGGGAAATAATCATACTTTTTTCTCCCTGATTTGAGTGTGCTGCTCATCAGGCAAACGGGTAATACGCGCCTGACGGGCCTGATCTTCATCGAACTGGCGAATAGTGGTGTGGACAAAAGCAAGGTGCGCCATCATTGCCTGGCGTGCGCCGTCGACATCACCGGCGAAGATGGCGTTCATGACTGCCCGATGCTGTTCGGTGAGCTGTGAAAAAACGGGGGGGACGAGGTACATGCGCTGGCGGCTCTGTTTGACCGAAGATTGCAGCAGATCGAAAAAACCGCGCATCGTTTGCAGCAGTACCACGTTATGTGAGGCTTCGGCGATGGCCAGATGGAAACGGACATCCGCCTGCGAAGCAAGGTCCGGGTCGTCGGACTGAGAAGCGTCAAAACACAGCGCAATTTTCTCTTTATCGGCGTCGGTCGCGCGCATTGCCGCGTGCCAGGCGGTACTGGCTTCAATCGCGTGGCGAGCTTCCAGAATATCAAAACTGTAATCGGGGTCGTTATGCAGCAGCGTTTTTAATGGCTCGACAATGTTCTGCTCCGACCATTTGTCATGCTGCCAGCGCACAAAAGTGCCACCGCCACGGCGGCTCAACAACACCCCTTCACTCACCAGCCTGGAGAGGGCTTCCCGTAGTGAATTACGCGAAACACCAAGCTGCACCGCGAGCTGGCGTTCGGCGGGCAATTTCATGCCCGCTTCCAGCTGCTGTTCGCTAATCAACGCCCGCACACGATCGGCAACGTCGTCTGCCAGGCGTCTGGGTAATACTTTCATGGAATCATCCAGGTAAAGACATAAGCCTGAAGTGTCGTAATCACCCCGACCATACAGGTGAAAATCAGGCTGTGTTTAACGGTAAAGCGGAACAGGTCTGACTCCTTGCCGACCAGTCCGACCGCTGCGCAGGCAATAGCGATTGACTGAGGAGAGATCATTTTTCCCGTTACCCCACCGGTAGTATTGGCGGCGACCATCAGCACATCCGACACGCCAATCTGTTGCGCAGCGGTCGCTTGCAGTGCGGCAAAAAGTGCGTTTGAGGAGGTATCAGACCCGGTAAGGAACACCCCAAGCCAGCCAAGAAACGGCGAGAAAAAGGTAAATGCCTGGCCAGTATGTGCCAGCGCTAATGCCAGAGTGGAGGACAACCCGGAGTAGTTAGAGATAAAGGCAAAGGATAACACCATGCCGATGGAGTAAATAGGCAGCGCCAGGTCCCGCAGCGTACTGGTGAAGGTTTTGACTGCCTCCTTTGGCTTCATCCGCAGCCAGAAAACAGACAAGATCGCCGCAAAGAAGATGGCGGTGCCGGTGGCAGAGAACCAGTCGAATTTATATACCGCAGCGTAAGGTGTCGCTGAGCTAACCACCGGCGGCATGCGTTCAACCAGTTTATCAAGATGCGGTACAGAGATATTCACGACCCAGTCATACAGCGCGCCGCCCGGCGCAAATAGCGCTTTGAACGGCGGTACGCTCCATATCGTAACGGTTGCAGTCAGGAACAAAAACGGTGACCAGGCTCGCAGGATCTGACCTGCGCTGTATTTAGTGCGTTGCAGATTAAGGTCAACCTGAGAGGCACCCATATCGGCGAAGCGAAAGATGCGCACCGGCTGCCAGCGCTTGAGGAACAGCGTCAGACAGACCAGCGAAACCAGGGATGAGATGATATCCGGCAGTTCGGGGCCAATATAATTCGAACTCAAATATTGCGCGATGGCAAAGGAGCCACCGGCAACCATCACCGCAGGCCACGTCTCTTTTACGCCTCGCCAGCCATCCATGATGGCCATTATCCAGAACAGCACAATAATCGTCATAAAGGGAAGCTGGCGACCGACCATCTGGCCGATTTCAAAACTGTCCAGACCGGTGACCTGACCGGCAACCAGAATAGGGATGCCCATTGCGCCAAAGGCCACCGGCGCGGTATTCACAATAAGGCAAAGACCTGCTGCGTAGAGCGGGTTAAAACCGAGGCCAACCAGCAGCGCAGCGGTGATAGCAACCGGGGCACCGAATCCGGCGGCACCTTCCAGAAACGAACCGAATGAGAAGCCGACAATAATTAATTGCAGGCGCTGGTCGGGAGTAATCGAGAGAATAGAAGAGCGGATAATGTCAAACTGCCCGGTTTTCACGGAGATTTTATACACAAAGACTGCCGCGATAATTATCCAGGCAATCGGCCACAGACCATAAAAGAAGCCGTAAATTACCGACGCCAGCGCATTATCCAGCGGCATATCGTAAAACAGCAACGCGACGCCAAGGGCAATGGCAACAGTCCAGCTGGCCGCAACATAACCTTTCAGCTTGAGCTTGATGAGCGCAAAAAAGAAAAACAGGATCGGTAGCGATGCGATCAGGCTTGAAAGCCAGAGGTTTCCGGCCGGATCGTAATTCTGTTGCCAGAGATTCATGCAGGTCTCCTGAGAACCCTTCAAAACAAGGGACGCGGCAAGTCTGGGCTTATCTCTGCGTCACATGTTTTGTAAAAGTGGTCCTGCCAGTATAGTGGTGTAGGGTTTATGAAAATAAATGGTTGCTCAAATGTTGCGGCATGGCAATGTTTCTGTGACTGAATGAGGCGTAATTGTGAACCAGTGAACGTAACCGCGCCCAATTGGTAGGGCCAATTGGGCGCGGCTGCATGAAGCGCCAGCTGCAGGTTATATAACGCTCCCCCTGGCACAGGAACGGAGTTGCTGCGATACCTTTTATTTAAGGACTTCGTTTTCCCCGGTGAAAATATTCTTTGCCATCACCACTGTTTTTGCTTGTTCTTCATCGACTTCGGTTAATACAACACCCACTCTGGTGGGTAAATACATCTCTTTATTCGCGTATAAAGCCTCTGAGGAGACCGGGGTGGCATAAACCAGGCTTTTCACTTTAAACAAGGCATCGGGCGGGTAGATAAAATCATCCTTTAAAGGCGATTTTGCTGGTACAACAGAGAGTAAAGGCAGCGCGTTGGTAGCATTTTCTATTTTGAAAAATAGTAAGCTGTCGATGCGGTTATCAATATTGGCAGAATCAACAATGGTTGGCAGTAGCTGAGAGGGATCGGAAGACACGCTCATAAAGGCGGGTGACATCGTCAGGTAATCACCTATCTCTATAGCATCTTCCAGCCACGGATTATGCTTGCCATTTATATAACAACTGGCGCGAACATAGTTGCCGGGAGCCGGGGGAATTTTTTTACTGCTTATTGCTGACATAATATTTTGTATTATTTTCAGCTCTTTACGGTTGAGAGTGGCACCTTTGATAAGTTTTTTATTTATTGCAGGATAAATGCCGCCAGGCAGACCAGGCGTATCATCGTTATAATTTGCAGTGTGATGTAATCCTTTGGCTGCCCATATTTTTAATGCTTTTTTCTGCTGAGGCAAAAGTGTTGAAAAGGCTTTCTTATATTTTTTGGCGTTAAGCGGTTTATTGGCAGGTATGACTTCATTTATCTCCGGAAACAGTAAGTTTTCGTCTTCTGTATTACCATAAATTTGAACCTCCATTGTTACACCGTTTATTTTTATATTTTTTATTTTCTGGGGTGGTTGGTAGTTTTCTTCCGGAATAGTGAGTGGATCATCTTGTTTAATTATGCCATCCATCACCTGCGCAAGAAGAAGCGTTATAAATTTATCAGAGATATCCAAAACCTCGGTGATATCAGTATCGCTCTCTGACGATTCTGAGGCATTAGACACTTCTCTTTTTTTCATGTATATGGCATTAAACTGGCGTTTATCAACCAGTGCAGTAATGGTTCTGGAAACAACATCAGCATCCGATAGCATTAAGTTCGCAAACAACATCTTATCGGACATAATCGCCCGGACCATTGATGCTTCGGTAATTGGCGTTGTAATTCCCTGATATGCTTTCAAGTTGTTGAAGAAAAGATAAATATCATTACCATCAAATATACTCGGCAGCCTGTCACCCATCTCTTTAAAATAGAGCCTCTTGATAAACGATGTACGAAGATCCATACCATTTAATTTTTGTCTTTTGGTCGCGACATACACTTTAAATATGTCGAGCGTACCCGCAGCAGAATGCGATAGCTCATGATTAAATGTTTCCGCCATTGTCAGCTTTGTTTTTGAACTGACCGAGAGATTATTTTTATCTAAAACGTCGTGTTGGCCAAGAAATGAATCGACATAAATCATTATGCGCCCTTCGGCATCCGGAATGGATGTTGCGCCAAAAGGCATATGATAAATTTCTTCATCGGAAAGAACAGACATATATTTATTAGGATCATATGGGGATTTTATCAAGTCGGTTGAAATGGTAATAATATTACTGAAGTCAACTTCCTCAGATGCTTTTAATAGTTTTTTGCATTTTAAAATTGTTTGCGTTAATCTCCTGGAGGCTTCTGCTATCACCTCAACCCGGTCGGTACCTAACATCCCGGAAAGGTATTTACCGACACGATGATCCATTATTGAAGAGTAATTAATCGACGTCATAAGCTGATGCGCTTTTTCCAGCGTCCGTTTACTTTTATATAGATTAGTACGAACTTTTTGCTGCGCCCAGGCGATGGCGGGAGGAACATTAAGAGCAAAACCTGCGTATGCACGCCAGGGATGGGGCCCCAGTACTTCATTATTAAAATGCATAAATAATTGGTTGACGTATTCTGGCTCAATAGTAAACAGCGGATGGACCGGGATAAAATGACTAAGTCTTTGTATCTGGGTATTAACTATACCCGGTCGTGCCACGGGATATTGTATGTCTGACACTTTCCGCACTCTGTTGAATTTTTCGCTATTACCGGCGACAGGGGGAAGACGATTGTAGGCAGGTAGGGCGAGCTGAGTACCTGACATATCGCGCGATCCCGATGCTTGTGGCTCACCCGGGTTCATCAGCTTTAAACCCAGTTTTGCTGAAAGTATTTTCAGGCGTTCTAACTCTTCTGATAGTGGTGATTGTATTGGCCCAAGCTTTCCTTCCGGATCAAGCCGATACTTCTGCTCAAAAAATTCCCCGGTTTCACGATTTAATTGCACCCACAGGGGCTTCCCATCAACTGTTCCAATATTCACTACGTCCAGCAATTTGTCGTTTTGTGAGCTAGAAATGGACGATGCTTGATATGACTGAATTTTAGTTTCCGGGAGGGGAATTTTATCAAGCGAAGGTGCTAATAAAGCAAGGCTTTTATCTTTTTTTGAAGCCCTGGCGATGGCTTTAAGCGCAGTAACACCTTTTATTCCGGCCCTGCTTAATAATTCAACGCCAGGATCGACACTGCGTAAAAACGCGACACCTAAGTTTCGCATCACCTGCGGCGATATTTCTTTGGCAATTAAGGGGAACTGGCTTACTAGCTTGTTGCCACTCTGGCGTATCATCGCGTTAAGAGTCGCTTCCCGCAGGCCATACGTCAGCGCCCCAATTGTTGCACTACTCAGTGCTGCACCGAAACGAAAAGTTGTTCTTGCCGCTAAACCTGCTACTGGTACTAAACCAAGAATATCCATTAAACAAGAGGGAAGTGCCTTGTCGACATTGCCTTTTATACTTTCTGAAATACAGGTGTAGAATGGTATCAGGCCAAGAAAAAAATCACCGACTTTCTCCTTCGTTGTTTTCTCATAGCCTCTCTTATCCAGATCAGAACGTAATTTTTTACTGTGCAGGTTAGCGAGTGCATCAATAATAACCGTTGGCAATTCGTTTCGCTCTTTCAGCGTTATAGGTGAGGTGATTTTTAATTTATAATCTTTATCAACAGTCGGAGTGAACCCGTCATCCAGTAAATTTAAAATTGCATCGCGTTTTCTGTCCACGCGCTCAAGAATATATTCGCCACTGCGAATTGTTTTAAGTGCATAAATTTTTTCTGTCTTGCCATTTGTACAGCGCAGGAGATCGATACGGTCCGGGACATGGTAAACCAGCGCGCCTGCGGCATCGATCCCTCGCCTTGCGGAAGGGGGCAGAGGAACGTTGCGAATTTCATCTCTGGCATCAAATGCGGCGGTAACCCGTTCAACTTTGGCTTTTTGAATAAATAGTTGATCTTCATTGCTAAGAGAGTCAAAGACCAGGGGAAGCAGGAGTTTATCTGCTTTATTTGTCGTTATCTCTATCTTTTCATTTTGGTTATAAAAAACATTATCAATATTCGGCAGAGGGATCCGTTCATAACCCTCTTTTACGGGTAATTTTATTTCGTTATGGCTATTCAGGTAGTGAGTTAATAATTCTTCTGATATCCCATTTCGGGTCAGCATGTCACTGGCGAGTTCACTTCGGGTTTTCCACGCACTGACTAAATCAGGAAGTAAAGCAAACGGGTTATTACTTTTTACCCAGTCGGTGGTGTTATCAAAAAAATATTTAAATATCTGCGTTAATTTATCTGTGTCATAGAGAATATCTTCCGTAGTGGATTGATGATAATTAATATAATCAAATAGTGCAGGAATTTTAAAAAACTCAATATATTCCTGAGGTACTGCTCCCTGGTGTAATAAGACATCCAGCGTGATACCGATTTCTTCGAGTTGCTTGAGAGGAAGCGATATAAATTCGGTATCGCTGCTACTGAGTAACATGGCGCCTGCATGAATGAATGCCCATCGGGGATCGTTGACCATCATCTTTTCCAGATCTTCCCTGTCCTGGCTGTCCGGGGTAAGCATTAAGGTGGGCAGAATTTTCTTTAAAGATGCGTTCTGATAAAAAATACGCGCTTGCGCTGACAACATTTCAGGTTTTGAGCTGTCGTTTAACAGGCGAGTTAATCGATGCTGCAGGTTACCGTGGTTGTATAATGCGTTATCTTTCTGGCGCATTAAATGCGCCTGCTGCAAACACCAGCTATCAAGGGATTTGCCGAGTATAGCTTTGTTCAAATATTCTACAATGATGGCGCGCTTTTGGCCTTTAGAGAGATACTCTTCCTTATTTTCACCATAACTCGCAGAGGCTGATAATAAAATCCTTGCGACTTTATCAATATTCTCTTCTTCGTTTTCTTTTATATATTCGACCAGGTTGTTTACTCGCTCAAACGATGAGCGTATGGCAAAAGTCTGGCGATGTGTATCCAGAAATTTATCCAGTAGATGATTTTGCACTCGATGAAGAATATCTGATATTTCCGGTGCTGAATATTTATTATTGGGTGCTGGCGTAAGTGTTGATGATGTAACCGACGAGAGTGCAGGAGATAAAGCTATACTTCTGCGAGCGCGGGATAAAGACTGTGAATTAGCTTCAGGTAAACTCAGACTATTTTTCTGCTGCTTGTCCAGTACCGGTTTGGGAAGTTCTGATAATAACGTATAGGGCGTAACGGATTTGATTTGTGCGCCGATTGAATTTCCCGCTTCGGCAGCATTTAATAATGCAGGATTAACAGGAGGAGCGGAATTTAAACGCTGAAGCGGGAGAGAGTTGTGGTCTGGCTGGAGGACACTCAGCAAGGCTATTATGTTCAGAGTGGCATTAGCCAGATCTTGCCTCGCTGCATTTCCCTGATGACGCCCGGGATACGCAGCGAGCATTTTGATTCTTTCATCTTGTTGGGTTTGATTTAAATCTGCTTCATCTTGTTTGTTGAGAAACTCACCGGTTGAACGACGGAATTGTTGGGCTAAAGGTAAAGATTTCATGTGGCATCCTTTTATTATTGGTACAGAAAATCCGTTTCTGCAAAGTATCCGCTGCAATATAGTACATTCACTGACCGTGAAATTATATGGCTGCGTTTTTATGAGGGCATTTTAAGAAAAAATTAATATGTAGAGTGTCGGTAAGAATATTAAGTGTAATGAATAAAAAAGATAGATTAAAAAGAAAGGGGGGAATACTCCTGATCCATCTGGTAAAGGATCAGGAGATGCGGATTAAAACTCGCTTTTTGCGTAGCCGGTCATGACCTCAAGGCCCATTTCACGTCCCAGCGCGGTCATGGGATGTACAACGACCAGGCCACGAACGCTTTTTTTCAGCTTGCCGAGGTCTGCCTGCTCTTTTTTCGTAATCGCACGGCTAAAAGGCAAACTCATCAATTTTTGCGCCTCTTTACTCAGCTTTTGACTGTACTGATTACGCAGGCGATCGATTTCTGTTTCCAGCGTGGCTTTTTCTTTTTCAAGCTCTGCGTACTTGTCCGCAGACTCGGCTAAAGAGAGCTCGGCCTGTTGGTGGCGAAGTGCGTCGAGGCGGTCGCTCAGGCGTTTGATTTCGTTTTTTTCAACTTCTTTCATGGTGCTCAGTTTCATTGGGGTAAACAGCAAGGATACAACATTTGTGGTGCAGGTTACTTCTGGAATGCTTTTTTTAAGCTGATTCGGGAAATCAGCTCGGTCAGAGATAGCACCATCGTAGAGCGAACAACCTGCTGGTAGCGCTGTTTTTGCATCGCGAAAAGCTCGGCATCGCTCGTCTCAAACTGCGGAGCAGGAGGCAGTGCAGCAACACAGTGTAGCTCTCCGAAAGGGCCGAGGATTTCATCATCGGTGAAAGCGTACTCTGTTCCGTCGTGGTTAAGCTCCTCGCGTAGCGCCATCAGCAGCTCTGCGTCTTCATATTCCTGGCGGGAAATCACGCCAAGTCCGTAAATAAGCTTTAAACGCACCGACAAATTCCCCAACGGCCCGTCGCCGTCAAGTAGCGGTTCGACGGCGTATTTCACCGCGTAATCGTCTTTGCGAAACACCTGAAGAACTAAGATATTGACCGCCTCGTTGAGAAGCTCAACGGTAGCAATCAAAAAACTTCGTACGGTTTTACCCGCATTGAGACGTTCAAGCACGCGGTTTTCGAAAGCCTGCGTCTGTTCCATTATTGCCTGCATTTCAGACCATTTCGTTAACTGGCGCGGGGTATCCCGCGCCATAGTCGGCATCATGCCTTTGCGTTGTACGCGTTAACCGCTTCAGCGACGACCGGGCTGCTCGCGTCAAGGCCCGAAATTTGTGCCAGCGCAGCCTGCGGCCCTTTTTCATCGATAAGGGCGGCCAGTTCCTGTGCCTGCGGATCCTGCTCGCTGCGGTAATGCATCGCTGCAGCGATACCTTTTACCAGGTTGGCGTGCGGCAGGTTGTACTCCAGCGTGCCGAGCAGCGGTTTAATCAGGCGATCGCCCGCGCTCAGTTTACGCAGCGGCTGGCGACCCACGCGCTCGACATCATCTTTCAGATAGGGATTTTCAAAGCGACCGAGGATTTTCTGAATGTAGGCAGCATGTTTCTGCGCATCGAAACCATAGCGCTTAATCAACACCGCGCCGCTCTCCTCCATCGCACCTTTGACGACGGCGCGGATTTTGTCATCAAGGATGGCATCACGGATGGTTTGATGGCCGGTTTGCTGCCCGAGATAGGCGGTGATAGCGTGACCGGTGTTCAGCGTAAAGAGTTTACGCTCGACAAATGCCATCAGATTATCTGTCAGCTCCATACCTGCAATCGTCGGCAACGCGCCTTTGAACTGCGTTTTATCAACAATCCACTCGCTGAATGTTTCTACCGTCACTTCCAGCGGATCGTTGGTAGCGGAGGCCGACGGCGGAACGATGCGGTCAACAGCAGAGTCAACGAAGCCCACATGCTCTTCAACCCAGGCTTTGTCTTCTTCAGGAAGCGCGGCGAAAACATGGCCTTTAAGCTGCGTGGTGCCGCGCACCATGTTCTCGCAGGCGATAATGTTTAGCGGCGTGTTCACGCCCTGCGCTTTACGTTTTACCAGGCCTTTCGCGATGGCCGGCGCGATGCGTTCCAGTACAACCGGGCCAACAGCGGTAGTTACCAGATCAACGCTTGTAATCAGGTCAACCACCTCATCACCGATACTGCTCACGGCATCGACACCACTTACTGTTTCGACCTGCTCGTTTTCACCAACAACATGCACCTGATAGCTATGACGGGCATTCAGGGCATCCAGAACCACCTGATTCACATCGGCGAATGTCAGCTTAATCCCCGCGTCGGCAAGGAGTTTGCCGATAAAACCACGTCCGATATTACCTGCGCCAAAATGCAATGCTTTCATAGTGTTAACCTTTATCAATGTTTTTACCCGAGAGGGCTGGGGTGAGGAAACGGGCGACTTTCCCCTCACCACAGCCCTCTCCCCGCAGGGAGAGGGAAGAATTTACTTATTGAGCAACGCCAGCACTTCTTCGACGCTGTCAGTATGCGCGAGACGCTCGATAACCGTCTCGTCATCCAGTGCGTTAGTCAGGCTGGTAATCACCTGAATGTGCTCATTATTGCGAGCAGCGATACCAATGACCAGGCGAGCGATGTCGTCTTCATCTTCACCAAAACGCACGCCGTCCGGGTACTGGCAGAACACCACGCCGGTTTTCAGCACGCGATCTTTGGCTTCAACCGTACCGTGCGGCACCGCGATAGATTCACCCAGATAAGTCGGCGTCAGTTTCTCACGTTCCAGCATGGCGTCCACATATTCCGGCTGCACGTAGCCGCCTTTTACCAGCTGTTCACCAGCAAAACGGATCGCTTCTTCTTTGTTACTCGCCGTACGCCCCAGGAAGATATTCTCTGCGCCCAGCTTAAACAGGTGGCTGTTGCTGGTATCAAAGCTATCTTGCAGGCTGCTGCTGACCTTCGCGGCGTTATCGGTATGACGCTGAGCAGCAACCAGACGTTCGGTCAGGTTGGTGTACAGGCCGCTATCGAGGAAGTTGGTCAGCGAAATATGCTGCGCCTGCGGAACCTGGCGCATCGCACGCTCAGTCAGGTCACGGTGCGTAATCACCAGGTCAACGTCTGACGGCAGACTGTTGATTGCGCTGTTGGTGACGGAGATATTCGTCAGGCCCGCATCCTGCACTTTCTTGCGCAGCACGCCTGCGCCCATGGCGCTGGAACCCATACCCGCATCACAGGCGACGATAATTTTACGCACGTGGCTCAGGTCATTCGTGGTATCGCCGGAAGCTGTTGCCGTAACGCCTTTAGACTGCGCTTTCATGTCCTGCACACGACGCGTTGCGGCATCGATATCTTCTTCGTCTTCTTTCACTTTGCTGGTTTTCAGCAGAATGGCAGAGATAACGAAGGAGACCGCCAGCGCGGCGAAGATTGCGGCCAGGTTCGCGAAGTAAGCCCCTTTCGGCGTCATCGCCAGCACGGCCAGAATTGAACCCGGAGACGCCGGAGAAACCAGACCACCGTTCAGCACGCTCAGCGTGAATACGCCAGTCATACCGCCGAGGATCACCGCCAGCAGCAGGCGCGGGTTCATCAGCACGTACGGGAAGTAAATTTCGTGGATACCGCCCAGGAAATGGATGATAGCCGCACCGCCAGCAGACTGTTTCGCGCTGCCGCGACCGAAGAACATGTACGCCATCAGCACGCCCATACCCGGACCCGGGTTCGCTTCAATCAGGAAGAAGATGGACTTACCAATATCATGAGACTGCTGAATACCCAGCGGTGAGAAGATACCGTGGTTGATGGCGTTGTTAAGGAACAGGATTTTCGCCGGTTCAACAAAGATAGACGCCAGCGGCAGCATGTCATGGACAACCATGAAGTTAACGCCAGCCGCCAGAATTTTTGACAGGACTTCAACCGCCGGGCCAATGCCAAGAAACGCCAGGATGGCAAGGATCATACCGATAATGCCAGCGGAGAAGTTATTCACCAGCATTTCAAAACCGGATTTGATCTTACCGTCTACCAGGGCGTCAAATTTCTTGATGCAGTAGCCGCCCAGCGGACCGGCAATCATCGCACCAAGGAACATCGGCATGTCCGCACCGACAATCACACCCATCGTGGTAATCGCACCGACGACACCACCGCGATCGCCGCCAACCAGGCGACCACCGGTATAACCGATGAGCAGCGGCAGCAAATACGTAATCATTGGGCCAACGAGCTTCGCCAGCGTCTCGTTAGGTAACCACCCTGTTGGAATAAACAATGCGGTGATGATACCCCACGCGATAAACGCGCCGATGTTGGGCATTACCATATTGCTAAGAAAACGACCAAAGCTTTGCACTTTGATCTTGATATCGGATGACATAAAAACCCCTTATTATGTTTGCTATCGCACAGGCCGGAAGCCCGAGGTTTGTTGTTAACGCGGCGGCAGAGGTAGCCGGACCTGAGTTATCTAATGACGCGAAATCTCGCACCGAATTGCTCACCTGTCCAGAGAACGGCTGTTAGTGTGATCTTGATCACATATGAACCCCGGTTTATCAGCTGTTTTGCGTGATGCGCGTCACAAAATGGTGGTGTAAAAAAAGAACATTGGTGAAAAAAACGGCTTGCAAGCGCTTGAAATGTGATTCAATTCACGGTTTTCTGGCGGGATTTTGTTATTTATTTGTGATCTAAATCACAATAAATATGCACCCCGATTTTTCCATATGTGATCGCCCGCAAACTGTATGATTTTCACCCGCAGCCCCTGTAACTTCCTTTCAGCAGGTCGTGCACGATTCACATTAATCAGAGAAGTTTTCATATTGATGAAAAAATCTGCCGCGACTAGTTCATAATTACTTTTTTGTTGGCGAAAAAGGACCCGGCGATGAAACTTATCGGCAGTTACACCAGCCCCTTTGTACGTAAAATCTCGGTAATTTTGTTGGAAAAGGGCATCACGTTCGAGTTTATCAACGAACAGCCTTATAACGCAGACACGGGTATCGCGCACTACAACCCGCTGGGCAAAGTGCCTGCACTGGTGACCGACGAGGGGGAAATCTGGTACGACTCGCCGATCATCGCGGAATATATCGATTTATTAGGCGTGGAACCGGCGATGCTGCCTGCTGACCCTAAGGCCGCGTTAAAAGTTCGCCAGCTTGAAGCGCTGGCTGATGGCATTATGGATGCCGGGCTGGTGGCCGTACGCGAGCTGGCGCGACCGGTAGAGCAGCAGTCAGAGACCGAGCCGCTGCGCCAGCGGGAAAAAATCAACCGCGGGCTGGATGCGCTGGAAAGCTATCTGCAAGACGGCACGCTGAGCGTTGACACCGTAAACCTGGCGACCATCGCCATTGCCTGCGCGATTGGCTATCTCAACTTCCGCCATGTTTCTCCGGGCTGGTGTGTTGATCGCCCGCTGTTGGTGAAGCTGGTGGAAAATTTGTTCCAGCGCGAGAGCTTTGCCCGCACGCAACCGCCAAGGGCGTAATCGCTATTCTGTCAGCCTGAGCAAAGTCGCTGTACAATCCCCCCATGTCAAACCTCCTCATGACATGAGGGGGCAATCAACGAGCCAGGCCTTTTCATGACAACTCTTTACAGCCAGATCCCATCCACCGATCGCCTGTTACGTGACGAGGCGTTCACATCCCTGTTAGAAACCTTCGGCCACAGTCGTGTTGCGCAAACATTGCGTCAGCTCCAGGACGAAGCGCGCGCGCAAATCCGCAGCCAGCAAACCTTGCCCGACTGGTGCGAGAACTGGGCGGATGAAGTTCGCCAGCGCTTGCAATTGAGCGATACCAGCGCGCTACGTCCGGTGTTTAATCTGAGCGGTACAGTACTGCATACAAATCTGGGGCGCGCGGTGCAGTCTGAAGCGGCGGTCGAGGCGGTGGCGCAAGCCATGCGCTCACCGGTGACGCTGGAGTACGATCTCGACGGTGCCGGGCGCGGTCATCGTGACCGGGCGCTAGCTGACCTGCTGTGCCAGCTCACCGGCGCGGAAGATGCCTGCATTGTTAATAACAACGCCGCGGCAGTACTGCTGATGCTGGCGGCGACGGCGGCGGGCCGCGAAGTCGTGGTTTCGCGGGGAGAACTGGTCGAGATAGGCGGGGCGTTTCGCATCCCGGACGTGATGCGCCAGGCGGGCTGTACGCTGCGAGAAGTCGGAACCACCAACCGCACGCATGCAAAAGATTATCTGCAGGCCATTAACGACAATACAGCGCTGCTGATGAAGGTGCATACCAGCAATTACCATATCTACGGTTTTACCAAAGCGGTAGATGAAGCGGAGCTGGTGTCGCTGACGCAGGCATCTGGCCTGCCGGTGATTGCCGATCTCGGCAGCGGCTCGCTGGTGGATTTAAGCCTGTATGGCTTACCGAAGGAGCCGATGCCGCAGGCGCTGATTGCCGCTGGCGTCAGTCTGGTGAGTTTCTCCGGGGACAAACTGCTCGGTGGCCCGCAGGCCGGTATTATTGTCGGCAAAAAAGCGCTGATTGAGCAGTTGCAGCAGCATCCGCTCAAACGTGCGCTGCGTGCGGATAAAATGACCCTCGCCGCGCTGGAAGCCACGCTGCGACTCTATCTGCACCCGGAAAAACTTATCGATAACCTACCGACGTTGCGTTACCTGACGCGCTCGCGCCCTGAGATACAGGCGCAGGCGCAGCGGTTATGCAGCACACTTGCCGCGCATTATCACGACTTTGAGGTGCAGGTGGAGGATTGCCTGTCGCAAATTGGCAGCGGTTCGTTGCCGGTAGACAGGTTACCGGGCGCGGCGCTGACCTTCACGCCGCGCGATGGCAGCGGTCGTCGGCTGGAAACCCTGGCAACGCAGTGGCGGTCGCTGCCGCAGCCGGTGATTGGCCGTATTTACGATGGTCGCCTGTGGCTGGATTGCCGCTGTCTTGAGAATGAATCCCGCTTGTTGGAGATGTTGCTTAAATGATTATTGCCACTGCCGGGCATGTCGACCACGGCAAAACCACCCTGATTGAAGCCATTACCGGCGTTAACGCTGACCGTCTGCCGGAAGAAAAAAAGCGCGGGATGACCATTGATCTCGGTTATGCCTACTGGCCTCAGCCGGATGGACGTGTGCCAGGTTTTATCGATGTGCCAGGGCATGAAAAGTTTCTCACCAATATGCTGGCAGGTGTTGGCGGCATCGATCACGCCTTGCTGGTGGTTGCTTGTGACGATGGGGTGATGGCGCAAACGCGCGAACACCTGGCGATTTTGCAACTGACTGGTAATCCGGCGCTGACCGTGGCCCTAACCAAAGCGGATCGGGTGGATGAGGCGCGCATCAACGAAGTCCGTGACGATGTCGAAAACACCTTGCGCGCGTTTGGCTACCCGCAGGCAACGCTTTTTGTGACTGCCGCGACCACGCAGCGGGGCATTGCAGAACTGCGTGCGCACTTGCTGGCGTTGCCGGAGCGTGCGCACCCTGAGCATCAGCGTTTTCGCCTGGCGCTCGATCGCGCCTTCACCGTGAAAGGTGCGGGGCTGGTGGTGACGGGCACGGCGTTGTCTGGCGACGTGCGCGTTGGCGATACGCTGTGGTTAACCGGGGTGAATAAACCGATGCGCGTGCGCGGCCTGCATGCGCAAAATCAGCCGGTTGAACATGCCCATGCCGGGCAGCGCATTGCGCTAAACATTGCCGGTGATGCAGAGAAAGACGCTATCAATCGCGGTGACTGGCTGTTGTCAGAGCCGCCGCCAGGGCCGGTCGAACGCCTCGTCGTTGCGTTGCAAACCCACGTACCGCTGACGCAGTGGCAGCCGCTGCATATTCATCATGCGGCGAGCCATGTTACAGGGCGCGTGTCGCTGCTGGAAAATGACCTGGCCGAGCTGGTACTGGATACGCCGCTGTGGCTTGCGGATAACGATCGGCTGGTGCTGCGCGATATTTCAGCGCGTAATACGCTCGCTGGCGCACGCGTCGTGCTGCTGAACTCGCCGCGTCGGGGTAAACGCAAGCCGGAGTACCTGCAATGGCTCGCCGGGCTGGCGAAGAGCAGCGATGATGCGCAGGCTTTAGCGGTACATCTGCAGCGCGGGGCGGTCAATCTCCCGGCGTTTAGCTGGGCGCGGCAGTTGCGTACCAGCGGTCTGGAGAAGCTGCTGGATAACCCAGGGTTTATTCGTGCCGGTGATAATTTACTCAACGCGCCAGTGGCGGCGCGCTGGCAGCGCAAATTGCTGGATACGCTGGCAACTTATCATGCGCAGCATCGCGAAGAGCCAGGGCCGGGGCGTGAGCGCCTGCGGCGGATGGCGCTGCCGATGGAAGATGAAGCGCTGGTGCTGACGCTGATTGAGCGCATGCGCGAGAGCGGCGATATCCATAGCCATCACGGCTGGTTGCATCTCCCCGATCATAAAGCTGGCTTTAGCGAACAGCAGGAACAGTGGTGGCAAAAAGTCGCGCCACTGTTTGGCGATGAGCCCTGGTGGGTGCGCGATCTGGCGCGGGAAGTGGGGGCTGATGAGCAGGAGATGCGCGGCGTGTTACGCCAGGCCGCGCAGCAAGGGCTGATTACCGCGATCGTCAAAGATCGTTACTACCGTAATGATCGTATCGTGACCTTCGCCAGTATGATCCGCCACCTGGATGAAGTTCGCGGGCCGACCAGCGCTGCGGATTTCCGCGACACGCTGAACGTCGGGCGCAAACTGGCGGTGCAGATTCTGGAGTATTTTGACCGTGTCGGCTTTACGCGCCGCCGTGGTAACGATCATATCCTGCGCGACAGCGCCTTGTTTGGTAAAGAAAACCCCTGACAGTTTTCCGTCTGGCGATCGCTTCGCCAGACGTGAAATCTTATTCTTCCCCTGAATAATCTGATCGCTATGCCTGCTGCGATCAAAGCAGCGGATGCGGCTTTTCTGGCATCCTGGTATTTTTGCGCCAGCGGAGTGGGGAATGAACCGTTTTATTATCGCAGACTCAGCTAAATGCATCGGTTGTCGCACTTGCGAGGTCGCCTGTGTGGTCTCGCATCAGGACAATCAGGACTGCGCATCAGTGACGCCTGCCGTTTTTAGCGCCCGTATCCGGGTGGTTAAAACCGGGACATTTTCCACGGCAGTCACCTGCCACCATTGCGAAGATGCGCCCTGCGCGGCTGTCTGCCCGGTCGGAGCCATTTCCCGTAAGGATGGCGCGGTGTGCGTTGAACAGTCGCGCTGCATCGGTTGTAAAAGCTGTATGCTGGCCTGCCCGTTTGGCGCGATGCAGGTCACGCGGGTGGCTGAGCGTGTGCAGGCGGTGAAGTGCGATCTCTGCCAGCATCGCGACGCAGGCCCTGCGTGTGTGCAAGCGTGCCCGACGCAGGCGTTGAGCTGTGTTGATCCAGCACAGCTCAGCGCAGCGCGTTTGCACCGCTGGTTAGCGTAAATTGTTGAAATTCCAGGTCACCGTCAGGCTATAACGCCAGCTACGTTTGTCGCTATCGGTGGGCAAATCCCCGGTCGGGCGCGCCGCCTCCAGCGTCAGGCTATAGTGGCGGTTATCACCAAGCATCACCCCACCGGCGACGGAGCTTAACCGCTGCTTGCGAATGCCCGACTGGTTGTAGCCACTGCGTGCCGTGTCGGCGAGCAAATATGGCTGAACGGTCGCCAGCCACGGGCTGTTGTTACGCATAAACAGGTAACGCAGTTCGAGCTGGCCGCCATAACCGTAATCACCGCTGGCTTCGCCGTCCTGATAACCGCGCCCGAAGCGCTGCGCGCCAAAGTTTACCTGTTCTGCGTCCGGCAAGTTGTTATCTGACCAGTCACCTTCCAGCGAGGTGGCAAGCCGCCAGTTTTGCGCCAGCAGCCATGCACCATCAAGCGTAGCTTTCCAGCGTGTAAAGCTCAGGTCGGTCAAGCCGGAGGGGGAAACATCCGCGCCTGCGCCGTCGATGCCCTGGCGAAGCGTCAGGCTACCTGCGAGGCTTGCGGTATCGAAACCACGAAAACCGTTAATCCCTACTTCCAGCGCCGGATAGCGCACATGCTGATGCTGTGTACCCAGCGCGAGAGTCTGCCCGAACCCCGCGGCCTGCAATGCGTAGTCGTTGCGCTTGTCGGTGTAATCGGCGCCGCCAGAGAGGCTGATTTGTTTCTGCCGGGTCAGCAGCAAAGGGTAGCCAAAGCTGACACCGCCATTGTATTGCGTGGTGTTTTGCCGGGCTTCGACGCGGATATCCCCAGGCAGTGTGAGCAGCGGCTCAAAGCCTTTTGGCATGTCGCGATAAAAGCTCCCTTTCAGCTGCATGGACAGCCCTTCGTCCGTCAAAAACTGCTGGTAGTTAGCCCCGAAGTAGCGCTTTTCACGCTTGCTATCCAGCGGCACAAAAGCCGCCAGACCAAGCTGATCGCCATAACGGGTCAAATTGCTCAGCGAGCCATTCACCAGCGCCAGGTTTTGGTCTTTGCGTAAATCCAGCGTGGAAGAGAGATCCCAGATATGTGGTTGCGTGGCGCGGGCTTCCATGACGGCCGCCCCGTAAATGTTCTGCGGCAACTGGGCGTTTACATCAACGGTACTGCCAGGCGTGCGCGTCATCAGCTGGCTATAGCGGTCGAATGTGTTTTGCGACAGCGGTTTTTCATTCATCACCTTCGTCGCCAGCCGCTTCAGGCGTTGCGCCGTGTTGGCGTTATCGCTTTTGATATCGCTGCGCGCCACATAACCTTCAACCAGCACAATTTTTACGGTGCCATCGTGAAAATTATCATCCGGGAGCCAGGCGTAAGAGAGGGGATAGCCATCCTTTTGATAACGGGCCGTAATGGCATTGGTCAGCTCAATGATTGTTTGCAGAGGAACCGTTTTACCCGCCCAGGGCGCGAAAGGCAGCAGCAAGGATTTCAACGGGTAGACCGTGCCGCCAATAAACTGGATATGCCTGACCTGCACGCGGGTTTGCGGCGTCAGTTCGCTGTCGGGTTTGTCAACGGTAACCGTCGGCGCACGCGCGGGTGTAGCATTGGGGTCAGGAATGTTTCGCGAGGGTTTCGCCGGGTTATCTTTATCCACAATTGATGGCAAGGTTTCGGCGCGTACCACGGGCAGGAGCGCCACACAAAGCACTGCGAGGCAAAATGGGCGTTTCATCGCTCAGTCTCTTTTAATCACCGCACATTTGCCGGTGAAATCAATTGCTGTGAATAATGCCCCCGTAAGGGGGCATGAAAGGTTTACAAACGGTTTGGTTTTAGAATGCCACCCAAAACACCGGCTAAGCTGCCGGGACGTGGAGTGGAGGTTTCACTGGTGTTGGCGTTGCTACTGGTGGTCGCACCGGCGGTTAAACCCGTCGTTACGTTATTCAGGGTGGTGTTGACGTTGGCAAGAATGCCGGTTTTGTTGGCGTCTACGGAGGCGTCTGCAGAGAGGCCGCCATTGTTACTGCCTGTGGCGACGGCGGGTTTAACCAGGCCACCCACATCTGTCACCGTTTGACCCACGGTTTGCACGATTTGCCCAACACCGTTCAGGCCCGGGTTCGTCGTGCTGATATTGCTACCGATGCCGCTGACGCCATTACCGACGGCGGTGAGCAGGTTATTCACAGGTTTACCCAGCCCTGTGGTCTTCCCGACGCCCTGGGTTAATTTCTCAACTCCGCCGACAGTGTGATTAACAAGCGTGGTTGCGCCCGTGGTCACGCGAGCCACATCCTGGCTGGCAACAACATTGGTCAGCGAGCTTCCGGTGGTGCTGACTAACTGACCGGCGCTGTTCACAATCGCGCCAGCGGCACCGGTGACCGGGCTAAGGCGTGAGTTTACCGTGGTGCTGGCAAGCTGGTTACCAATGCCGGAAACGGTATTGCCGACAACAGCGACGCTATTTGTCACGCCCTGCACGCTGGTGCCGACGCCGTTTGTGTTGCTACGATCGCCAAGCCCAGTGACTAATCCGCTACCAGCGGTATCGACTGCGCTACCAAGACCGCTCACGGTGGTGGAGACGGTTGAGGTCACCGGATTGTTAGTCGGTAATTGGCTGCCAAGGCCGTTAAGAGTGTCGCCGACGCCGGAGACCGTTGAACCGACATCGCCGACCAGGGTGTTAACGGTTGATGCGGTGACGGTACCGCCGTTGGTGCCGCCGGAGCCGTCCGTGCCGCTTGTTCCACCGCCGTTGCCATCCGTGCCGCCGCTTCCCCCGCCGTTACCTGCGGTATCATCGCTACCGCCTCCTGTTGTACCGGAGGAGTCCGTGCCGGTGACTGGGTTATTTTTTGCAGAGGTGTGAGATCCGCCGCCACTCCCACTACAGGCTGATAATGAGAATGCAAAAAGTACCGCCACCGCCATAATGCTAAGGCGGCTAACGTTATTAGTAGCCATGATAATACTCCACTAAATAAAACGCCGGACAGCGTATTAAAGAGTGTATGTCGTATTTTTAAGCCAGCAATGTTGGCTGGCGCAATTTATCAAAAAAATATCAAAAATATGATTATTCCTAATTGTTACTATTTTTACTGATAAATACCTTTTTAAAATCATAAAGATAAAAAATAACATGAATT
Organism: Vagococcus sp. WN89Y; assembly: GCF_052220145.1. Taxonomy (NCBI): domain Bacteria; kingdom Bacillati; phylum Bacillota; class Bacilli; order Lactobacillales; family Enterococcaceae; genus Vagococcus; species Vagococcus sp. WN89Y. The sequence goes on along the minus strand of NZ_JBQPOM010000068.1, from coordinate 31,451 downwards.
AAGTACTGCTAACGTATTTAGAGTGTTTTTTAGTTTTATTTAACTGAAAAGATATCCGGGAGCGGTTACATAAATAAAGAAGGGCAGTAAGTTACGCGGTGTATAATATATTGGTTTAAAAATTTTCGCCATTTTAATAATATTACTTTTAGTGCGGTTACTAATCTTTATTAAAGAAAAAAGCCATCCTGAGATGGCTTGCTCTTATTACTTTTTATGATTTTCTTGCCAGGCTATTTCTATCTCTTCGGCGAGGATTTTAACCCCGGTTTCGATAAGCGACGGCTCCGGCACGTAGTTCATGCGCATACACTGGTGCGTGTGAGGCCAGGGCTTATCCAGCCCAGGGAAGAAATAGTGACCGGGCACCATCAGTACGCCGCGTTTTTTCAGGCGCTGATACAGAAGTTCGGTGCTGATGGGTAAGTCTTTAAACCACAGCCAGAGGAAAATCGCCCCTTCAGGTTTATGAATCAGGCAACGCTCTTCGGGCAAGTAACGGCGGAGAGTGGCGATGGTTTCCTGCACCCGCTGGTAATAAAACGGTTTGATCACTTCATCAGACAGGCGCAGCAAATCCTTACGCTTGATCATTTCACACATCATGGCCGGGCCGATCCCACCGGGCGCAAGGCTGATGATGCCATTCATATTGCGAATGGCTGAGATAACTTTATCGTTGGCGATGATAATGCCGCAGCGGCTGCCGGGCAGGCCCAGTTTCGACAGGCTCATGCACAGGATGATATTCGGGTTCCAGAGCGGGCGCGCTTCGCTAAAGATGATGCCGGGGAAAGGGACGCCGTAGGCATTATCAATCACCAGCGGAATGTTGTGCTGATTGGCCAGCACATCAAGTTTCATTAATTCTTCATCGGTAATCACGTTGCCGGTGGGGTTGGTAGGGCGCGAGACGCATATCATCCCGGTCTCTTCACCAATGTGCAGGTGTTCAAAATCGACGTGATATTTAAACTGCCCGCCAGGCAACAGTTCGATATTGGGGCGCGCAGAGACGAACAGATCCTCTTCCAGACCGGAATCCGCATAGCCAATGTATTCAGGAGCCAGCGGGAACAGCACTTTTTTCGTGCTGCCATCGGCACGGCGGCCAGCAAACAAATTAAATAAGTAGAAAAATGCGCTCTGGCTGCCATTTGTCAGCGCAATATTCTGCGCTTCAATATCCCAGCCCAGGGTTTCACGCAACATGCCTGCCAGCGCCGTTAGCAGCTCGGTTTTACCCTGTGGGCCATCATAATTACACAGCGCATCGGTCGCCTTGCCGTTTTCGACCATCTCTGTCAGAAGGTGGTGAAAATAATCGGTCATGGCCGGGATTTGTGCCGGGTTTCCGCCGCCAAGCATAATGGCTCCTGGCGTGCGCAAACCGTCGTTGAGATCTTCCATCAGGCGGGTAATGCCTGCATGGCGCGTAAATTTGTCGCCGAAAAGTGAAAATGTCATAGCTACTGCTCTGCTGCGCTGCTGTTCAAAGTGGGTAACCATAGCGCTCAGAATCGCAGGGTGCAAATCGGCACGGCCCGCTTATGTCAGCGTTTTATGTTTATAACTGGCTATCTTCGCCAAATAATCTGCTGATATTTGCCGACAGGCTCAGGGTGACTTCAGCCCGGCCCAGACGACCATCACTTTGTCATCTCCTTGCTGGCGCACAAAACCATAGCCTTGCGGAAGGTTCAATGTGCGATGTTGGCCTGCGCCAATCGCGGGATGACGCGCGCGAAATTGCCCAAGAGTTTGCCAGTGGCGCAGCCGTTGCGCGGCCGGGCCTTGCAAGTCCTGCCAGTTCATATCTGAGCGTGTTCCTTGCAGCGGATCGGAGCCTGTCGGGCCAAAAGGACGCCCGGATTCGTCACCATAAAAGATCTGCACGGCTCCTGGTGCCAGCAGTAAAAGCTGTGCCGACGCATCGTCGCCTTCACGAAACAGGCGCGTATCATGAGAAGAGAGATAACTCAATACGTTAAAATTTTGCAGCTTCTGCGCCATCTCCTGCCAGGTGCTATCCATATTGGCCAGGCAAGGTACAGCGTTCGCGGCTTGCTGCTGATAGTCAAAATTGATCATTGCGTCGAAACCGTGGCGGTAATAGTCGCTTTGCATCACGCCATGTCCCCAGGCTTCACCGGTCATCCAGAACGGCGCGTCGTCAATTTTTTTCTCCGGGTTTGCCTGTTTCCATGCGGCGAGCGCCTGGGTGGCCTGGGTTTTTAACTGCTGCCAGGCCGCCAGTTCAACATTTTTAGCCGTGTCTACGCGAAACCCATCGATACCGTATTCGCGAACCCATTGGCTGAGCCAGTGCGTGAGATAATCGCGCGGCGTATAGCCTGCTATTTCCTGCGCGCGGGTATCGGGCTTGTGCTGGTAAAACGCAGGCAGCCCGGAAGGCGTGGTGGATTCCGTTTTCAAATCCGGCAAAAACATCAGCGAAAGCGTCAGATCATCAAAACCAGGGCTATCGTAATCACCGATATCGGTACGGATCCATTTTTTACCCCACCACTTTTGCCAGGCTTTTTTATCACTGAAATTAATAAAATCGTTAAAGCTGTGCCAGTTTTGCCCGGCGGCGGGTTGCCAGTTGGTCCATTGCTCACCCAAAATTTTGCTGCGCTCTTCCTCGCCCAGATAGAGTGCGCCGAACTGATAGCGTTGCATATCCGCAAGTGTTGCGTAGCCGGTGTGGTTCATCACCACATCAAAGAGGACGCGGATGCCGCGCCGGTGCGCCTCATCCACCAGGGCGCGTAAATCCGCTTCGCTACCCATGTTGGCATCGAGACGGGTCCAGTCCTGCGGGTAGTAGCCGTGGTAAGCGTAATGGGGAAAATCACCTTTGATACCGCCGCCAACCCAGCCGTGAATTTGCTCCAGCGGCGAGCTTATCCATAGCACGTTAACGCCAAGCTCTTGCAGGTACGTAAGTTTACTGGTCAGGCCCTTAAGATCGCCGCCGTGAAAGGTGCCAATTTCCTGCATGCCATCTTTATGCCGCCCGTAGCTGTTATCGTTGCTCGTGTCGCCATTCACAAAGCGGTCGGTTAACACGAAATAGACGGTGGCGTTATGCCACTGAAACGGCGCAGGCACGGCCGTTTGCGCGTTTTCTAATAACAAAAGCCCATCGCTACCCGCTGCGGGTTGCAACGTAATCTTACCGTTGCGAACAGTTGCCGTTTGTTGGCTGTAAAAATCACGCACTGTGCTGCCTTCAGCAAAGGTATCGCCAACGTCCAGGGTCAATGGTTTGTCGTTGCGCACCGGGCATTGGTGCACAGGGGTTGCCGGAGAGTCTGGCGCCTGGCTTTTGACGCTCAGCAACAGCGTGGGTGAGCCGGAGCGGGTGTCGATGCGTAGCTGATAATCGCCGTCGCGAAAAACCCGCCACTGCGGCGTGCTGCCTTCACAGGGGATGAGCGAGAGCATCTGGTTCAGCTTAACGTCAGTGGCAGGCTGCCAGCAGCGCTGGTCATCTTTTAACGTGAGTGGATACGTGCCTTTTGGCAAGGTGGCATGGCTTTGCCAGATGCCGGTTTCATCGTGAGTAAAAGCGGGAAAGCGTGCGGCAGACCAGTCAGCGAGGGCGGTGGCGGGCAACAGCAGCAGTAACAGCGCAGATCGTTTCATTGCATCCCCTGTGATGGTGATTTTTCCGGGTTTACTGCCTGATTTTTCCCAGTTTGCCAGCATCAATCGAATAAAAACTCATCCTGCGACAAGGATCTACGGGGAGGAGCTTATGGGCGGAGAGGGAAGTGTGACCTTGCGTTGGGTATGGTCTTTGTGAAAAGCATTACACTTTGAAGGGTGCTGCCTGGTTTATGTGCAGTTTACCAGGGGGATGATTTCGGAATTGGATTATTTCAGCAGATGCCCTTAGCGGGTAATTTTGGTATAATTTTGAGCTAACTTCTCAAAATTGTGAAAAAAGAAGGTGTTGGAATGCTTATATCCGACCAGGAGACCTAATGATATCGATACCCATGCGACGAACCGGGGCGACGATACTCATGTTTCTCACCCTTTCATTTTCGGGTGGGGTGCTTTCAAAGACGCACGAAACAGCGAGTCACAAAGCCCACACAGTTAAAGCAAGCGTAAATAAACAGGCAAGCAGTAAACAAGAGTATTCTCGCAATAGTGTAAAAAGTGGTTCACTTCCTGATTTGCGAAAATACCCTTCCGGAACCCAAAGGAAAAAAGCGTTTCTCCGGACAGTAATGCCTCACATTACCAGCAAAAACTCAGCCATAACCGCCGAGCGTAAGTGGTTGCTAAGTAAACGATATGACAGCCAGTGGTCGCCAGCCGAGCGCTCGCGCCTGAAGGATATTGCTCAGCGTTATAAAGTTCGCTGGTCTGGCAATACGCGCCATGTTCCGTGGAATGCGCTGCTGGAGCGAGTGGACATTATTCCTGACAGCATGGTTGCGACTATGGCTGCTGCAGAGAGCGGCTGGGGAACCTCGAAGCTGGCACGCGTTAACAATAATCTGTTTGGCATGAAGTGTGCCAAAGGGCGCTGTAATAGTGGTTCCGGCAAAGTTAAAGGTTATGCGGCCTTTGATTCGGTGCAGGAGTCTGTGGAGGCGTATGTTGCCAATCTGAATACGCACGCGGCTTATGCGTCTTTCCGCAAATCGCGGGCGCAACTGCGTAAAGCGGATCAGGAAGTAACGGCAACGAATATGATTCACAAGCTGAAGGGTTACTCAACCCAGGGCGCGAAATATAACAACTACCTGTTTGCCATGTATCAGGACAATCGGCGATTAATTGCCGCGCATATGTAAAGCAGAACGCCTTCCCTGCGGAAGGCGGTTTTTATTGCTAAGCAATTGTCAGACAAGCACTTCGCTGTAGCGGTCACGGTAGTCTTTCGGCGTGCTGTCGTACTCTTTGCGAAATACTGAATAGAAGTATTGCAGCGAGGGATAGCCGCACATTTGCGAGATCTCATTAATGGAGAGCGACGTCGAAATCAGCAGGCTACGCGCTTTTTCCAGCTTCTCGGCATGGATGACCGCGTGAATCGTCTCACCCACCTCTTCTTTAAACCGCTTTTCCAGGTTCGATCGCGAGATACCTACCGCATCAAGGACCTGATCAACTTTAATACCTTTGCATGCATGGTTGCGGATGTAGTGCATGGCCTGAATCACCGCAGGATCGTTAAGGGAACGGTAATCTGTAGAGCGCCGGGCGATGACGCGCACCGGCGGCACCAGCAAGCGTTGTAGCGGCAAGGTTTCGTTATCCAGCAACCGATGTAACAGTTTTGCGGCCTGGTAGCCCATCTGCCTGGTGCCCTGCGCCACAGAGGAGAGCGCGACGCGGGAGAGATAGCGGGTGAGTTCTTCATTATCAATACCGATAACGCACAGTTTTTCCGGCACCGGAATATGTAAATGATCGCAAACTTGTAAAAGATGGCGGGCGCGGGCATCGGTCACGGCAATAATTCCGGTCTGCGGTGGCAGAGTTTGCAGCCAGTCAGCGAGGCGATTTTGCGCGTGCTGCCAGTTTTCCGGCGCGGTTGTCAGCCCCTGATAGACTACGCCGCGATATTTTTCCTGAGCGACCAGCTGGCAAAAAGCATATTCACGCTCAGCGGCCCAGCCTTTACCGCTGGAGGGAGGCAGACCATAGAATGCAAAACGGTGCACGCCTTTCTCTTTCAGATGCAGAAAAGCACTTTCGACCAGCGCGTAGTTATCGGTAGCGATGTAATGCACCGCCGGATAGTGCTCTGGCAGATGGTAAGAGCCGCCAACGCCAACGATGGGGACGTTGACATCCGCAAGCAGGCGCTCAATATCCCGGTCGTCATAATCGGCAATCACTCCGTCGCCGAGCCAGTCTTTGATGTTTTCGATACGGGCGCGAAAGTCCTCCTCAATAAAAATATCCCATTCGGATTGCGATGCCTGCAGGTATTCGCCGACACCTTCAACAACTTGCCGATCGTAGGCCTTATTTGCGTTAAATAACAGCGTGATACGATGACGTTTCTCAAACATGACGGTTCGCTTCCTGATGATTCATCAGATCTGATTATCATATTCAGCACACGCCGGGAGAAAAAAGATCCGGCAGTGTGATCGTCCCTGTATTCGTAATGCTCAGGCCCGCCGTTTGGTTGCAGAATCCATCCATACTGCCAGCAGTAAAATGGCGCCTTTGACGATGTACTGCCAGAAGGTGGGCACATCCATCATGCTCATACCATTGTCCAGCGATGCCATAATAAAAGCGCCCATTACCGCGCCCGCGACGCTGCCAATGCCGCCAGCCAGGCTGGTGCCGCCAATGACACAGGCAGCGATAGCGTCCAGCTCGGCAATATTCCCGGCAGAAGGAGAACCTGCGCCGAGGCGGGAGCTGAGAATCAACCCGGCAATCGCGACCATTAAACCGTTAATGGCGAACACGGCCAGCTTGGTGCGCTCGACATTGATGCCGGAGAGTCGGGCAGCCTCCAGGTTGCCGCCAATCGCATAAATCCGCCGACCAAAAGCGGTACGGGTTGCCATAAACATACCCGCCAGCAGGAGCAGCACCAGCAGCAGAACCGGCGTCGGCACGCCCCGGTAATCATTCAATAACCAGATAGCGCCAAGCACAATCACTGCAATAATGGCCTGACGACCCACCGCCGTCGAGCTGGCCGACGTAGCAAGCCCAAGCGACTGTCGGCGCATGCGCCCCCGCCACTGCCAGAACATAAAAGCCGCCAGCCCCAGCGCACCCACGCCAAACCCAACGCCGTCAGGTAAATAGCTCTGGCCGATTTGCGACATCGCCGCGCTGGTGGGCGAAACGGTGGTGCCGTTAGTGATGCCAATCAGCACCCCGCGAAAAGCCAGCATTCCGGCAAGCGTAACGATAAATGATGGCACTTTACGGTAGGCTACCCACCATCCATTCCATGCGCCCAGCAGCAGGCCGAGAATCAGCGTGACCACCACGGTCAGCGGTAGCGGCCAGCCCAGCCAGACGTCAAAAATCGCCGCCACGCCGCCCAGCAGCCCCATCATCGAACCAACAGAAAGATCGATTTCGGCGGAGATAATGACAAACACCATCCCCACGGCGAGAATCCCGGTAATGGCAGTCTGGCGCAGCAGGTTAGAAACATTACGCGCGCTCAGATACGCGCCGTCGGTCATGCCGGTAAAAAAAAGCATAATGACGACAATGGCGGCTATCATCACAAAGACTTGCAGGTTGAGGGATTTTAACCCCGAAAAAGCGCCCGGCGACGCGGTGGCGAGTTTGACTTCAGACGGGTTGCTTTTCGACATGGTGTTCGCTCCTCAGTGCCGCTTCCATGACCTGCTCCTGGGTCAGATTGCGATTAATAAGATCGGCCTTAAGTTTGCCTTCGTGCATCACCAGCACCCGATCGCTAAGACCCAAAACTTCGGGCAATTCAGATGAGATAACAATCACTGCGATCCCTTGCTGTACCAGCTGATTAATCAGTTTGTAGATTTCATATTTGGCGCCGATATCAATCCCGCGCGTGGGTTCGTCAAGGATAAGAATGCGCGGATTAAGCAGCAGACAACGCGCGAGAATGGCTTTTTGCTGGTTGCCGCCGCTCAGTCGACCAATCGGCAATTCCGGAGAAGATGTTTTGACTTTCAGGCGCTGAAGAGACTGCAAAATGCAGGCCTGCTCGGCCGCGTCGTCGAGGCTGCTTAATGCCCCGCTAAACTGGTTGAGCGCCGCCAGCGTGATATTTTTCCCCACCGCCATGACCGGCACGATGCCATCTTTTTTGCGATCTTCCGGCACCATAGCAAGGCCGTGGGCGATGGCCTGCTGGCAGTTAGCTATCTTCACCGGCTGCCCATCCAGGAAAATTTTCCCCTCCCAGCGCCCCGGCCATACGCCGAACAGGCATTGCACGGCCTCTGTTCTGCCTGCACCGACCAGCCCCGCAATGCCGAGAATTTCCCCACGTTTCAGACTGAAGGAGATATCGTTGACCCGTTTGATATGGCGGTTTACCGGATGCCACGCGCTCAGATGCTCAACGCGCAAGATTTCTTCACCCGTCGCGTGGGGCTCGTTCGGGTAGAGCGCGGTCAACTCACGACCCACCATCATGGTAATGATGTCGTCCTCGCTCATTCCTCCGGCATCCCGTGTGCCGATGTGCTGACCGTCGCGGATCACGCATATGCCATCAGATATCGCTTTGACTTCATTGAGCTTATGGGAAATATAAATACAGGCAATATCGTGGTTACGCAGATCGCGGATAATATCCAGAAGAATGGCGGTTTCTTGCTCTGTGAGCGAGGCGGTTGGCTCATCAAGGATCAGTAACCGCACCTGCTTATTCAGCGCTTTGGCTATTTCCACCAGTTGCTGCTGACCAAGCCCCAAATCTCCGACGCGGGTATTGGGCGATACCGCCAGACTCACCTGTTTTAATAATTTCTCGCAGCGCAGCGTCATCAAATCGTAATCCATCACCCCGTTACGAACGATCTCCGCGCCGAGAAAAATGTTTTCCAGGACGGTTAGATGTTTCACCAGCGCCAGCTCCTGGTGAATGATAGCAATGCCTTTACGCTCGGTGTCGCGGATATGGCTGGCCTGCAGCGTTTCGCCGGAAAAGAGGATTTCCCCGCTGTAGCTACCGAAGGGATAGATTCCACATAACACTTTCATTAGCGTGGATTTACCGGAACCATTTTCCCCACAAAGCGATAAAACCTCGCCCGCGTTAAGTTGCAGGCTGACGTTATCTATGGCTTTCACCGCACCGAAAGTTTTGGTGATGTTTTTCATTTCAAGTAAATAAGGCATGGCTGCTCCACGTAAGGTATAGCGGTGGGCGCGCCGACGAATGAGCGGGCGCGCTACCGGTTCTACAGCTGGCTTTTCTGGTGGAAACCATCCTTGATGACAGTCGCGTCGATGTTGTCTTTTGTGACCTCAATAGGCGTCAGCAAACGGGAAGGCACATCTTTCAGGCCATTATTTAGCGTGGAGTCCGCCTTCGGTTGCTGACCATTTCCCAGTTCAACAGCAATTTCAGCGGCGGTATTTGCAAGTTGGGTAATAGGTTTGTACACGGTCATGGTCTGAGTACCGTTGATCAGGCGTTTTACCCCTGCCAGGTCCGCATCCTGCCCAGAAATCACCACTTTGCCGGCCAGCCCTTGCGCGCTTAATGCCTGGATTGCGCCACCGGCTGTGGCGTCGTTGGAGGCAACGACGGCATCGATTTTGTTATTGTTCGCGGTGAGGGCGTTTTCCATAATTTTCAGCGCGTTTTCAGGTAACCAACCGTCTACCCATTGATCGCCCACGATTTTAATTTTCCCGCTGTCGATATAGGGTTTTAATACTTTCATCTGCCCGGCGCGGAACAGTTTGGCATTATTATCAACCGGTGAGCCACCCATTAAAAAATAATTTCCCTGGGGCACTTTACTCACCAGGCTTTGTGCCTGTAATTCACCGACTTTTTCATTATCAAATGATATATAAAAATCGATATCAGCGTTATTAATCATCCTGTCGTAAGCCAAAACTTTTATTCCTTCCTGTTTGGCTTCCTTGATGACATTACTAAGTACCTGACCGTTGTAAGGAATTATCACCAGCACATCAACGCCGCGGTTAATCATGTTTTCTATTTGCGACATTTGCGTTTCTTCATTGCCGTTGGCGGACTGGACGAACACATTTGCACCCAGCGATTCGGCTTTTTTAACGAAAATATCCCGGTCTTTTTGCCAGCGTTCGAGGCGTAAATCGTCAATCGCCATGCCGATTTTCACCTCTTTAGCGTGGCTGGCAAAGCATGCCAGCAACAGGGATGCGCAGAGTGTAAGGCAAAGGTTCTTTATCTTCATAATAGTAATACCTTTTTCATAGGGTGATGGACGAGATAAAAGACATATGCATAGCCTGGGACGTTGCAAATTCTTAACGCAGAATCGCAGACTGGCAATTACAGATTTTTATCCAGGCATTACGTTTTTTGGTTTATTTGTTGATTTATGACCTCGATCGTATTTTAAAAATACTAAAACATCTGTTGCATTAAAAAGAGGAAGATGTGCCGCAACTAAAAATAGCGCTATTTTGCGAGCCAGCGCACATTTGAGCATTATCTTAATGGCAGAGTGAAATAACGTAATTGAGCTGTTCAAAGATAGGTTCCAGTATTTACTTCAGATTTGTACACTCGCCAATGGAGCTCATTATGCAAGCTTATTTCGACCAGCTGGATCGCGTTCGTTATGAAGGCCCGCAAACAACCAACCCTTTAGCGTTTCGCTATTACAATCCAGATGAGTTAGTACTCGGTAAGCGTATGGAAGAGCATCTGCGTTTTGCCGCCTGCTACTGGCACACTTTCTGCTGGAACGGCGCGGATATGTTTGGCGTTGGCTCTTTCGACAGGCCCTGGCAGCAGCCGGGTGAAGCGATTGCGCAGGCAAAACGCAAAGCGGATGTCGCCTTTGAGTTTTTTCAGAAACTGAATGTGCCTTTTTATTGCTTTCATGATGTGGATGTCTCTCCGGAAGGCGCATCGTTAAAAGAGTATCTGAACAATTTTGCCCAAATGGTAGACGTACTGGCTGAAAAGCAGCAACAGAGCGGCGTGAAGCTGTTGTGGGGTACGGCAAACTGCTTTACCAACCCTCGCTATGGTGCCGGGGCGGCCACGAATCCTGACCCGGAAGTATTCAGCTGGGCGGCGACTCAGGTTGTGACCGCGATGAACGCTACCCACAAACTTGGCGGCGAAAACTATGTGCTGTGGGGCGGTCGTGAAGGCTACGAAACGTTGCTTAATACCGACTTGCGTCAGGAGCGTGAGCAGATTGGCCGTTTTATGCATATGGTCGTTGAGCACAAACACAAAATTGGTTTTCGCGGTACGCTGTTAATAGAACCGAAGCCGCAGGAGCCCACCAAGCATCAGTACGATTACGATGTCGCCACCGTTTATGGTTTCCTTAAACAATTTGGCCTGGAAAAAGAGATCAAACTCAATATCGAAGCCAACCACGCTACGCTTGCCGGCCACTCTTTCCACCATGAAATCGCCACGGCTATTGCGCTGGGGATCTTCGGTTCGGTGGATGCCAACCGCGGCGACCCACAGCTGGGCTGGGATACAGACCAGTTTCCGAACAGCGTAGAAGAGAACGCGCTGGTGATGTATGAAATCCTTAAAGCCGGGGGGTTCACCACGGGCGGCCTCAACTTTGATGCAAAAGTGCGACGCCAAAGCACGGATAAATATGACCTTTTCTATGGGCATATCGGTGCAATGGATACGATGGCGCTGGCGCTGAAGGTTGCGGCGCGTATGGTTGAGGATGGCGAGCTGGATAAACGCGTTGCGAAGCGTTATGCCGGCTGGAACGGTGAACTGGGCCAGCAGATTTTGCAGGGGCAGCTTAGCCTTGCAGAACTGGCGAAGTATGCAGAGGAGCAAAATCTGGCGCCTCGTCATCAGAGCGGCCACCAGGAGCTGCTCGAAAATCTGGTCAACGCGTATTTGTTTAATAAATAATCAGCGGCTGCGCCGCGCAAAGGAGTCGTCGCTATGTATATCGGGATCGATCTTGGCACTTCAGGTGTGAAGGCTATTCTGCTCAGCGAACAGGGCGATGTGCTGGCATCCCATACGGAAAAGCTCAGCGTATCCCGCCCGCACCCGCTTTGGTCCGAGCAGGACCCTGAACAGTGGTGGCAGGCGACTGACCGTGTATTTCAGGCGCTTGGCGCGGCGCATTCGCTTTCAGCAGTCAAAGCTATCGGCCTTGCGGGGCAAATGCACGGTGCAACGCTTTTAGATAACGAAAACCGTGTATTGCGCCCGGCTATTTTGTGGAATGACGGGCGCTGCGGCGAAGAGTGCCAGTTGCTGGAAGCGCGTGTGAAAACATCCCGGGCTATCACGGGTAACCTGATGATGCCCGGTTTTACCGCGCCAAAGCTGCTGTGGGTGCAGCGCCATGAGCCGGACATTTTCTCCCGCGTGGCGAAGGTACTGCTGCCGAAAGATTATCTGCGCTTCAAAATGACCGGTGATTTCGCCAGCGATATGTCCGATGCCGCCGGCACCATGTGGCTGGATGTGGCAAAACGAGACTGGAGCGACGAGATGTTGGCCGCCTGCCATCTTTCCCGCGACCACATGCCTGCGCTGTTCGAAGGCAGCGAGATCACCGGTACGCTGTTGCCGGAGGTTGCCCGGCGTTGGGGGCTGGCGCAGGTTCCGGTGGCGGCAGGCGGGGGCGATAACGCCGCTGGCGCGGTAGGTATTGGTATGGCTGATGCAGGTCAGGCCATGCTCTCGCTGGGGACATCCGGCGTCTATTTCGCCGTCAGCGAAGGTTTTCTCAGCAAACCCGAAAGCGCAGTACATAGTTTTTGCCATGCCTTGCCCGGGCGCTGGCACCTGATGTCGGTGATGCTCAGCGCCGCTTCATGCCTGGACTGGGCGGCAAAACTGACCGGTCTTGGGACGGTTCCGGCACTGGTGAGCGCGGCGGAGCGAGCGGACGAGAACGCGGGCGATCTCTGGTTTTTGCCTTATCTGTCGGGTGAGCGTACGCCGCATAACAATCCACAGGCGAAAGGGGTATTTTTCGGTCTGACTCACCAGCACGGGCAAGAAGAGTTAGCGCGTGCGGTGCTGGAGGGCGTCGGCTACGCGCTGGCAGAGGGTATGGATGTTGTGCATTCATGTGGTGTAACGCCAGAAAGCATTACACTTATTGGCGGCGGTGCGCGTAGTGCCTGGTGGCGGCAAATGCTCTCTGATATCAGCGGCCTGAAACTGGATTATCGTACCGGTGGGGACGTTGGCCCGGCGCTTGGCGCGGCGCGGCTGGCGCAAATTGCTTGTAATCCGAACACACCGTTAGCCACCTTGTTACCGCAGTTACCGATAGAGCAGCAGCATACGCCAAATGCAGCGCGCCACACGCATTATGCTGCGCGGCGGGATACTTTCCGCCGTATCTACCAGCAGCTGCTACCGCTGATGTCTTGATTCAACTTACGAAGTGCTTTTTGTCGATGCGTTGTACCAGCATCGACAAAGCAAGGCTTGCCAGCAGCGTGGCGGTGAAAATCCAGGCAATATCAAGCAGCGGCGAGTCCTGGAATTCAATGCCGCGAGTGCGCAGGGCATGGATGATGAACGCATGGAAACCGTAGATCCCGAGCGAATGTTGGGAAATTATTTTCAGGCCTGGCAGCGTGCGGATGTTCAGCGTATTTTTCACCAGCGTAAAGAGCGATACTGCGCAGAGGAACACCATTGGGCCGCAGTAGAGGTACCAGGTGTCAGCGAAATTGCCGCGCCACTGCAGTTCGTGCAGCGTGCCGCGAGAAATAACCGCGACCGCCAGGATAAAAACCGCTGCGCAAGCAAGCGTTACGGCGCGCTTTTGCGTCTCCATCATGCCAATCGCGCGCCCAAGCATGCCATAAAGAATGTAGTAAAAGGTGTCGCCGTAAATAAAGAGGTTGACGGGTAGCCACTGTACGTCGCCTGCTTTTTGCGCCGGCGTATTAGGGTTTGCCAGAATACCCGCTACGGCAATTAGCGCCAGCAGCATTTTTCCGCTGACGGCTTTCACCTGAATCAGGGGCGAAACCAGATAAATAACGATAATCGCAAAGAAAAACCACAGATGATAGAACACCGGTTTTTGCAGCAAATTTCGTAACGACAGCTCTGTATTCATCGTGGTGAAAAGAGAGATATAGAGCAATGCAATAACGCTGTAAAAAAGCAGGCACAGGGCGATACGGGCAAAGTGGCGCGGCTGCGCGCTGCGTTCACCAAAAAAGAGATAGCCCGATATCATAAAAAATAAGGGAACGCTGACGCGGGAGGCGGAATCAAGGATATTCGCAATATTCCAGTCGAAAAGGCTTACGCTTGCCGGGTTGGTAATATACCAGGTCGTAGTATGTATCATAACGACCATCAAACAGGCGATGCCGCGTAAGTTATCTATCCAGTAAATTTTCAACGGTAGCAATCCTTCAGTATTCGCATCTTCTCTCCCTGGGACTCATCTTTTTAGCACATATCTCATTGGATAATTCTGAGTTTTGCCGCTCGTGCTTGTACACTATTCCTCAGGTTTGCAGAATCAAACCTTTCACGCATTTAAAATAGCAGCCAATGGACAGCGCAATGATAAAAATGAGCAAGTATCTCGCCCCGGTATTCATTCTGATGTTAGTCGGGTGCAGTGCTTCTCAGGATATTCCTGCCCAGAAAGCGCAAAAAGTGAAACCTGGCCCGGTGTCGTCTCTTGATATGGAACAGCTGTGCAGGCAGAACGCTGCGCATCGTTACAATACGGGCGCACAGCAAATTAATGTCACCGCCTTCGAACAGTTTCAGGGAAGTTACGAAATGCGGGGGATGACGCCCCGGCATGAGGCTTTTGTCTGCGCTTTTGATCCAGAAGGGCAGTTTTTACATCTTTCTATGCGCTAAACTGACCCGGGGCGGCCTACTTGCTACCGCCCGTTTTACCCAATTTTGCCTAAAGAACCCGTTTCGTACTGTATATCTTGCAGTCAGCGGGTATACTGGTCCCTTCCTTTAAATCCACACGTATCCAGCACGAAATCATATGCAAAAGTTTGATACCAGGACCTTTCAGGGCCTGATCCTGACCTTACAGGATTACTGGGCTCGCCAGGGCTGCACCATTGTTCAACCACTGGACATGGAAGTCGGCGCCGGCACTTCTCACCCGATGACCTGCCTGCGCGCCCTCGGCCCGGAGCCTATCGCCGCTGCTTATGTGCAGCCGTCACGCCGCCCGACTGATGGTCGCTATGGCGAAAACCCGAACCGTTTACAGCACTATTATCAGTTTCAGGTGATCATTAAGCCCTCACCGGACAATATTCAGGAGCTGTATCTCGGATCGCTGAAAGAGCTGGGCATGGACCCGACCATTCATGATATTCGCTTCGTTGAAGACAACTGGGAAAACCCAACGCTGGGTGCCTGGGGGCTGGGCTGGGAAGTGTGGCTGAACGGCATGGAAGTGACGCAGTTCACCTACTTCCAGCAAGTCGGCGGCCTGGAGTGCAAACCGGTAACCGGCGAGATCACTTACGGCCTGGAACGTCTGGCGATGTATATCCAGGGCGTAGACAGCGTTTACGATCTGGTATGGAGCGATGGCCCGCTGGGGAAAACGACCTACGGGGATGTGTTCCATCAAAACGAAGTCGAACAGTCCACCTATAACTTTGAGTATGCGGACGTGGACTTTTTGTTCACCTGTTTTGAGCAGTACGAGAAAGAAGCTCAGCAGCTGCTGGCGCTGGAAAACCCGCTGCCGCTGCCCGCTTATGAGCGCATTCTGAAAGCCGCCCACAGCTTCAACTTGCTGGATGCGCGTAAAGCCATCTCCGTGACGGAACGCCAGCGCTATATTCTGCGCATCCGTACGCTGACCAAAGCAGTCGCTGAAGCGTACTACGCTTCCCGTGAAGCCCTTGGCTTCCCGATGTGCAACAGAAACAAATAAGAGGCGGCCATGTCTGAGAAAACCTTCCTGGTGGAAATAGGCACTGAAGAGTTGCCACCAAAAGCATTGCGCAGCCTGGCGGAGTCCTTCGCTGCCAATTTTACCGCAGAACTGGATGCGGCTGGCCTTGCTCATGGTGAGGTACAGTGGTTCGCCGCACCGCGTCGTCTGGCGTTGAAAGTCGCTTCGCTGGCGGCCTCGCAGCCGGATCGTGAAGTCGAAAAACGCGGCCCGGCCATTGCCCAGGCGTTTGATGCCAGCGGCAATCCGAGCAAAGCAGCAGAAGGCTGGGCGCGCGGCTGTGGCATCACGGTTGACCAGGCCGAACGTCTGAAGACGGAAAAGGGCGAATGGCTGCTCTATCGCGCGCATGTGAAAGGCGAAAGCGTGGAAGCGCTGCTGCCGAATATGGTCGCCACTTCGCTTAGCAAGCTGCCAATCCCGAAACTGATGCGCTGGGGTGCCTCCGATGTGCACTTTGTGCGCCCGGTTCATACTGTCACCCTGTTGCTGGGCGATAACGTTATTCCGGCAACCATTCTGGGCATCGAATCTAATCGCGTGATCCGTGGGCACCGCTTTATGGGTGAGCCGGAGTTCACGATTGATAATGCTGACCAGTACCCGGACATTCTGCTTGAACGCGGGAAAGTGATGGCGGATTATGCTGCGCGTAAGGCTAAAATCAAAGCCGACGCTGAAGCTGCTGCGCGCCAGATTGGCGGTAACGCTGATTTGAGCGACAACCTGCTTGAAGAGGTCACTTCGCTGGTAGAATGGCCGGTGGTGCTGACTGCGAAGTTCGAAGAAAAATTCCTCGCCGTTCCGGCAGAAGCGCTGGTTTACACCATGAAGGGTGACCAGAAGTACTTCCCGGTGTATGGCAATGACGGCAAGCTGCTGCCGAACTTTATCTTCGTTGCCAATATTGAATCGAAAGATCCGCAACAAATTATCGCCGGTAACGAGAAGGTTGTACGCCCGCGTCTGGCAGATGCTGAATTCTTCTTTAATACTGACCGTAAAAAACGTCTGGAAGACCATCTGCCACGTCTGCAAACCGTATTGTTCCAACAGCAGTTGGGAACGCTGCGCGATAAAACCGATCGCATCCAGGCGCTGGCGGGCTGGATTGCCGGGCAGATTGGTGCTGATGTGAACCACGCCACGCGCGCAGGGCTGTTGTCCAAGTGTGACCTGATGACCAATATGGTGTTTGAATTTACCGACACCCAGGGTGTGATGGGGATGCACTACGCGCGTCATGATGGCGAAGCGGAAGATGTGGCTGTTGCGCTTAACGAGCAGTATCAGCCGCGTTTTGCGGGTGATGATCTGCCGTCAAACCCGGTTGCGTGCGCGCTGGCAATTGCTGACAAAATGGATACGCTGGCAGGGATTTTCGGCATTGGTCAGCATCCGAAGGGGGATAAAGACCCGTTCGCATTGCGCCGTGCTGCGCTGGGCGTGCTGCGCATTATTGTTGAGAAGAACCTGCCGCTGGATCTGCAAACGCTGGCAGAAGAAGCGGTGCGTCTGTATGGTGACAAGCTTACCAACGGCAACGTGGTCGATGACGTGATTGATTTCATGCTGGGCCGTTTCCGCGCCTGGTATCAGGACGAAGGTTACAGCGTTGATACCATTCAGGCTGTGCTGGCACGTCGCCCGACTAAACCGGCAGATTTCGATGCGCGCATGAAAGCGGTGTCGCATTTCCGCACGCTGGATGAAGCAGCAGCGCTGGCAGCGGCAAATAAGCGCGTCTCCAATATCCTGGCAAAATCGGATGAAACCCTGAATGATGCCGTGCAAGCTTCGGTGCTGAAAGAGGCCGCAGAGATTAAGCTGGCGGGCAATCTGGTGGTTCTGCGCGATCAGTTGCAGCCCTATTTTGCCGAGGGGCGCTATCAGGAGGCGCTGATCGAACTGGCCGCATTACGCGAGCCTGTCGATGAGTTTTTTGAGCAGGTGATGGTTAACGCTGATGATAAAGAGGTGCGTATCAACCGCCTGACGCTGCTTTCTCAATTACGTGAGCTGTTCCTGCAAGTGGCGGATATTTCGCTGTTGCAGTGAGTTAGCAAATCCTAAAAAAGCCGCCTTATTTTGGGCGGCTTTTTATTATCAGAGATATTTTAACAACAACCGTTAATAATAATTGTTGATTGCACCAGAACTCATTTCGGATTTTATTAACGAAATAAATCCATTATTTCCGTTAGAATAACTGTGGGTGCTTGAGACTGCTTGTCTCAGGTATTCGCCGGATGACAAGCAGAGAAAAGCCCCACCCGATGTAATATCAAAGTGAGGCTTCCTATGCTTAGCAACATAAGAGTAGCCTCTTGCTCGTTGAAAATCAACACGGAGGCCGCAGATGCCCTATAAATATTTATTGTTCAGCTTGATGGTGAAATGTCTCACCATTTTATTATTTACTTTGCTGATTCGTGATTCATTATGTGGATTGCATCTCCGGCAGGGGAATATTGAGCTGGTGGCATTTCTGGCCTGCGAAATAAAACAGTAAGAGCTTCCGGCGGGGAGTGATCCCCGCCATTCTTTTGGCGAGATGCATTCTCATTGCACCCTTTTTAACTCTTTTACGCTAACAGTTAATAATGCGCGGGTGAATAATCAGAAATAGATTATTCATTGAGCGTGTTTTATTTTCAGAGTTTGCTAACGAAACAATCCGGTTATTTTCGTTAGAATAACTGCGGGTGCTTGAGACTGCTTGTCTCAGGTATTCGCCGGATGACAAGCAGAGAAAAGCCCCACCCGATGTAATATCAAAGTGAGGCTTCCTATGCATGAACAACATAAGAGTAGCCTCTTGCTCGTTGAAAATCAACACGGAGGCCGCAAATGCCCTACAAATATTTATTGTTCAGCTTGATGGTGAAATGTCTCACCATTTTATTATTTACCCTGCTGATTCGTGATTCATTATGTGGATTGCATCTCCGGCAGGGAAATATTGAGCTGGTGGCATTTCTGGCCTGCGAGGTAAAACAGTAAGAGCTTCCGGCGGGGAGCGCTCCCCGCCGTTCTTTTGGCGAGATGCATTCTCATTGCACCCTTTTTCACTGCGTCCCTGAGCGTGGATTGCCCTGAAGTCGCACCTGTTGCTCAGTAGCCAGTCAGGTATCTTTTCATGTCATTGAGGCCCGCCGCCGGAACAAGAGTGCGGTATCACATACAGGGTTTTCTGCGGGTGTTGTGTGACGAAGAGCGGAAGAAAGTGAAGGACTATGAGGGCGTTTAGTGGGTATAGACCCCCGGCTCAGCGGGGGGGACTGCACAAAAAATTAATCAATAAGTTGCTTGCTAAGCGCCGGGTTCGCATGAATCAGACGCATCAGTTTGATTTCAGTGGCGGTGGGTTGTACGCGTTGTGATTCCCACTCGTGAACTACCGCCACGCTGACTCCCATGGCACTAGCAAAATCATCAATTTTCAGACCGGTTCCTCTTCTGAGTTGTTCAAAATCGCTTACAGCGTTTGGTTTTTGGCTCAGAGCAACCGTCTGCATATCTTCTTTCTTAAAGACAATCTGTTCCAGACTGCTCAGCAGTTCAAACATTGGATCTTTAAATTCCATTGAGCACTCCTCATAAAAAATCACACTGCGGGATCGTGATACAGCTCGTTAATCATAGACGGGAAAAATTATTGCGCGAGGTCACATTCGCAACTTAACAAGAATTCGGAGTATAAAATGTGCCGAAAATGCATGTTCATGCGTAAAGTTGCCGCTTAATTGATTGATTCCATTTAAGGTGAGGGAGCTAAGTATTTTTTTGTAAATCGACAGACAAAAATGATATGACGCAGCATCAGAATCGCCGGGTGAAAAACGGGCGTCGGCGAGGCGTTTTCCTTTATCAGAATGACAGGAAAGGGTATCTTGCGGCGCTGACCTGGACTATCCTTGTCAGCGTCAGGCACGCATGTGCGCTTTTATGGGTGAAAGGAGTAATAAAATGGCGACAGGAAAGTCCTGCTCTCGCTGGTTTGCGCCTCTTGCGGCGTTATTAATGGTAGTTAGCCTGAGTGGGTGCTTCGATAAAGAAGGCGATCAGCGCAAGGCGTTTATCGATTTTCTGCAAAATACTGCAATGCGCAGCAGCGAACGTTTGCCAGCCCTGACGGCAGACCAGAAGAAACAGTTCGGGCCGTTTGTCTCTGACTACGCGATTATTTATGGTTACTCGCAGCAGGTTAACCAGGCCATTGATTCTGGGTTGCGTCCGGTCGTCGATAGCGTCAATGCTATCCGTGTGCCGCAGGATTATATGACTCAGCGCGAACCACTGCGCCAGGCGAATGGTTCTCTCGGCGTGCTGAGCCAGCAATTGCAGAATGCAAAAATGCAGGCGGATGCGTCGCACGCCGCGCTGAAACAGGCCGATGATCTTAAACCGGTGTATGACCAGGTCTATACGAAAGTCGTTACCAACCCTGCTAATGCGCTGCAACCTTTAATCCCTGCGGCGCAAGTATTTACCCAGCAACTGGTGCAGGTTGGTGATTATATCGCTCAGCAGGACACGCAGGTGAGCTTCGTTGCCAACGGTATACAGTTCCCGACCTCAGAGCAGGCCAGCCAATATAATGCGCTTATTGCTCCGCTGGCGGCGCAACATAAAGCCTTTACTCAGGCGTGGAGCGCAACCGTCAGCGCCATGCAGCAGTAATTCCGCGCTTGCTAAAAAAAAGAGGCGATTTCGCCTCTTTTTTTGTTTAGCCCGCAACCTGTGGGTTAACGCAGTTTTTCTCAACCTTACCGTTTAGCGCATCAATCAGGTTATCGACTGCGCAGGCTGCCATATTGTAACGCGTCTCATGGGTTGCCGAGCCGATATGCGGCAGCGCAACCACGTTTGGCAGCGACAGCAGCGGCGAGTCAACTGGCAGCGGCTCTTTCTCGAAGACATCCAGGCCCGCCGCGTGGATTTCCCCGCTCTGCAACGCATCAATCAGCGCTGCTTCATCAACCACCGGCCCACGACCAGCGTTGATAAAGATGGCCGATTTTTTCATCAATGCGAACTGCGGCTTGCCGATCAGATGATGAGTTTCTTCGGTGAGCGGCAACACCAGGCAGACAAAGTCAGACTCCTGAAGCAGTGTATCAAGAGAGCAATAGCGCGCCTGGAAGCGCTCTTCCGCCTGGGGATGCTGGCGACGCGCGTTATAGAGAATCGGCATGCCGAATCCAAAATGCGCACGCTGTGCCAGCGCCATACCAATACGGCCCATACCAATGATGCCCAGCGTTTTGTGGTGCACATCCACACCAAACCAGTCCTCGCCAATACTGGACGTCCACTCGCCCACTTTGACCCGCTCGGCCACTTCCACCACGCGGCGAGCCGTGCTCAATATCAGTGCCATCATGGTGTCGGCCACGGTTTCCGTCAGCACGGTTGGGGTGTGCATCAGTAAAATTTTGCGAGCATTCAGCGCATCCACATCAAAATTGTCATACCCCACCGAAACCGTGGACGCTGCGCGCAACTGCGGCATTTTTTCCAGCAGCGCCGTATCCACCTTTTCACTCGAACCCAACAGCCCTTGCGTGCTGGCAAACGCCTGCGCGTACTGCTGCACCGTTTCCGGTTTCAGGTTTGGAACACGGGTCACCGTGAAATGTGCTTCCAGACGTTTTTGCAGATCATCAGGTAAGTTTTTGTACAGAATGATGGACGGCTTCATGCGGTTCTCCCTTGTGATGGGGCGCCTGCTGGCGACAATTTATTGTTAGCGGGTTTAACAAGTAAAGTAAGCCATACAGAGGTAAAAAGTGCTACCCCCATAAAAATGTACGATGCCGACGGATTGCCGGTTACGCCGTTCAGGTAGCCGACAAACCAGGAGCCGCAGAAGGAGCCGAGCGCGCCCATACTATTGATAAGCGCCATAGCACCACCGGCAACATTACGCGGCAGCATTTCCGGAATAATCGCAAAGAAGGGGCCATAAGGGGCATACATTGCCGCCCCGGCGATAACCAGTAACGTATAAGAAACCCAGAAATGATTGGCGCCTACCGCCCATGAGCCGATAAAAGCAAATGCCCCGATAAGTAACAGCGGCCAGACAAACAGTTTGCGGTTTTGCAGTTTATCCGAACCCCAGGAGGCAAGGATCATGGCAAGTGTCGCGGCCAGATAAGGCACCGAAGAGAGCCAGCCCACCTCGACCATGCCTAAGTTTTCGCCGCCGCTGCGGATAATCGAAGGCAGCCACAGGACGAAGCCATATACGCCGATGCTCCAGGCAAAGTATTGCAGGCACAGCAGCACGACGTTACGTGAACGAAACGCTTCGCTGTAATTACGCACCGCCTTAATGCCTTGCTGCTCTTTATCCAGTTGCGTTTGCAGCGCCGCTTTTTCTGCGCCGGACAGCCAGCCCACCTGCGCCGGTTTATCTTTTACCAGCACCCACCAGCAAAACGCCCAGATAATGGCCGGAACGCCTTCAATAATAAACATCTCGCGCCAGCCAAACGCCTGAATCAAGTAGCCGGAAACCACCGACATCCACAGCACCGTGACTGGGTTTCCGAGGATCAGGAAGGTGTTCGCGCGCGAGCGTTCGGATTTAGTAAACCAGTTGCTGATGTAGATAAGCATCGCGGGCATCACGGCAGCTTCCACGACGCCAAGGATAAAGCGGATCGCGGCGAGCGCAGGAATGTTACTGACCATGCCGGTTAACGAGGCGCATCCTCCCCATAAAATAAGGCAAACAAAAATCAGTTTGCGCACGCTGCGGCGTTCCGCGTACATCGCGCCTGGAATTTGAAAGAAGAAGTAACCAAGAAAGAACAGAGCGCCCAGCAGCGAAGAGATACCCTTGGTAATGCCTAAATCTTCGTTGATTCCGGCGGCGGAGGCGAAGCTGAAGTTCGCCCGATCGAGATAGGCCAGGCTGTAGGTGATAAACACGATTGGCATGATATACAGCCAGCGTTTGGTCGAGTTTGTCGCATTAGTCATAATTGCCTCTATCGTTGTGGCTTACCGCCTGCATGTAGGGTACAGCGCGGCTAGTTGATGATTTCTCCATGGTTTATGGAGAGGGCATTAAACGTGCAGCGCCGCAAGCTCCGTACGTGTGGGTAATCCTTCGCTGTCTCCCGGCACCTGGATGGCCAGCGCGCCGATAGCGTTACCCCGACGCACGGCTTCACGGACGCTTTTGCCTTCCAGCAGCGCGCTTATCGCACCGACGGCAAAACCATCGCCCGCGCCCACGGTATCCACGACGTTTGTGACTTTTACAGGTGCCACGGCTCCCTGTTCGCCGCTGGCGGTCTTAAACCATGCGCCATCCGCGCCGGTTTTAATGGCAACCACGCTAACGCCGCGTTGCAGGTAGAAATCTGCAATGCCTTCCGGCGTCTTCTCTCCGGTGAGAATCGTGCCTTCTTTCAACCCTGGCAGAACCCAGTCGGCCTGAAAGGCGAGGCGATTAAGTTTTTCCACCATCTCGGCTTCGCTGTTCCACAGCACCGGGCGAAGATTGGGGTCAAACGTGATGGTGCTTCCCTGCGCTTTCATCGATTGCACCGCATGTTCCAGTAGCGCATAGGAAGAGGTGGACAGCGCCGCCGCAACGCCGCTCACGTGGAGATGGCGCGCCTGCTGAGCGTGATAATCCTCCGGGGAAAGGTGGCTTGCCGCAGAGCCTTTGCGGAAATACTCCACAATGGGATCGGTTCCATTTTCCGCTTTTGATTTGAGCTGAAAACCGGTTGCGTAGCGTCCATCAATCGTGACGCCACCGGTATCGATGCCTTCCTGGCGCAGCGTGTTAAGAATAAAGCGCCCGAAGCTATCGTCGCCGACGCGGCTTACCCAGCGCACTTTAAATCCCAGGCGAGCAAGACCGGTCGCAACGTTCAGTTCTGCGCCTGCCGCACGCTTAATAAATTGCCCGGCATCGGCTAAATCACCGCTTTCTGTCGCGACAAACATGGCCATCGCTTCGCCAATGGTGATGACATCCAGTGGGTTATGCATGGTTTGACTCCTGGCGTAATAAATTGACGTAATGTTGGGTAACGGTGGTCAAATCCTCGCCTTCAAGCGGGAACTCGATACCGCGTGGCGCGTCTGTGGGTAAGCTCTTGAGCAAGGCGAGCCAGCGCGCATCGGCCTGGTCTGGCGCAACGGCGCGATAACTTTGATGATGGGGAACGGCTGCTTTGACGTGAATATAGTCGACGGCGGGCGCAAGCTGGCGCGCGGCTTCCTCTGGTGAATCGCCCACCCATAACCAGTTTCCGGTATCAAACGTCAGCGAGACGGGCAACTCCGCCGAGTGGCAGGCGTTTTTAAAATGCACCATCGCCGCCAGCTTCCCACATGCGGTCTGATCGTTTTCCACCACCAGTCTGACGCGGCTTGCCGAAAGCCACTTATGTAACGCCGCCAGCACCGCTTCGTCCTGGAAGTGACCGAGCGAGACTTTAAGCCAGAGCGCGTTCAGCGTGCGGGCCTCATTGAGTAAAGCAGGCAGGCGGGGATTGAGCGCCCCGTTTTCCAGGCACAGAGGTTCAGGTGCTGAGTAACAGGCTTGCAGGTTGTGCATTTCAATGGCGAAGGTCAGCGAGGGCAGGTGCGCCAGCTCGTTGTCGCTCAGCAGCTCCCGGCGAATCTCCACCCCGTCGGCACCGGCACCGGCGATAATGGGTAACAGCGCGATTTGCCCCCCGAGCCGCTGAATGTGTTCATGGCCGTAGGCGGCGGTGACGACAATGATTTTTCTCTGCATCTTTCTGCTCCACTGCATTGCTTTCTCTTAACGCTAGATGGAACCGGTTCCAAAGAGAAGTGCAGCATCGCGGAAGTATGATCGCCATCACGAAGGTCAGTTACCGGGCGGTGGAACCCCGCACAATTAGCTCACCGGAGAAAACCTGCTCGCGCACGGTATCGCTGCGGCCTTCAATCCGGCGCACAACTTGCTCGACAGCGGCATAGCCGATTTGCCAGGTTGGCTGTTTAAGAGTGGTGATCCCCACACCGGCCAGTTCTGCCCACTCCAGCTCGTCAAAACCGAGCAGGCCAATGTCGCTGCCCCAGTTCAGACCGATGCGTTTTAAAGAGCGGGCAACTTGCAAGGTTAGCGCGCCATTGGCGGATATCACCGCTTTGCGCATCCCGCGATGGCTGGCGTGAAACTGACGCAACGTGTTGTCTATCTGTGCCGCTTCATGCAGCGGTGTTTCGGCATTTTCCGCCACCATGCCCGGGTAGCGGGCGAGCGTCGCGCGAAAGGCGTTCAGGCGCTCCCGGCGAGTGTTGACGGTGCCGAGCGGTTCGCTGAGAAACAGCAAGGCTTCAAAACCTTGTTCGATTAAATGTTCGGTCGCCGTTGTGGCAGCCTGCGTGTTATCCAGCCCCACCACATCGCAGGCGAAGTCGGGAATTTTACGGTCGATAAGCACCATCGGCAGGGACGATTGTTGCAGGCGGCTCAGCCCCTCTTCGCGCATTCCCACCGCGTTTACCACAATGCCCTCCACCTGATAACTGCGCAGCAAGTCAAGGTAATGCAGCTCCTGATCCAGCTCATTATTGGTATTACACACCAGCGGTGTAAAACCTTTCTCGCGACAGGCAGCTTCGATACCGCTTAAAACATGGACGGAATAGGGGTTGGTGATATCGGCGATAATCAGGCCGATAAGCCGTGTCCGGCCACGCTTAAGACCGCGAGCCATCAGGCTTGGGCGATAATCCAGATCGGCAATGGCCTGCTCAATACGTGCCAGAAGCGCAGCGGAAAGCAGATGCTTTTCACCGTTCAGATAACGCGAAATACTGGTTTTCCCCGTTTTCGCCGCCTTCGCCACATCACTGATAGTGGGGCGCGCTGTTTTCGCCATATTGCTTCCCTCGCCGTGAATCGTTGTCCACACATTAACGTGAAATGATGCGCAAGCAAGTACAAAGAAGCGCTTATCACCGCCAGTTGCGATGTAATGACGTTTAATTCTTTGCGATCGCGCCGTGGCTGTGGATGATAGAGCGCAAACAAAGTAATCACCTGCAAGCTACTCAGGAGTGCGTGTTGGCAAACTCTGCGACAAAAACCGTTCTTACCGCTGCCCATTGGGGGCCGATACTGGTCGAAACCGATGGCGAAAAAGTGCTCTCTTCCCGCGGCGCACTGCCCACCGGCCACCTCAATTCCCTGCAAACTGTCGTGCAGGATCAAGTGCATAGCGCAACGCGTGTGCGCTACCCGATGGTGCGAAAAGGGTTTCTGGCCTCGCCCGAAAACCCGCAGGGTATTCGCGGGCAGGATGAGTTTGTTCGCGTGAGCTGGGATGAGGCGCTAACACTTGTGCATTCGCAGCACAAACGCATTCGTGAAAGCTATGGGCCAGCGTCGATTTTCGCCGGTTCTTACGGCTGGCGCTCCAACGGCGTGCTGCACAAAGCCGCGACGCTGCTGCAACGCTATATGAGCCTGGCGGGCGGCTACACGGGCCATCTTGGGGACTACTCGACTGGCGCGGCGCAGGCAATCATGCCGCATGTGGTTGGAGGTAACGAAGTCTATCAGCAGCAAACCAGCTGGCCGTTAATTCTTGAGCACAGCGAGGTCGTGGTGCTGTGGAGCGCGAACCCGCTCAATACGCTGAAAATAGCCTGGAACGCTTCCGATGAGCAGGGCATTGCCTGGTTCGACGCGCTGCGTAAAAGCGGCAAACGGCTTATCTGTATTGATCCGATGCGTAGCGAAACCGTGGATTTCTTCGGTGACAGCATGGAGTGGATTGCGCCGCATATGGGCACTGACGTGGCTTTGATGCTCGGTATTGCCCATACACTGGTGGAAAATAACTGGCAGGATGAGGATTTCCTTAAGCGCTGCACCGTTGGCTATCCGGCCTTTGCCGCTTACCTGAGCGGCGAGCGTGACGGCGTGGCAAAGAGCGCTGAATGGGCAGCGGCTATTTGTGGCATAAATGCGGATAAAATCCGTGAACTGGCAGAACTTTTCCATAAAAATACCACCATGCTGATGGCCGGGTGGGGGATGCAGCGCCAGCAGTACGGCGAGCAAAAGCACTGGATGCTGGTAACGCTTGCCGCCATGCTCGGGCAGATTGGCACCCCTGGCGGTGGTTTTGGTCTCTCTTATCATTTTGCGAACGGCGGCAACCCAACGCGCCGTGCGGCGGTGCTGGCATCCATGCAGGGTACGGTGAAAGAGGGTGTCGATGCGGTGGATAAAATCCCCGTCGCCCGCATTGTTGAAGCGCTGGAAAACCCCGGCGCGCCTTACCAGCATAATGGTATGGACAGGCACTTCCCCGACATCCGTTTCGTCTGGTGGGCAGGCGGCGCAAACTTTACCCATCATCAGGATACTAACCGCTTAATCCGCGCCTGGCAGAAACCGGAGCTGGTGGTCGTTTCCGAATGTTTCTGGACGGCGGCGGCGAAACACGCCGATATTGTGTTGCCAGCGACGACGTCGTTTGAGCGTAACGACCTGACCATGACCGGGGATTACAGCAACCAGCATCTGGTGCCGATGAAGCGTGTTGTTGCTCCGCAGTATGAAGCGCGCGATGATTTTGAGGTGTTTGCCGAGCTGAGCGAGCGCTGGGAAGCCGGTGGGCGTGCGCGTTTTACCGAAGGGAAAAACGACCTGCAATGGCTGGAGACGTTTTATGCAATCGCCGCGCAGCGCGGGGCCAGCCAGCAGGTGACGCTGCCGCCGTTTGCGCAGTTCTGGCAAGCCAATCAGCTGATTGAAATGCCCGAGAGCGAGCAAAATGCGCGCTTTGTGCGCTACAGCGATTTTCGCCGCGATCCGCAGGCTCACCCATTGAAAACGCCAAGCGGGAAAATTGAAATCTTTTCTGAGCGGATCGCCAGTTTCGGTTACGCGGATTGCCCGCCGCATCCGATGTGGCTGGAGCCGGACGAGTGGCACGGGAATGCCGCGCCGCAGCAGTTGCAGGTGCTCTCTGCGCACCCGGCTCATCGGCTGCACAGCCAGCTGAATTATTCACGCTTGCGTGAGCAGTATGCGGTAGCCGGGCGTGAGCCGGTGACGCTGAACGTTAAGGATGCACAAGCGCGCGGAATTGCCCCCGGCGATGTCGTGCGCGTGTGGAATGAGCGCGGTCAGGTGCTGGCGGGCGCGGTCGTCACCGAGGGGATTAAACAGGGCGTTATCTGTATCCACGAAGGCGCATGGCCCGATCTTGACCCGAATGCGGGCGGGATCTGTAAAAATGGCGCGGTCAACGTGCTGACGAAAGATTTGCCAAGCTCACGGCTCGGTAACGGCTGTGCCGGTAATACCGCGCTGGCGTGGGTGGAGAAATACCACGGCCCGGCGCTTAAGCTTACGGCGTTTGACCCGCCTGCCAGTTCATAATCCACGTCGGGTGGCGGGTCTCTTCTTGCCAGGCGCTTTCTTCTATACGAAAGCCCTGGGCATAGTAGAACTTCACCGCCCGTTCGTTTTTCTGATACACCTCAAGGCTCAGCCAGTCGTAGCGCTGCTTTACATGGTTCATTAACGCTTTACCGATGCCGCGACCAATCAGCGCCGGGCGCACAAACAGCGCCCCAATAAATTGCCCATCCATCACGCTGATAAACCCTTCCAGCTCGCCATGTTCTTGCCAGACCCAGGTGGTGGCATAGGGAAGATAGGCTTCGCGCACCAGCGCTTCGCTGTCGTGCCAGTAGCGTTCCTGAATAAAAGGATGTGCATAAATGGTGCTTTCCAGCCACAGCGACAACAAAGGGGAGAGATCGCTGTTATGCCACTCGTGGATCATGCTGGCTCCCGGGATGACAAAAACAGCCGGTAATATGATCGTTTACCAGGCCGCAGGCTTGCATAAATGAGTAGCAAATAGTGGAGCCGACAAATTTAAAGCCACGCTTTTTTAGCGCTTTTGACATTGCCTCAGACGCTGGCGTGGAAACCGGTATTTCCGCAAGCGTCGCTGCCTGGGTTATTTGCGGCGTATTGTCAACGAAACGCCAGACAAACTCCGCGAAGGGTTCGCCGTTTTGTTCCATTGCCAGAAAGGCGCGGGCATTACCAATAATCGCTTCGATTTTGCCCCGGTGGCGAATAATTCCGGCATTTTGCAACAGTATTTCCACATCGTCAGCGGTCATTGCAGCAACGCGCGCCGGGTCAAATTGCAGGAAAGCGTTACGATAATTTTCTCTTTTTTTTAATACCGTGATCCAGGATAAACCGGCCTGTTGCCCTTCCAGACAGATCATCTCAAACAGTTTTTTAGCGTCCCGTTCTGCAACGCCCCACTCATTATCGTGGTAAGCGAGATAAAGCGGGTCTTGCGTTACCCAACCACATCGTTGCATTTTTCGTACTCCGTTCGCGATAGGTAGAAATAAATTTTCCCGGCGTCTTGACGTGGTCAATTAAACGGCAATAGTTTAGTAGAGGTAATAGTCCTCTCGATAACGATAACTTTCACGCCGAGTTCGGCTCTTTTCTGGAGTCGCATATTGATGAAAATTATAACCAGTGGCTTCTTGCTGTCGCTGACCCCTGTCTGGCTGTTATTTTGCCAGACGGCGCATGCGTGGCAGCAGGAATACATCGGCAGTGACCGGCAAAATGTTCCCAGCGAACGCTACACATGGGACAGTGAGCGCCAGCCGCGCTACGACGATATTCTTGCTGAGCGTATTCGCTCTGCGCAAAATTCGCCGGGTATTGCGCTAAATCTTTCCAGTGACACACCGCTCGACCCGGTAAGCTCGATGAGCGTCGGCTGGAACATTCCGCTTACCAGCCGCGTGACCACCGGGCCAGTGGCAGCCTGGCATTACGACGGCTCAACAACCTCAATGTATAACGAATTTGGTGATAGCGCGACCACCCTGCAATACAGCGATCCGCTGTGGCATGCCAGCGTGAGTTCGCTGGGCTGGCGCGTGGATAGCCGCTTAGGCGACCTGCGCCCGTGGGCGCAAATTAGCTATAACCAGCAGTTTGGCGAGAATATCTGGAAAACCCAGTCCGGGCTTAATCGCCTGGTATCGGCGAATCAGTACGGTAACTGGCTGGACGTTACCTTAGGTGCCGATATGCTGCTGAATTCTCACCTTGCGGCGTACGCGTCTTTATCACAGGCCGAAAACGATGCGTTTGGCCAAAATTATCTCTACAGCATGGGCGTTAGCGCGCGCTTCTGATGTTAATTTAAAACAAAAAGTTCACATTAAATAAACAACAACCATGCCTTTTCTGTTGATAGTATGTACTAACTCACATTTATTCATTCTTGGAATGAATGTTTTCAATGTCATTCATTCCATCCTCAATGCATTTCATTCCGTTTGAACTGCATTTCATGCCTTTTTCGCCCTGCCATGAAACGCGCTTCGTTATGGTTATCCGCAGTGAAATCTTTTTCTTTTCTGCAGGACAACTGCCATGAATAATTCCATAACTAACCGTACTCGCTGGTTAACCCTTTTGGGAACGATTATCACGCAATTTGCGTTAGGTTCCGTCTACACCTGGAGTCTGTTTAACAGCTCGCTGGCAGAAAAACTGAATGAGCCGGTAAGCCAGGTCGCGTTCTCCTTTGGCTTGCTGAGTCTCGGCCTCGCGCTTTCTTCTTCTATCGCCGGGAAATTACAGGAACGTTTTGGCGTCAAACGCGTCACTATCGCTTCCGGTATTTTACTGGGCGTTGGCTTTTTCCTGACGGCCCATTCCAACACTCTTTTGATGCTCTGGCTGAGCGCTGGCGTGCTGGTGGGCCTGGCAGATGGCGCGGGTTATCTGTTAACGCTTTCTAACTGCGTCAAATGGTTCCCGGAACGCAAAGGACTGATTTCGGCCTTTTCTATCGGCTCTTACGGGTTAGGTAGCCTGGGCTTTAAATTTATCGACAGCCATCTGTTGGCGACCGTCGGTCTGGAAAAAACCTTTATGATCTGGGGCGCAATTACGCTGGTGATGATTGTTTTTGGCGCCATGCTGATGACCGATGCGCCGCACCAGGAAGTCTCCACCGTGAATGGCGTGGTAGAAAATGACTTTACCCTGGCCGAGTCAATGCGCAAACCGCAGTACTGGATGCTGGTGGTGATGTTCCTGACGGCGTGCATGAGCGGTCTGTACGTGATTGGTGTGGCGAAAGATATTGCCCAGGGCATGGTACATCTTGATGTGGCCACCGCCGCGAACGCAGTGACTATTATCGCTATTGCTAACCTGAGCGGTCGTCTGGTGCTGGGCGTGCTCTCCGATAAAATTGCGCGTATCCGCGTTATCACAATAGGCCAGGTCATTTCACTGGTCGGTATGGCGGCACTGCTGTTCGCGCCGTTGAACGCCATGAGCTTTTTCGCAGCAATCGCCTGTGTTGCCTTTAACTTTGGCGGCACCATTACCGTTTTCCCATCCCTGGTGAGTGAGTTCTTCGGCCTGAACAATCTGGCGAAAAACTACGGTGTGATTTACCTCGGTTTCGGTATCGGCAGCATTTGCGGTTCCCTTATTGCCTCTTTGTTTGGCGGTTTTTATGTCACCTTCTGCGTGATTTTCGCCCTGTTGATTATTTCACTGGCGCTCTCCTCGACGATTCGCCAGCCGCAGCGTGAGTTCTACAAAGAACACGCTCACGCCTGATCATTCTGATATGTGCAAAAAACCGCCAGTAAACCGGCGGTTTTTTTGTATCTCCTGACCCGTCCTGAATAGCGTTGACACATTCCTGACTCAAACCCGGAGAACGTGATGATGACTGAGTTCAAACGCACCCAACGCGATTATCCTCTATCCTTTAAAATAGCCGTTGTTGAGCAGATCGA
>NZ_JBQPOM010000067.1:0-108399 GCF_052220145.1 Vagococcus sp. WN89Y | reverse complement strand
GTTGAACTTTTGCAGTTGCCAGACCGCAAGGTGTTTTAACAAATCAAAAGGGGTTTTAATAACTGGCTTAAAGCTGAAAGCTTTCCGGAACCCCCAGCCTAGCTGGGGGTTTTCTATAGACAAAAAACCGCAGCCTGTATGGGCCGCGGTTTTGATATCTCAAAGCAGAGTTTACGGCAGAATGGACGGCTGATCCGCCCCTTCTTTCTCCACTTTCTGTTGCAGAAGGTGTTCGCGCTTCATACCCAGTTTCAGCGCCAGCGCCGAAGCAACATAGATAGAAGACGCCGTACCGATAGAAACACCAATCAGCATGGTCAGGGAGAAGCCTTTGAGCATCGCGCCGCCGAATAGATAGAGCATCAAAATCACGACCAGCGTCGTGCCGGACGTAATTAAGGTACGATGCAGAGTCTGCGTCAGGGAGATGTTGAAAATCTCATAAGGCGTACCGCGACGAATCTTACGGAAGTTCTCACGAATACGGTCAGATACCACGATACTGTCGTTAAGTGAGTAACCAATGACCGACATCAGCGAGGCCACGATGGTCAGATCGATCTCAATCTGAAACAGTGACAGCACGCCCATGGTGATAACCACGTCATGCGCCAGCGCAATAACCACGCCCGCAGCCAGACGCCACTCGAAGCGAAAACCCACGTAAACCAGGATACTGATAAGCGCCACCAGCAGCGCCATGCCGCCGGTCTGCGCCAGATCCGCACCCACGCTTGGGCCAACGAATTCGATACGTTTCACCGCCGCGTGCTGGTCGGTCGCCTCGTTAATCACGCTCACGACCTTGCTACCCAGCACCTGCCCGCCAGATGTCCCTTCCGCAGGTGGCATACGCACCATAATATCGCGGCTACTGCCAAAATTTTGCAGCAGCGGGTCCTGGAAACCAGCCTTCTCCAGCGCGTCACGCATGACGTCCATATCGGCAGGTTTTTCCAGCGATATTTCAATAACCGTACCGCCGGTGAAATCCAGACCCCAGTTAAAACCACGCACGCCCATCACAATGATGGAGAGGATCAGCAGCCCACCGGAGATGATAAAGGCCCAGTTGTCCCAGCGCATAAAGTCCCAGACTTTACGACCGTGGTTTAATTGTTCAACAGTATAATCCTGTGCCACAACGCACTCCTCAGATAGACAGCTTGTTAATGCGTTTGCCGCCGTACAACAGGTTGACGATGGCACGGGTACCGACAATAGCGGTAAACATTGAGGTCGCCACGCCAATACCGGTGGTGATCGCAAAACCTTTAATGGAGCCAGTACCAACCGCGTAAAGAATAAGCACTTTAATCAGGGTGGTAACGTTCGCATCAAAAATGGAGGAAAACGCGCCCTGATAACCTTCATGGATCGCCTGCTGCACGGAACGCCCGTTTTTCAGCTCTTCCTTGATACGTTCGTTTATCAGTACGTTAGCATCCACGGCTACCGCAAGGGTCAGTACAATACCCGCAATCCCCGGCATGGTCAGCGTAGCGCCAGGCAACAGCGACATAATCCCGACAATCAATACCAGGTTTGCCACCAGCGCGGACGTCGCAATCAGACCAAACTTCTTATAGAAGAAGATCATAAAGATGATTGAGACCACAAGACCCGCCAGACATGCTTCCAGACCCTGCGAGATATTCTGCGAGCCAAGCGTTGGGCCGATAGTACGCTCTTCAACAATCTGAATAGGCGCTATCAACGCACCGGCACGTAACAGCAAGGAGAGCTGTCGCGCTTCGGTCGGGTTATTAATACCGGTAATACGAAAGCTATTACCCAGTCGGGACTGGATATTGGCGATGTTAATCACCTCTTCCTGCTTCACCAGCACCGAACGCCCGTTAGCGTCTTTCTTACCACTGTCTTTATACTCCACAAACAAGGTCGCCATCGGTTTACCGATATTATCCTTGGTGAAGTTGGACATGATGTTACCCCCGGCGCTATCCAGTGAAATATTCACCTGCGGCTGGTTGTACTCATCCTGGCTTGATGTGGAGTCGGTAATGTGGTCGCCGGTCAGAATCACGCGTTTGTACAGCACAACCGGCTGCCCTTCGCGCGTTTGCTTCACTTCAGAATCACCCGGTACACGACCAGCGGCGGCAGCGGCGGCATCAGCACTGGTGTTAACCAGGCGGAACTCCAGCGTCGCGGTAGCGCCGAGGATCTCTTTTGCTCGCGCCGTATCCTGAATACCCGGCAGCTCCACCACAATACGGTCAGCGCCCTGGCGCTGCACCAGCGGTTCGGCTACGCCAAGCTGGTTTACACGGTTACGCAGAATGTTGATGTTCTGCTGCACCGCATATTCGCGGGCTTCGCTAAGACGGGCATCGCTCATTACCGCGCGCAGTACATTATTGCCCTGGTTAGTGATAACCAGATCGCGGTGACGGTTGGTGAGGTAAGCGTTCGCCTCATCGCGCGCCTTGCTGTCGCGGAACTGAATGCTCAGGCCATAGTTATCTTCCTTACGCACGGTGGTGTAAGGAATGCCTTTCTCGCGCAGATCGCTGCGCAGGCTATCAATGTTCTGTTCCTGGAGTTTGCCAAGCGCGGTTTGCATGTCGACTTCCATCAGGAAGTGCACGCCGCCACGCAAGTCGAGACCGAGTTTCATCGGTTCGGCTTTAATCGCGCGCAGCCAGAGCGGCGTTGCCGGGGCAAGATTAAGCGCCACAACGTACTGGTCACCCAACGCACTCAGCAACACCTCACGGGCGCGCAGCTGTGTGTCGGTAGAGTCGAAACGCGCAAGAATAGCGCCTTCTTCCAGAGCCACAGACTTCGCGTTGATTTTTTCTTCTTGTAAACTTTTCTGGACCTGGATCAGCGTTTGCTCACTGGCGGCGACGCCGCGCGCGCCAGTGACCTGAACAGCCGGATCCTCACCATACAGGTTGGGAAGTGCGTAAAGCAGGCCGACGATAATCACGACGGCCAGCATGATGTACTTCCACAAAGGATAACGGTTTAACACGGCAGTTCCCTTTGGGAAAACGGATGATTACAGCGCCTTCATCGTGCCTTTCGGCAGAACGGCAGCTACGAAGTCACGTTTGATGACTACTTCAGTGGTGTCGTTCAGCGCGATAGCAATGTAGCCGCTTTCAGCTACTTTGGTTACGCGGCCAACCAGACCACCGTTGGTCAGCACTTCATCACCTTTGGCGATGGAGTCCATCAGCTTTTTATGCTCTTTGGTGCGTTTTTGCTGCGGACGCAGGATCATAAAGTAGAAGATCAGACCGAACACGACCAGCATCAGGATCAGAGACATCGGGCTGCCCTGTGCCGGCGCGCCTGCTGCCGCTACCGCATCAGAAATAAAAAAGCTCATTGAAATTCCCTCATTATTAAATTAATCAACGTTCAAAGGTGGAACAGCTCGACCCTGACGTTGGTAAAAATCCGCTACGAAGCTCTCTAATTTACCCTCTTCGATAGCCTTGCGTAAACCAGCCATTAGGCGCTGATAATAGCGCAGGTTATGGATAGTATTGAGACGTGCGCCCAATATTTCGTTGCAGCGATCGAGATGATGCAAGTAAGAAAGCGAATAAT
The DNA here is from genome assembly GCF_052220145.1 of Vagococcus sp. WN89Y. Classification (NCBI taxonomy): domain Bacteria; kingdom Bacillati; phylum Bacillota; class Bacilli; order Lactobacillales; family Enterococcaceae; genus Vagococcus; species Vagococcus sp. WN89Y. Next base: position 104,814 of record NZ_JBQPOM010000067.1, on the reverse strand, counting down.
TGCGACATGTATAGCAATCACACTCCGGGTCCAGCGGGCCGGTGTCGCTTTTATATTTCGCGTTTCGGATTTTCACCACGCCATTGGTCACAAACAGATGACCGTTACGGGCATTGCGCGTCGGCATTACGCAGTCGAACATATCGATACCGCGGCGCACGCCCTCGACCAGATCTTCTGGCTTACCAACGCCCATCAGATAGCGAGGTTTGTCTGCCGGAATCTGCGGGCAGACATGCTCCAGAATGCGGTGCATGTCTTCTTTCGGCTCACCGACAGCCAGACCGCCGACAGCGTAGCCATCAAAGCCAATCTCTACCAGACCTTTGACAGAGATATCGCGTAAATCTTCGTAAACGCTGCCCTGAATGATGCCAAAAAGCGCATTTTTGTTGCCAAGTCCGTCAAAGCGCTCGCGGCTGCGTTTCGCCCAGCGCAAAGACATCTCCATTGAGCGCTTTGCATAGTCCCAGTCTGCCGGGTACGGCGTGCATTCGTCGAAGATCATGACAATATCGGAACCGAGATCGTACTGAATCTCCATCGATTTTTCCGGATCGAGGAAAATCGGATCGCCGTTGATCGGGTTGCGGAAATGCACGCCCGCTTCGGTAATCTTACGGATATCCCCCAGGCTGAAGACCTGGAAACCGCCGGAATCCGTCAGGATTGGCCCTTTCCACTGCATAAAATCGTGCAGATCGCCATGCAGCTTCATGATCTCCTGACCCGGGCGCAGCCACAGGTGGAAGGTGTTTCCCAAAATGATTTGCGCGCCGGTTGCTTCGACTTCTTCCGGCGTCATTCCTTTCACGGTGCCGTAGGTGCCTACGGGCATAAAAGCAGGCGTTTCAACCACGCCGCGCTCAAACACCAGACGACCGCGGCGGGCGCGTCCGTCGGTGGTATCCAGTTCAAATTTCATTTTTTCTCCAGCCAGAAAGACAGTCTGACGTTTAAAGCCAGCGCCGCGGAGCTATTCCCCGACGCGTTCAGTAAGAGCCTGCGGATTGTACGTGATAAACATCGCATCGCCGTAACTAAAAAAGCGATATTTTTCAGTAACGGCGGCTTTGTAAGCGTTCATTGTGTGTTGATAACCGGCAAAAGCGGAAACCAGCATAATCAACGTTGATTCCGGCAAGTGGAAGTTGGTGACCAGCGCATCAATCACCCGATATTGATACCCCGGATAGATAAAGATTTGCGTATCGCCAAAGAAGGGTTCGATGAGCGCATTTTTCGCGGCCTGCGCAGCGCTTTCCAGCGAGCGCACGGAGGTGGTCCCCACGGCGACCACACGGTTACCACGCGCTTTCGCCGCCAGCACGGCATCAACCACCTCTTGCGGCACTTCTGCATACTCGGAGTGCATCGTATGATCTTCAATACTGTCTACACGCACCGGCTGAAACGTCCCTGCGCCAACATGCAGCGTCACAAAGGCCATCTCCACGCCTTTATTACGCAGGCGCTCAAGCAGCGGTTCATCAAAATGTAAACCGGCGGTCGGCGCGGCGACGGCGCCCGGTTTCTCGCTGTAAACGGTCTGATAAAGCTCGCGATCGGCGTCTTCATCCGGCCTGTCGATATAAGGCGGTAGCGGCATATGGCCAATAGCATTGAGGATATCCAGCACCGGGCGCGCATCGTTAAACTGCACTTCGAACAGCGCGCCGTGGCGCGCCACCATTGTGGCCTGAATATCTTCTGCATCGCCTAATAACAGTTCTGCGCCCGGTTTTGGCGCTTTAGAGGCGCGAATATGTGCCAGAATACGGTTATCATCCAGCATGCGCTCAACCAGGACTTCAATTTTCCCGCCGCTGGCTTTACGCCCGAACAGGCGCGCCGGGATCACGCGGGTGTTATTAAACACCAGCAGGTCGCCGGGGTTGAGCTTATCGAGGAGATCGGTAAAGGTACCGTGCGTCAGCGCGCCTGTTGGGCCATCCAGCGACAGCAATCGGCAACTGCTGCGCTCAGGTTGGGGATAGTGGGCAATCAGGGATTCGGGCAATTCAAACGAAAAATCGGTAACGCGCATGACACCAGCTCTGGACAAAATAAGAGGCGGCTAGTCTAGTGCCCACGCCACTTTGCTGCAACCACTTGCCGCTTTTGGTATAAAAGATAGCCTTAATCGTTCGTGTTAAAGCACGAAGCCGTGCTGTCAATTCGCTAACCAGCAAGGTGAAATATAACGGATAACGTATGAATTTTTTAGCGCACCTGCATTTAGCCCACCTTGCCGACAGTTCGCTGCCTGGCAACCTGTTAGCCGATTTTGTTCGCGGTAATCCGGCGAATCTCTACCCGGATGATGTCGTGGCCGGTATTCATATGCACCGGCGCATCGACGTGCTGACCGATAATCTGCCGGAGGTGAAAATCGCCCGCGAATGGTTTCGCCCGCATACCCGCCGCGTTGCGCCCATCACGCTGGATGTGATGTGGGATCACTTTGTCTCGCGCCACTGGGCACAGTTGTCGCCGGATTTACCGCTAAGCGAGTTTATTCGCTACGCCCATTCGCAGGTTGCCACGATTCTGCCCGACTCCCCGCCGCGCTTCATCAACCTCAACCATTACCTCTGGTCAGAGCGCTGGATGGAGCGTTACCGCGACATGGCGTTTATTCAAAATGTGCTAAACGGTATGGCCAGCCGCCGCCCGCGCCTCGATGCGCTGCGGGACTCCTGGCAGGATCTGGACGAACACTACGCAGAACTGGAAACCTTGTTCTGGCACTTTTACCCGCAGATGATGGCGCAAGCCCGCGCAAAAGCACTTTAAGACTTGCGCTTTACCCCGGCTTCGCTATGTTGGTGAGCAAAATTACGCTAACAGATGACTATTTGCTCAGCGCTTTATTTAATACTTCTACCTGGACTGGGCGTGATATGCGCCGTAAATCTTATAAAGAAAGGAGTACTTTATGGTACTGGTAACTCGTCAGGCTCCGGATTTCACCGCTGCTGCCGTACTGGGTAGTGGCGAAATCGTTGAAAACTTCAACTTCAAACAGCATACCCACGGTAAACCCACCGTACTGTTCTTCTGGCCGATGGATTTTACCTTTGTTTGCCCTTCCGAACTTATTGCTTTCGATCATCGCTATGAAGAGTTCCAGAGCCGCGGCGTGGAAGTGGTTGGCGTCTCGTTCGACTCTGAGTTTGTGCACAATGCATGGCGCAACACGCCGATAGAGAAAGGCGGTATCGGTGCGGTGAAATACGCCATGGTGGCCGATGTTAAGCGTGAAATTCAGCAGGCTTATGGTATTGAGCACCCGGACGCGGGCGTTGCGCTGCGCGGTTCCTTCCTGATAGATAAAAACGGTATTGTGCGCCATCAGGTGGTAAACGATCTGCCGCTGGGGCGCAATATTGATGAAATGCTGCGCATGGTTGATGCGTTGCAGTTCCACGAAGAGCATGGCGATGTCTGCCCTGCGCAGTGGGAAAAAGGGCAGAAAGGGATGAATGCCTCACCGGACGGCGTGGCGAAATATTTAAGCGAAAACAGCGCTAAACTTTAAGCGCCAGCATAAACAAGGCTCGCACTGCGAGCCTTTTTTGCCTCAAAGAGACGCCCCGCCCCGCTATCCATTTCACTTCCTGTGGCGTAAAGCGCGCTATTTAGCCGAAATTCTTACGCCAGAGCGTGCGCCAGAAAGCACCTTTACAAATAAGAAATAACCAATAAAAACGCCATGGACTTTCTGGCCGTTTATAGAGGATCTGCCTGCTCCGGGCACGCCAAAGGCAAATTTTTGGAAATTATTCGGTAACTGATTCGCTATCACAGCAAAATATGTTGCCGGATAATATCGCACATCTTTAGATTTTTACGCCAAAAAGGCATTTGCGGATAGTTTTTAGCGCTACAAAGTTGCACGTGGATGGCATTTTATTTAAGGTAGTGGTCGGCGTTTTTGTGCGCCACATCACAATCTTCAGCCTCTTATAGCTTTCTTTTCCTGAGATACACACGTTACGGCTGCGAAAGCTATAAGATCGCTTTAAGCGTCTTCATGGGGAGTTTATGAGCACCAGAACGATCTCAACAAATCAACAAAACCGTCCCGAAACGTCAGCAAAAACAAACGAATTAACGGTAGACGATATCACCGTTATTGACAGCAAATTACTCAAACGCGCCGTCGGTGCTGCCGCTTTAGGCAATGCCATGGAGTGGTTCGATTTCGGTGTTTACAGCTATCTTGCCGTGATCATCGGTAAAGTCTTTTTCCCCGATGCCAGCGCCACCGCGCAACTTATCGCCTCTTTCGGCACCTTTGCCGCCGCGTTCCTTGTGCGCCCGATAGGCGGCATGGTCTTCGGCCCGCTGGGCGACCGCTTCGGCCGCCAGAAGATCCTCGCCCTGACCATGATAATGATGTCGGTAGGCACCTTCTGCATCGGACTTATCCCTGATTACAACAGCATCGGGATAATGGCTCCCGTGCTGCTGCTTACCGCCCGCCTGGTGCAGGGTTTTTCGACCGGCGGAGAGTACGGCGGCGCGGCAACGTTTATCGCAGAATACTCCACGGACAAACGCCGCGGCTTTATGGGCAGCTTCCTTGAGTTCGGCACGCTGGGCGGTTACCTGCTCGGCGCGATGCTGGTCACCGTAATGATGGCAGCCATCCCAACTGAAGCCATGCTGGACTGGGGCTGGCGTATCCCCTTCTTCCTGGCCGCACCCTTAGGGCTGTTTGGTCTCTATATTCGCCTGAAGCTTGAAGAGACACCGGCGTTTAAAGAGCATATGGATAAGCAGGAAGCGCTGGAGCACAGCAAGCCGCGCCTGAGCCTGTGGCAAATGCTGAATAAGTATAAAAAACAGATGCTGAAATGCATCGGCCTGGTGCTGGTGTTTAACGTATCGAACTATATGCTGACCTCTTACATGCCAAGTTATCTGACTGGCGTGCTGGGGCTGAACGAGTTGACCGGGCTTTTGCTGGTGATGGTTGTGATGTTCGTGATGATGCCGCTCACGCTGATGTGGGGTCACTGGACCGACCGTATCGGGCGTCGCCCGGTCATCGGTATGGGTGCGGTGGGCCTGATAGTGCTGGCGATCCCCTGCTTTATGCTGATAGGTTCTGGCAATATGTGGGCGGTATTTGCAGGCCTGGTGGTGCTCGGCTTTCTCCACACCTGTTTTAGCGGCACCATGCCCGCTACCCTACCCGCCCTGTTCGTGACCGATATTCGCTACAGTGCGCTGGCGATTGGTTTTAACCTGTCGGTGTCACTGTTTGGCGGCACCACGCCGCTGATAACCGCCTGGCTGGTGGATACCACCAACAATGTGATGATGCCTGCGTATTATATGATGGGCGCAGGCGTGATTGGCCTGGTCACCGTGTTGACCCTGCGTGAAACGGCGCGTAAGCCGCTGAGCGGCTCCTCGCCTGCGGTGGCGTCCCATGCGGAAGCACACCGCCTGATTGACAAACTTCGCCGCCAGCATGGCCGCAAACCGCAGCGAACGCCGCACACCGTTTCTGGCTAAGCCTCCCACTTAAGGCTCGCACGGCGAGCCTTTTTTATGCCTGCCACACGCATGCGCTGATGGCCGGTAGCATCAGGCAATCCGCCTCCAGCGTCCCGGTGCCTTCTTTTAGCCGCCAGGTGTTCCCGCCTAATAAGGGGCATGGCTCCGGCACAACCTCGCAGGCATCGCCACGGTTAATCGCCACCAGCACGCGCTGCTGCTGGTACACGCGCATAAACACCAGCACATCTTCTCTGGCATAAATCACCTGGCAGCCGCCGTAACGCAGCGCCTGGCTGCGGCTGCGCAGTTTTGCCATCCGTTGATAGAGTTGCAACAGCCCCGCGTCCTGGCGGTTTTTATCCCACGGGAAGGGTTTGCGGCAAAGAGGGTCGTTTGCGCCATCCAGCCCGACCTCGTCGCCATAATAGATGCAGGGCGTGCCGGGCCAGGTAAACAGCCAGACCACTGCCAGCGGTAATCGCGCAACGTCCTTGCCAAGCAAGGTTTTAAAACGCGGCGTATCGTGGCTGTCGAGCTGATTAAACATGCGCAGCTGCTGCTGGTGCGATAGCCCGGCGCGGTAATTATCCATCCATGCCGCGCAGGTTTGCGCATCGATTTTTTGCGGATCGTATGAGATATCGGTATTGGCGAGAAACGCCCACACCGGCAAGGTAAAGCCGCGATAGTTCATGGCGGCGTCTTCTGCATCCGCCTGTAGCCACTGGCGCGCGTCGCCAAAATGCTCGCCAAACACATACGCCTGCGGCTGCGTCTCTTTAGCCGCGCGGGTGATGCCGGTGACATGCTGCAAATTATTATGCGCGCCGCCACCTTCGCCCAGCATATGCACCACATCCAGCCGCCAGCCGTCCATATTCCACGGCGCTTTCAGCCAGTGGCGCACAATGCTGTCCTCGCCCTGATAGATTTCCGCCACCAGCGTTGCAGAGCGGTAATCAAGCTTCGGCAGGCTTGAGTAGCCAAGCCAGTCACAGGCGTGACCGTGCTCATCAAAGCTGAACCAGTCACGCCAGCCGGACGCCGGATTATGACACGCGCCGCCAGTGCCGCGATTATGCCTGTCAAACCAGCCATGGGTATCGCCGCTATGGTTAAACACGCCGTCGAGAATAAGGCGCATCCCTTGTGCAAGGGTATTTTGCCGCAAGCGTAAGAGCGCCTCGTCGCCACCAAACTGCGGATCGACATGACGGTAATTTTCGGTGTCGTACTTATGCACGCTTGGCGCCATAAATACCGGGTTCAGGTAGAGCGCCGTCACGCCAAGTTGTTTCAGGTAAGGCAGTTTTTCACTGATGCCATCAAGGCAGCCGCCGTAAAAGGTAGAGCCGCCCGCCTCAAGACTGAGCGGTTCGTCCCAGTCGCGCCGGATAATCGTCCGGCCCGCGGCGTGGTGATAATACAGCGCATCCTGCTCTGGTGTGCGCGTGCTGGCGCGGGCAAAACGATCGGGGAAAATCTGATAGAACACCTGGTCCGCCACCCACTGCGGCCCGCTGTCGGGGCAGTCTGTCGCAAATTGCTCAAGCCTCGCCGGGGGAAAGCGGCTAAACCCTTGCGGGGTAAACCAGAGCTGCCGGTCTTGCCACAGCAGTTTAAAACTGTAGCGGCGGCGCGGCTGCCCCTGTTGCAGGTTGATGGCTCCCCGCCAGAGCGTGGCTCCGCTTGCGGCAGGCTTGCGCATTTTGCGCATCGCAACCGGTGTTTCTTCGTTATCAACCTCGGTGCGTAATATCACCCGCTCCGGCTGCCCGCGACCGGTAAGCCAGAGAGTGATGATTAACTGGTCGTGTTGCTGTTTTACAAACGGCGCAACCGGCAAGTGCCAGGCATTCAACATCCCGCGTTCCCCTTCAATCAATGAAAGATCACTTTTTCACAGATGTCAGAGTATTACCTCCTTCCTTCCCTTTTTTTAAGGGGGTGAGAGGCGGGGCTGATAAACGAAAGGTTAACAGAAAGGAATCAGGGCGGCACAGCGCACCGCCCCGGCAGGGCTACACTTTACGGCGCTTAAAGACCCAGCCAATCAGCAGCAGGGCGACCCATGCAAAGCCCACATACAAAGAGATGCGGGTGTCCGGGTGCCAGCCAATCAGCGCGATAATAAAGACGAGGAAAATCAGCCCGGCGATGGTCGTTGCCACCCCGCCCGGCACTTTAAATTTCAGCGCCTTGACCTCCTCGCGCGACAAGCGACGGCGAAAACCAATTTGCGACAGCAGGATCATAATCCACACCCATACGGTGGCGAAGGTCGCCAGCGAGGCGATCACCAGGAAAACATTTTCCGGCATGATGTAGTTCAGATAGACCGCCAGCAACAGCGCAATGGTCATCACCATCACCGTGACCCACGGGATACCGCGACGCGAGGTTTTGGCGAACATCTTCGGCGCGCTGCCCTGCTCGGCCATACCGTGCAGCATACGCCCCACGCCAAACACATCGCTGTTAATGGCTGACAACGAGGCGGTTAACACGACAAAGTTCAGGATGCTGGCGGCAAAGGTGATGCCCATATGCTGGAAGGTGAGCACAAACGGGCTGCCGTCCGTCCCGACCTGGTTCCACGGGTAGATAGACATAATCACAAACAGCGTGCCGACATAAAACACCAGAATGCGCAGCGGCACTGAGTTAATCGCACGCGGGATAGATTTCTCCGGGTCTTTCGCCTCGCCAGCGGTGATCCCGATGATTTCGATACCGCCGTAGGCGAACATCACCATTTGCAGCGCCATCACCGTACCCAACCAGCCGTTGCTGAAAAAGCCGCCGTGGCTCCACAAGTTGCTGATACCGGTTGGCTGGCCGCCGTTGCCGATCCCCCAGATAATGATGCCGAAACCGGCCACAATCATCACGATAATGGTGGCGACTTTAAAAAACGAAAACCAGAACTCCAGTTCGCCGAACACCTTCACGCTCATCAGGTTGATGGCGCAAATAATCAGCACCACGCTGAGCACCCAGATCCAGTGCGGCACAGTCGGGAACCAGACGCCCATATAAATACCGAAGGCGGTAACGTCAGCAATCGCCACGATCAGGATTTCAAAACAGTAGGTCCAGCCGGTGATATAGCCCGCCAGCGGGCCGAGGTTTTCCTGCGCGTAACGCGAGAAAGAGCTGGCGGAAGGGTTATGCACAGACATTTCGCCCAGCGCGCGCATAATAATATACGCGGCAACCCCACCAATGATGTAGGCCAGCAGCACGCTTGGCCCGGCCATTTTGATGGCATCTGCGGAACCGTAAAACAGCCCGGTGCCGATTGCTGACCCCAGCGCCATAAAGCGAATGTGCCGGGTGCTTAACCCTCGCTTCAGCTTATTCGTTCTTTCCATCGTTTCCACTGTCATTATTCAACACAAAAATAAAAAACCACGGAGCTGTTACCCCGTGGTTATACAACGTGTTAGCCGCGATTAATGCGCGCTGAAGGTTACCGGACGCCCTGCCATGCGATCCCAGACCACCGACAGAACCACCATTACCACGCTTGGCAGCAGCCAGGCCAGGCCCTGCTCCGCCAGCGGTAACCGCTGCGTCCAGCCCGGGAGGTGCTCAGCAAACGTAGACGCTTTCACGCCGTCAAGGATACCAAAAAGCAGGCTGATAAACATCGCCGGTGCGATAATGCGTGTCGAGCGGTTCCACCAGGAGCGGGTAAAACTCAGCACCACCAGCACAATACACGGCGGGTAGATCATGGTCAGCACCGGAATGGAGATCTGAATCAGGTGGCTCAGCCCCAGGTTTGAAACCGCCATCGAGAAGATGCCAAGAATAAACACCAGCGCACGGTAGGAGAGCGGCAGATACTGCGCAAAAAACTCAGCACATGCGCAGGTCAAACCAACCGCCGTCACCAGGCAGGCAATAAAGATAAGCGCTGCCAGCAGGAAGCTGCCTGCGCCGCCGAAGGTATGCTGCACATACGCGTGAAGAATAGCCGCGCCGTTAGCAGACTGATCCACAAGGATTGCGCTGTCAGAGCCAAGACGGAACAGCGCCAGGTAAAGCAGCGTCAGGCCAATACCCGCCATCAGGCCAGCCCAGACGGTGTAACGGGTCAACAAGCGCGCTTCGGTAACGCCGCGCGAGCGCGCCGCATTCACGATAACAATACCAAAGACCATCGCGCCCAGCGTATCCATTGTCAGATAGCCGTTCACAAAACCGTTCGAGAACGGTGCTGTCTGGTAGGCTTCCAGCGCGTGGCTGATAGGGCCAGCCGGCCAGATAATGGCTGCAACAGAAAGCACGGTCAGCGCGATAATTTTCAGCGGCGCCAGGAAGTTGCCCACGGTATCAAGCAGTTTGCCAGGATAGAGGGAAACCAGGATGACCAGTGCAAAATAGAGCACGCTGTAAATGAAAAGCGGCATAGCACCGTCGCCGGTCAACGGCGCGATACCCACCTCAAATGAGACGGTTGCGGTACGCGGCGTCGCAAACAGCGGCCCCACCGCCAGGTAGCATACGGTCGCCAGCAAAATACCTGCGACTTTGCCAATCGGCGTACTCAGGCTATCCACCCCGCCGCCCACTTTCGCCAGCGCGATAACAGTCAGCACCGGGAGGCCCACGGCAGTAATTAAGAAGCCAATGGCCGCAGTCCAGACGCTTTCACCCGCCTGTAAGCCAACCATCGGTGGAAAAATAATATTACCTGCCCCAACAAAGAGGGCAAAGGTCATAAAGCCCAGAGCAATGATGTCTCGTGGTTTTAAGTGATGGGTCATAATTCGTTACTGCCTGTGGATGTGGTGTCGTAAAAATGGTGAATTTTTCGCCTTTCCCTGCGGGACAATACCGTGCTGATGCCCCTAAAAGTCAGCGGGATATGCTTTATGTATAGCGTGGCGGAGAATAGTTTTTCGATTTACCACGCAAATACAGTCGGTATGACGATGTACGGGGCGCAATTTAAACGCTTATAACGTTTAAAGGCAAGAAGGGATCGCAAAACCAGATGGTTATACTGAACAGAAACTCACAGCCAGTCAAAAACTCTATTTATAAGAAAAAGACATGGCTGATCATGCGAATAAAAAATAACCAGTCGTGGAAATATGCTGAGATGCCTGAAAACATAAAACAACGGCCTGCAAAGACAGGCCGCTGGCAAGAGAGGGTTACTCAGGATGCAAGGTTTTTAACGACCAGCCGCTCCGGCAGCACGAAACTAAAGCGCGTCCCTTTGCCCGGTGTGCTTTCAATATCCAGGCGGCTGTCATGGTGATTCACCGCATGCTTAACGATGGCCAGCCCCAACCCGCTACCGCCGGTTTGCCGTGACCGGGCTTTGTCCACCCGGTAGAAACGCTCGGTCAGGCGCGGAATATGCTCAGCGGCAATACCCGGCCCGTCATCCTCCACGCTAAACTCCGCTCCGTGCGGGACATGCCGCCAGCGCACGACGACGTGCGTTCCCGGCGGCGTATGATTCACCGCGTTATAGACCAGGTTCGAAACCGCGCTGCGCAGTTGCTCTTCATTACCGAGCACTTTTAGCGAGCTGTCCACTTCAAACGTAAAGAGATGCTTTTTTTGGCTCAGGGTTTGCGCTTCGCGCTCAACGACACGCAGCATCATCGGCACGTCGATGGTCTCATTAGACGGCAGCGTCGGCGCGGCTTCAATTTTCGACAGCGTCAGCAACTGGCGCACCAGGCCTTCCATGCGTGAGGTTTGTTCACGCATCGTATGCAAGGCTTTTTCACGCAAAGCCCCTTCCATCGCCTGCTCCTGCATCATCTCCAGGTAGCCCTGCAACACGGTGAGCGGCGTGCGCAACTCATGGCTGACGTTGGCAAAAAAGTTCCGCCGTGTTTTTTCCAGCTGATGCATTTGTGTCACATCGCGCGCCACCAAAAGCAGTTGCTGCTCGCTGTAGGGCATGACGCGGATCTCCAGATGCCGCCCGCTGTTAAGCACCAGGTTCAACGGCCCGGCAAACTCTTTTTTCTTCAGATAATGGGTAAATTCAGGGTAACGCAGCAGGTTGAGGATATTCTGACCGCTATCATCCGGCCAGCGCAGACCCAGCAGCTGTTGCGCAAGACCGTTACACCAGAAAATCGATCCCTCTTCTGTGGTAAGGATCACCGCATCCGGTAGCGATTCTGCGCCGCTGCGAAAACGCTTAATCAGGTGCCCCAGCTCGCGACGGCGCTTTTTATTGCGCATCTGCATCTGATGCAGACCATAGAGCAGCGGCTCCCAGCTTCCTTTGCCGGGCGGCGGCGTCATGCTTTTATCAACCCATAACCACCATGAAAGACGCAGTAAATTCCAGAAATGCCAGATAAGCAACCCGGTTACCGACACGAGTAAAAACCATGGCAGGTAGCCAAAAATCGCGCCAAGAATCAGCGCGGGACAACAACAAAGGAGGAGCTCCAGCACCAGCCTTTTCCATGACAGCCGTTCCAGCACGCGTCACACTCCTGTCAAATTTCAGAAACGGGCAGAAAAACGATATCCCGTGCCGCGCACTGTTTGTACCATCCGATCGTGACCGCTGTGTTCCAGCGCTTTACGCAGGCGACGGATATGCACGTCCACCGTTCTGTCTTCAACGTATACATTGGTGCCCCATACGTGGTTTAGCAGCTGCTCGCGGCTGTAAACGCGCTCCGGATGGGTCATAAAGAAGTGCAACAGTTTAAACTCTGTTGGCCCCATATCCAGCGGATTTTCGCCGGTCATCACGCGATGTGAAGACGGGTCGAGGCTTAACCCCTGCATTTCAATCACCTCTTCCACCGCCATCGGCGAAATGCGGCGCATCACGGCTTTAATGCGCGCCACCAGCTCTTTGGGGGAAAACGGTTTGGTAATGTAATCATCCGCGCCCGTCTCCAGACCACGTACGCGATCCTCTTCTTCACCCCGGGCGGTCAGCATCATCACCGGAATCTCGCGGGTCATCGCTTCCCGTTTCAGATGTTTAATAAACTGAATGCCGGAACCACCGGGCAGCATCCAGTCCAGTAAAATCAAATCAGGCCAGGGTTCATTAAGTTGGTTCACCGCGCTGTCATAATCTTCAGCTTCTACCGGCTGAAAACCATTTTGTTCGAGCACAAAGCAAACCATTTCACGGATCGGTGCTTCATCCTCTACGACCAGAATTCGTCTCGCCATAATTCGCCCTGTTTTATTTAAGTCATCGGTATATATAGCGGCGTCATTATGCGTCACTTTTATGACAGTTTTATGAAGAACATGACCGTCAGATGACCCCAGCCGCTGCAATATGACAGCGCACAGTTCAGCCTATAAGCTACTGAATGGTATAATCCGTTTTACGCTTTTTTGCCACGGAATCGCTATGCGCATTATTCACACATCTGACTGGCATCTCGGTCAAAACTTCTATAGCAAGAGCCGCGCGGCTGAGCACGAAGCCTTCCTCGACTGGCTGCTGGAAACAGCGGAACACCAGCAGGTCGATGCGATAATCGTCGCCGGGGACATTTTCGATACCGGCGCGCCGCCAAGCTACGCCCGTGAGTTGTATTACCGCTTTGTGGTGAAGCTCCAGTCTACCGGCTGCCAGTTGGTGGTGCTGGGCGGGAACCATGATTCCGTGGCCACGTTAAATGAATCAAAAGCGATTCTCGCGTATCTGAAAACTATCGTGGTGCCCAACGCCGGAACGCCGCCTTTTATTCTGCCACTGCGCAGCGGCGAACCCGGCGCAGTCTTTTGCCCGGTGCCTTTCCTGCGCCCGCGCGACATCACCGTCAGCCAGGCAGGGCTGTCCGGCGGGCAAAAACAGCAGATTCTGCTGGATGCCATCACGGCGTATTACCAACAGCAGTATCGTGCGGCCTGCGAACTGCGTGGAGAAAGAACGCTGCCGATTATCGCCAGCGGCCATTTGACCACCGTGGGCGCGAGCAAAAGTGACGCCGTACGTGACATCTATATCGGTACGCTGGACGCTTTCCCGGTGCAGAATTTCCCGCCCGCAGACTATATCGCGCTGGGGCATATTCACCGCGCGCAAAAACCCGGCGGCCTGGAGCATATTCGCTACAGCGGCTCGCCGATTGCGCTCAGTTTTGATGAAACCGGCAAAAACAAAAGCGTCAACCTGGTGACATTCGATACAGGCAAGCTTAAGGACGTGACAGCGCTTGAAGTACCGGTGACACAACCGCTGGCATCAATCAAAGGCGATTTTGCCAGTATTTGCCAGCAGCTTGAGCAGTGGCGCGGCGCGGCGTGCGAGAAGCCTGTCTGGCTGGATATCGAAATCGTTAGCGCGGATTACCTGGCGGATATGCAACGCAAAATTCAGCAAGCGACGGAAGGTTTGCCCGTCGAGGTGTTGCTGGTTCGCCGCAGCCGTGAGCAACGGGAGCGGCTGCTTGCCGCAGAGCTTCGTGAAACCTTAAGCGAGTTAACGGCCCAGGAGGTGTTTGCCCGCCGTCTGGCGCATGAAACGCTCGATGAAGCGCAGTCGCAGCGCTTGCTGGCGCTGTTTAGCGAAACGCTGCAGGCGCTTGACGAGGAGAGTGACGCATGAGAATTCTGAGTTTACGTCTGAAAAACCTCAACTCGCTCAAAGGTGAATGGAAGATTGATTTCACCGCTGAGCCGTTCGCCAGCAACGGTTTGTTCGCCATTACCGGTGCGACAGGCGCGGGCAAAACCACGCTGCTCGATGCAATTTGCCTGGCGCTCTACCATGAAACGCCGCGCCTTAGCACGCTGTCACAATCGCAAAATGATCTGATGACCCGCGACACGGCCGAATGCCTGGCGGAGGTAGAATTTGAAGTCAAACAGGTCGCGTACCGCGCCTTCTGGAGCCAGACCCGCGCCCGTGGCCTGCCGGACGGTAATTTGCAGGCCCCGCGCGTCGAGCTGGCACAGTGCGCCGACGGTAAAATCCTTGCCGATAAAGTAAGAGATAAGCTGGAACTGACCGCTTCGCTGACCGGGCTGGATTATGGCCGCTTTACCCGCTCGATGTTGCTGTCTCAGGGGCAGTTTGCCGCCTTCCTGAACGCTAAACCCGGCGAGCGGGCAGAACTGCTTGAAGAGCTGACCGGCACGGAAATTTACGGTCAGATTTCAGCGATGGTGTTTGAAAAACATAAAACCGCCAAAACCCGGCTTGAACGTTTGCAGGTGCAGGCCGAAGGCGTGGTGTTGTTAAACGACGAGCAGCGCGGGCAGCTTCAGGCAGGTTTGCAGGCACTTACTGACGAAGAACAGCGTCTTGATGCCGGGTTACAGAGCGCTCAGGCGCTGGCGCAATGGTTTAACCGCGAGGCGGAGTTGCGCACCGGCCAGCAGCAGGCAAATAGCGCCTTGCAACAGGCACGCGAGGCGCTGGCGAAGGCGCAACCACAGCTCTCGGCACTGGAACGGGCGCAACCGGCGCAGCAGCTGCGCCCGTTATGGGAGCGACTTGCCGAGCAGCGAGAAACGTTGTCGCGCATTCGCAGCCAGAGCGAAGAAGTAAATACTCGCTTACAAGACAGGCTCATGCAGCGCTCGCGCATTCGCGCAGGCGCCGCGCAGCAGCTCAGCACACTGCAACAATCGCAAAAGACGCTGGATAGCTGGCTTGCCGGGCACGCCCACTACCAGCGCTGGCAAAGCGAGCTAACGGGCTGGCGCGCAAAGTTTGAGCGACTTAGCGAAGATAAAAAGCAGTATGCCAGCCTGCAACAGCGTATCCAGAGCAACGAGCAAAAACTGCAACAATTGCCGGAACTGACCCTGACACTGAGTGCCGAAGAAGCAGAGGCGGCCACCGCGCGTCATGCGCGCCAGCGCCCGCTGCGCCAGCAACTCATCACTCTGCATGCCCGCTTCGCGCCGCTGTATAAACAGCTAACCGGGCACCAGCAAACCGTGCAGGAGATAAAAAGCGCGCAGGAGCAACTCACCGTTGAGCTGGAACGTAAGCGTTTGCTGTATAAAGAGAAAAACCAGCAACTGAACGATGTGCGCACTATTTGCGAGCTGGAAAGCCGTATCAAAGATTTAGAAAGCGAGCGCGCGCGCCTGCAACCAGGCCAGCCCTGCCCGCTGTGCGGTGCCACCGAACATCCGGCTATCGCGCAGTATCAGGCACTTGAGCAGAGCATTAATCAGCAACGCTACGCTGCGCTTGAGCAGGAGGTCCGCCGGGTACAGGAAGAAGGCGTAGCGCTAAATGAGCGGCTAAAAGGGCTTAGCGCGCAGCGTGAAAAAGTACAGCGTGAGCTTGCGCAGCTGCAAACAGATGAACAAACCCTGCTTAACTCGTGGGAACAACTTTGCGGCGAGCTTGGCGTTACCCTGGTGCCAACAGAGAGCCTGAGCGCGTGGCAAAACGCGCAGGAAGCCTACGAGCAGCAGCTCGATCATCTCAAAGCACGCCAGGCGCTGGATGAATTACGCCAGCAGAGCGAGCAGATTCAACAGGAGCTGGAAGCCCGGCGCGCCAGCCTGGTCGCCGATTTGCAATCGCTTGAGCTTACCCTTCCGCCGCCCGGGGAAGAGCAGCCGTGGCTGGCGGCGCGGGAGCAGGAAGCGCAAGCGTGGCAACAGCAGCAGCAACAGCTGGCCGCGGTGCGCGAACAGATAGCGCAGTTGATGCCGCTGCTCGATACGCTGCCTGCAAACGACACGCCTTGCGATGACCCGCACGTCGCGCTCGACGGCTGGCGGCATGTGCACGACGATTGCCTGGCGCTACAAAGCCAGTGGCAAACGCTGCAACAGCAGCTGGCGCAGGAGGACAACGCGGCCAGTACGCTGGAGCAACAGTTTGCTACGGCGCTGGCAAATAGCCCGTTTGCCGACCAGGAGGCGTTTCTCGCCGCGCTGCTTGATGAAGCCGAACGTCTGCGCCTGGAGGAACTACGCCAGGCGCTGGAGCGCGACAGCCAGCAGAAACAGGCGCTCGCCGCCAGCGCAGAGCAGGCGCTTGCAGCACATCAGGCACAGCGCCCCGCAAGCCTGGATATGAATGCCACGCAGGAGAGCGCGGCGCTTGCGCTGGAGAGTGTTACCCGGCAGCTTCGTGAGAACACCACCCGCCAGGGGGAGCTTCGCCAGCAGCTCAAACAGGATGATGACAACCGCCAGCGCCAGCAGTCCGTCATGGAGGAAATAGCGCAAGCCACTGCGTGCTGCGATGACTGGGGGCATTTAAATGCGCTGATTGGCTCGCGAGAGGGGGATAAGTTTCGCAAGTTCGCACAGGGGCTGACGCTGGATAATCTGGTGTGGCTGGCGAACAACCAGCTGACGCGTTTACACGGGCGTTATTTGCTTAAACGCAAGGCCAGCGAGGCGCTGGAGCTGGAAGTGGTGGATACCTGGCAGGCGGATGCGGTGCGCGATACGCGCACGCTTTCCGGCGGCGAGAGCTTCCTGGTGAGCCTTGCGCTGGCGCTGGCGCTCTCTGATCTGGTCAGTCATAAAACACGTATCGATTCGTTATTCCTGGATGAAGGCTTCGGGACGCTCGATAGCGAAACGCTGGATACCGCGCTCGATGCGCTCGACGCACTCAACGCCACCGGTAAAACCATCGGCGTTATCAGCCACGTGGAAGCAATGAAAGAGCGCATTCCCGTGCAGATCAAAGTCAAAAAAATCAACGGGCTGGGTTACAGCAAGCTCGACGGGAAATACGCAGTAGAATCGGTAAGTAAAACCTAAAAAGTTTTTTATAAGCAACGCCAACGCTTCGTAAACCTACCGTTTCCGAAGCGGGTCTGGCTAAATAAAACGGCCCGGCGCAAGGAGAAGATATCAGCCAGACGCGAAGCCCTACCCTTATTAACCAACAAACGCCGAAGCGGGGAGAGTCCGGCTGAAAATCGCCGCAGAGTAACCATAAAAGAGCGGGGGAACGCTGCCTGCCGGAACAAAAACTCACCAGACGCGAAGCCCTGCCTTCATTGACCAACAAACTCCGAAGCGGGCCTGCTCCGGCTGAAAATCGCCGGGGCGTTTTCGCAAGGCCGGGGCAGCCCGCAGGGAAGCGGGCTGAGGGCGCGACTTGCAGGGATGCTGCATCGCGCCCGACCCGAAAGCCTGGCGAAATAAGCCACGGGAACCGCGAAGCGGCGATTTTCCCTGCCGGGAGCCGGGATTGCTAAGGGCGCGGCGGCGAGCGCCCTTAGCCCGTTCACCCGCAGAACCGCGTCTGAAAGCGCCGCCATAAAGTGAACGGAACCATTCCACCAACGGGTTCCTCAAGCGAACAGAACCCTCACTCCCCCTGTGGCCACAACCAGGCCGCGCCCCGCACCCCGCTCGAATCTCCATGCAACGCCTTACGAATCGGCGTCTCACACTCCCCGCCAAACACCCATTTACGCACCAGCTCCGGCACCGTCTGATACAAACGGTCAACATTGCTCATCCCGCCGCCGAGCACAATCACATCCGGGTCGAGAATATTCACCACATGCGCCAGTGATTTCGCCAGCCGCATCTCGTAACGACTCAGCGCCAGCTCCGCCAGCGGGTCCTGCTCATCAACCAGGCGCATTATCTCACTCCCCTGTAACGCCCGGCCGCTTAAGCGCTGATAATCCGTGGCAAAACCGGTTCCTGAAATAAACGTTTCAATGCACCCCTCTTTACCGCAATAGCACGGCACCTCTGTACGATAACGCAGCTCGTCGTCATCCATCCACGGCAGCGGATTGTGCCCCCACTCGCCCGCCGTTCCATTACCGCCGATATGCACATGCCCATTGATAGCCACCCCGGCCCCGCAGCCGGTACCAATGATGACCGCAAATACCGTTTGCGCCCCTGCCGCTGCGCCATCGACCGCTTCTGACACCGCCAGGCAGTTCGCATCATTGGCCAGACGCACCTCGCGGTTCAGACGCTGGCTCAAATCTTTATCAAACGGCTTACCGTTAAGCCAGGTCGAGTTGGCATTTTTCACCACCCCGGTATAGGGAGAGATAGACCCCGGGATCCCCATGCCAACAGTGCCGCTCTGCCCGGTCTCTTTTTCGGTTAACTCAACAAGCGAAACCAGCAACGCAAGGGTTTGCTGATAGTCACGCGGGGTCGGCTGGCGATGGCGAAAAAGCACCTTACCCTGCTCGTCCAGCGCAATGATTTCTGTCTTTGTGCCACCTAAATCAATACCAATTCGCACTGCAATCTCCTTCTGGCTGGACCACGCATTTGTATGCAACGACGGCAACAATTCGCTATGATGCCTGCTGCATTTAATGACAAGGCTGTGAAAATAATCATGCTGTGGTTCAAAAATTTAATGGTATACCGTCTCAGCCGCGATGTTGCGCTGCGTGCGGACGAAATGGAAAAACAGCTTGCCCCTCTTTCGTTTACACCCTGCGGTAGTCAGGATATGGCGAAAACCGGCTGGGTGCCACCGATGGGCTCACACAGCGATGCGCTGACCCATACTGCCAATGGCCAGATAATTATCTGCGCCCGTAAAGAAGAAAAGATCCTGCCCTCGCCGGTGGTCAAACAGGCGCTGGAAGCAAAAATCTCGCGCCTCGAAGCCGAGCAGAGCCGTAAGCTGAAAAAAACCGAAAAAGATGCCCTGAAAGACGAAGTGCTGCATTCGCTGCTGCCGCGCGCATTCAGCCGGTTTAGTCAGACGATGATGTGGATTGATACCGTCAATGGCCTGATTATGGTGGACTGCGCCAGCGCGAAAAAAGCAGAGGATACGCTGGCGCTGCTGCGTAAAAGCCTCGGTTCGTTACCGGTCGTGCCGCTGACGATGGAAAACCCTGTCGAACTGACGCTCACCGAATGGGTGCGCTCCGGTAGCGCGGCGCAAGGGTTTCAGTTGCTTGATGAAGCAGAACTGAAAGCAATGCTGGAAGATGGCGGCGTGATCCGCGCGAAAAAACAGGATCTGGTCAGCGACGAAATCGCCGTGCATATCGAAGCGGGCAAAGTCGTCACCAAACTGGCGCTCGACTGGCAACAGCGCATTCAGTTTGTGATGTGCGATGACGGTTCCATTAAGCGGCTGAAATTCAGTGACGAGTTGCGGGATCAGAACGAAGACATTGATCGGGATGATTATGCCCAGCGCTTCGATGCTGATTTTATATTGATGACCGGCGAACTGGCCGCGTTAATCCAGAACCTGGTTGAAGGACTGGGTGGCGAGGCGCAGCGTTAAAGCAAAACGCCCGTCGCAAGCGGGCGTTTTCTGTTTTACAAATAACGGCACAGGTAGGCGCTGGGTTCCGCCACCTGCAGATGAAATTCGCTGTGGCCAGGCACATTGAACACCTCTCCGGCCACGCAGGTTTTCCACTCGGTTTCTCCCGGCAGCAAAACATGCAGCGCGCCGCTCACGACCGTCATCTCTTCGGGCTGTGCGGTACTAAAGGTATATTCCCCTTCCGCCATCACGCCAACGCTGGCGCGGCCAGTGCTGCTGCTGGTAAAACCGATGGATTTCACTTTACCGGAAAAGTATTCATTACTTTGAAGCATGGAGTGGCCCTTTCAACAATGGTGGAAAAATCACTATAGAGGCCACGCTTTGCTTCTGTCATGCGAAATTGCAAGGCTTAGCGCCTAAACCAGCAGTTCCGACGCCAGACGAGCCACCAGCACATTCGACAACAGCACCGGTACATCCAGCGCTTTTTGCAACAAATCACGATGCTGCTGATGAAAACCCAGGCAATCGAGCATCAGCACGTCGGCGCCTTTGTCCACCAGGCTCTTTCCTGCCGCGATAAATTCAGACTCGCTGGCGAGAAACGGGTGCCCCAGCGTGTAGTAAGGCTCGTTTTCCAGCACTTTCCACTTCTGCTTTTGCGGCGCCATCATCTCCGGCAAGGGCACGATAACGCCAACCTGGTGACCGTCAACAATTGACGCAACGAGCGGCGGGATGATGCGTTGCGGTTCGATAAGAATAGAATTACGCGCCACGAGCCCGCGAATATCCGCCGTACTCATCAATAAAATGACGTCATAACCCTGGTTATCCAGCACTTCGATGACGCTTTGCAGGTCGCGCTCTATCTTCTCCCGGGAAACCATCCCCAGAGAATCATCGCGCAACCGCGTCGGTAGCGCCGTCTCCCCCGGCCCGGCACTGTATTGCGCGCGCACGTCGTCAGGTTCCATATCGCCAAGCAGGCTCAGATGGGTTATTTGTTGCTCAGGAATATGCTCGGTCAGGAGCGGTAGGATCTCTTTTACCGGCACCACACCAATAGTGAGGATCGCCAACGTCGGACTCATTATACTTTCTGCCTTCTACTTGCTTATTATTCATTCGCTGCCGCTCAGACCTGTCGACAATGTCGGGTACAGGAACGCACTACCGATTCAGGTCACCCGAGCGGAGCAAATGCGCCACTCCCGTGTTCATGTAAATTCCAGCAATTAAAAAATATAACCTCTGGGAGACAATCAGCCAGTCAAAAAATGTGAGCCAGATCCTTTTCTGTGATGATTTGGATTACATTTACGAGGGCAATTAATCTTTATCCGGATCTTCATAGCGCTTTTTGGCATCCAGCGCTTCCTGTTCGCTCGGGTGCTCGCTGATTAACGCGTCTGGTTTCGGGTGATCTGCGCGCAGCTGATACCAGGTTTCGGTCTGCCCGGCCGGGCCTTTTTCAACGGCAACAATACGGGCTTCGCGTGGATAGGGTGGTTTCGTCGGCATAGCGCTTCCTTTTTGTCGTTGGTAGAGTAATAAGTATAGACAAACGTTTCGTTAACTGGCGCGCGCCAATTGCAGAACCGCTTCGATCTCTGCCACAACCTGTTGTGGGGGAAGTGATGCATCTACCACATAATGTGCCGCTTCACGATACAGCGCATCGCGCTGCGCCAGAACTTCGCTAACTTCTTCGCTGATAGGTTTACCGGTGAGCGTTGGGCGCTGCTCTTCCTGCGGAAAGGCCGCCAGACGGTTAGCCAGCACCGCTACAGAAGCGCAAAGGTAGATCACCACGCCTTTTTCATGCATAAAATGCCGGTTATGCTCGCTAAGAATAATGCCGCCGCCGGTCGCAATAACGCAGGATGGCGCGCTGACGGCTTCCAGCGCGGCGGTTTCACGGGCGCGAAATGCCGGCCACCCTTCCTGTTCCACAATCTCCGCGATACTTTTTTGCGCCTGTTCCTGCAACCAACGATCGGTATCAATAAACTGACAACCCTGCGCCAGAGCAAGCGACTGCCCGACGGTGGTTTTACCGCAACCGCGTGCGCCGATTAAATAAATGGGTAGCGTCATGAGCTGGAGTTCCCTTGGTGTCCCGCGAGCCGAAAAATAAGTCAGCGATATAATCGCTAAACGAGTACATAAACCTTCGTAAAGGTAGCGTTACACTTTTAAGACATCTTTGCCACAACATGCGAAAAAATCAGATTTAATTGATCGCGTCTGTGTAAAGAATATGTGGCAATGTATGCAGCGGCAACCTTACTGAATCTACCATCGACTGGCAAGTGCGCAAGGCAGCAAATGACAATTCAGAAAACGCCCCTATTTAACGTCGCGGCGTTTTCTGTCCTGCATCCATTTGTCCAGCTCGGCGGCAAAATGCTGGCGATCCCGTTGTGAAAGGCTGTCCGGCCCGCCGGTCTGAATGCCGCTGGCGCGCAGCGTATCCATAAAATCACGCATGGTCAGTTTTTCGCGGATTGTTGCTGGCGTATAGCGCTCTCCGCGCGGGTTTAACGCCGCGGCGCCCTTTTCCAGCACCTCGGCGGCCAAAGGAATATCGGCGGTGATAACCAAATCCCCTGCGCTGCACAAACGAACGATTTCATTGTCGGCAACATCAAAACCGGCCGGTACGCGCAGGGTGCGGATCACCCGTGAGGGCGGGACGCGCAAATTTTGATTCGCCACCAGCGTCAGCGGGATCTGTGTGCGCTCGGCGGCGCGAAATAATATCTCTTTAATCACATTCGGACAGGCGTCCGCATCCACCCAAATCGCCATAGCTACTCCTTAGTTTATCCTGCGCATTGTCGCTTTTATTCTTCGCGGGTGAAAGCAGAAGCTTTCGCCCTGCGCGCCAATCCACGTTAAGCTATAGGCCATATGCACTGACAAGCAGAGGGACGGTTGTGATGGAAAAAAAAATAGGTTTTATCGGCTGCGGAAATATGGGCAAGGCAATTCTGGGTGGACTGATTGCCAGCAAGCTGGTGCAGCCGGGGCAAATCTGGGTCTATACACCGACGCCGGAAAAGGTCGCCGCGCTGCATGACGAGTATGGCATCAACGCAGCGCAAAGCGCGCAGGAAGTGGCGCAGGTTGCCGATATCGTCTTCGGGGCGGTTAAGCCAAATATTCTGGTCAAAGTGCTGAGCGAAATCGCCTCCAGTCTGAATAAAGAGTCGCTGGTGGTCTCCATCGCTGCGGGCGTGACGCTCGATCAGCTGGCGCGCGCGCTGGGTCACGACCGTAAAATCATCCGCACCATGCCCAATACCCCGTCGATGGTTAACGCCGGGATGACCTCCGTTACGCCTAACGCGCTGGTCACGCCGGAAGACACGGCGGAAGTGTTAAGTATCTTTCGCAGTTTTGGTGAAGCTGAAGTGGTTAGCGAAGCGATGATCCACCCGGTCGTGGGCGTCAGCGGCTCTGCGCCAGCGTATGTGTTTATGTTTATCGAAGCGATGGCTGACGCCGCCGTGCTCGGCGGTATGCCGCGCGCGCAGGCCTATAAATTTGCCGCGCAGGCCGTTATGGGTTCGGCAAAAATGGTGCTGGAAACCGGCAAACACCCAGGCGAGCTGAAAGATATGGTCTGTTCACCTGGCGGCACCACCATCGAAGCGGTGCGCGTGCTGGAAGAAAAAGGCTTCCGCTCGGCGGTGGTGGAGTCCATTCGCGCCTGTATGGAAAAATCAGACCAGTTGAGCAAATAACCCGCGGCTTGCCTCTGCTATGGCGCGCAACGCATGCGTAAGCGCGCCACATCTTCCCTGCTACAGCACTCAGGCCAGCATTTGCGCCGCGGCATTCATGCTGACCGGCTCCTGCATTTTCATCAGCAGCCCCGCCGTCGCGGTATATTCACCGCAGCTGAGCACCGCTTTGAGCACGCCGCCTTCGCCATACAGCACGGCGAAGCGTTTATCATCAAAAGAACCGAGCATTTTCATGCTCTCCCACTCCGGGCAATAGCCGAGGTATTCAAAACGAGTGCCGAAGTGTGTCGTCCAGAAAAACGGCACTCTGTCGAACGCATGGTGTTCGCCCAGCATGTTTAGCGCAGCGAGCCTGCCCTGTTGCTGCGCGACGCGCCAGTGTTCAATGCGCCGACGCCCCTCCGGCGCCGGATAACTGGCGATATCGCCGACCGCCCAGATATTCGGAGCGACACGCAGGGTTTCATCAACCGTCAGGCTGCCATCTTCTTCACGCGGCAGTTCTGGCGCTAAATCGATACCTGGGCGCACGCCGGTGGCAAAAACCACCACATGCGCGGGCAAACTGCGGCCATCTTTCAGTTTCACCGCTTCAACATGGTCGTTACCGGTTAACGATGCGGGTTCTCCGGTGACAAATTTGACCCCATTGTGCTTGTGCAAATCCAGAAATTTCTGGCCGATTTCCTCGCCAAACTGCGGCACAAACGGTATTGCATGGCGCGACAGCACCGTCACATCAATATCCTGGTTACGCAGCGCCGCCGCCAGTTCCATCGCAATGAAGCTATTACCGATAATCACCAGCTGCTGTTCCTGCTCGACATCATCGAGCAGCGTCTGCGCCTGATAGATATTGCGCAGTACATGCACTCCCGCCAGGTGATTGCCTTCGACTTCAGGTCGCACCGGCTGGCCGCCTGTTGCCACTAACAGCTTATCGAAGCGGATCGAGCGCCCATTCGCCAGGGTTAACTGGTGCTTTTCGCTATCAAGTTGAGTGACTTCTTCACTGACACGCTCCACACCAGGCTGGCTGTAGAAAGCCTCATCCAGCAGATGGGGCACTTCGCTGATCTTCATCTTTCCGGCCGGAACAAATTTACTTAACGCAGTGCGATCGTAGGGCGCATCGTCTTCTTTATCGATAAGGATCAAATGACCGGAAAACCCGGCGTCACGCAACGTTACCGCGGCAGCGCTTCCGGCTGCGCCCGTACCAAGGATAACAACGGTATCCGGCTTGTCGCCGCGAATTTGCCGGTTGCTGGCGGGCGATACGGCGCGGGGGCTGACCAGCACCCGGTTTTGCTCAATGCGTACCGGATACTGCTTGAGGTTACTGAGCGCCAACGGCTCGCGCCACTCACCATTGGAGATATCGAACGCCGCTTTATGCCAGGGGCAGACCAGTTTGCCATCGCAAACGGCGCCCTTTTCCAGCGGCCCACCTGCGTGGGGGCATTTGCTCTGAAAAGCGCGTACCTGCGCAAGCTGGCGAATAAGGATCACAGAAGTACCGGCGACATCCACCTTGACAGGCTGACTTTCCGGCAACGCGTTAAGATCGGTAACGTACTGATAAGTCATAACATTGCTCTCGTGTTGGTGTTGTTAAAAGGACGTAACGCCAGGCGGCGCACAATCACGAGGAAGAAAAAATAGTATGTAGCTCACACTTTAAGCCTGGCAGAGATTGGCCGTGGAGCAACCAGACGGGAAAATCAGGCAGCGACTTCAGTACGATTGCGCCCGGCTTTTTTCGCTTTATAAAGCGCCAGATCGGCGGATTTTAACCATTCGCGGTAGTGGCTCATGCTGTTGGTCAGGGGCGCTGCGCCTACGCTGACGCGCAGCAACAGTTGTGGGAAGGCCGGCAGTCGAAAAACCTCCAGCCGGGCATGGACGCGCTCAATTGCCGCGATCGCCTGCTCTGGCGACGTGCCGCTCATAATGACCGCAAACTCATCGCCGCCGAAGCGGCCAATAATGTCGGTACCGCGCAGGGTCAATTGCAGCAGGCGGGTCACCACAATAATGGCTTCATCGCCCACATCATGGCCCCAGGTATCATTTATCGTTTTGAAATGATCGATATCGATAAGCAACAGCGTGGCTTCTGTCTTCTCCCGGCGGCACGCCTCGAACGCATTGCGCAGCAGGTATTCCCAGTGAACCCGGTTGTAAACACCGGTCATGCCATCGCGCATACTTAATACCTGTAAGCGCTGGCGGTGCTGTTCCAGCGTCTGAGCGGTGCGGTAACTGACCCAGGCAAAAAGCAGTGGGTAGATAAGCAGCGCAGGAAGCGTCATCCACAGTGTCAGCATTGCAGTGTGAAAGTTAAGCGGGAAATTACCAAGTTGCCACATCACCAGCGAAGAGGTAGCGACCAGCACCACGCCAGTGCCGAATAACCGCAACCCGCCCAGCCCAAGGGTATTGATACTGATCATCATCCCAAGCGCGATGGAAGGCAGAATATTGAAGCCAATAACGGCCATCCAGATCCCTGCCAGCAAGGCATCAAACTTTAAATTAAATAGTTCAGCAAGTTGTGGATCCGGCGCTTTAAGCGCCATTTGCCAGGCAAGATGCGGCCAGACAAATGACCACAACAGAAGCAACAGCCACCAGCCGCCGCCAACCGGTTGCGCCACCAGCTCGCTGGCAATGGGTAGATAAGCGCATCCCAGCCCGACTACGCGAGGCAAACGCCCGCGTTCGGCAAACTGTAATCCAAAGGAGTAAGGCTCATCGTTCAGGACAAACGTATCATCCTTGCGCGCACCCTTTTCTGAAAAAAATTTATTAAGTTTCATTATCTTCAGGAATATATTGTAATATTTCCTAAAGTATAGAGAGTGGTCAGATGAGGTCAGTATGAGATTTTGGGTGAGAAGTTATACCCGCTCACCCAATGTTATTAGGCGCTTTTTTTCAGGCAAGCCCGCATAAATTTTTGGCGGTCTTCGCCTTTCAAAGATTGTTGAGTTGCCTGGGAATTACACTCGCGCATTCTCTGCTGCTGCGGAGTGAGGCTTTTTTGGCCGGGTTCGGTTTTGGTGTTTTTCAGACAATCGCTCATATAGCGTTTGCGGGCATCGCCCGATAGCGTCTGCGCCGTCGCCTGTTGATTACAGAGGGTCATGCGTTGCTGCTGGGGAGTCAGCGTTTTTTCCGCTGCGGCAACGCTGAGCGCGGTGATAAAAAAAAGGCCAAACAGTAATGTAACCATAAATGTAAGTTTCATAGCACCATCCTTCTGTCAATGTGACCCTTTAAGGATGGTTTGAAACGGCGAAAATACCACCCGACGGCAAAGATATACCGTCGGGCAGCGATTATTTAAGGTTCAGCGCCGCTTTCATGGTGTAGAACAGATCGGTCTGATCGGTCAACCCCACCACGTTGCCCGCGTGCGGGCCATATGCCGCGATACGGATTTGCGTGCCGGTATGCTCCATCGAATCCGACTCAGAGTTGCCGTATGTCATCGCCATCACCGCGCCATCTTTCGTATTCAGCGCCTGGCTCAGACCCGGTGCTTTGGTATCCGGCGGAATTATCTGGCTGGCATGGGCGTGATCCGCGGTGACAATTACCAGCGTGTTGCCCTCTTTTTTCGCGAATTCCAGCGCCTTTTGCACCGCTTCGTCAAGATCCACCGTTTCGCCAATCTGGCCGCACGGGTTAGCCGCATGATCCTGCTTATCGATCGACGCGCCTTCAACTTGCAGGAAGAAGCCTTTCTCGTTTTTGCTGAGAAGCTCGATCGCTTTTTCCGTCATTGCGGCAAGCCGGGGCACGCTTTCGGTACGCTGATCGTTGGGTTTACAGGTGACCGCAGGTTGCTCAAGGTTACCGTGCAAAGAGGCTTTCGGCCCCTGCCAGCGCACCGGCATATTGCCTTCGGCGAATAAACCAAGCAGCGGCTTGCCCTGATTGGCTTCGGTAATGGCCGCCAGAGAAGCCGCGTCGCTCACCAGCTGATAACCCCGCGCCTGTGCCTGCTCGCGCAGCGTTTTGCCTTTCCACTCGCCTGCGGTGGCCGTTTCATTAAACGTTTTCGCGCCGCCGCCAAGTGTGACGTCTGGCCGGGTGTTAAGTAGCTGCTCGGTAATTGAACCTTTACCGCCCTTTTCCAGCGCGTTAAGCGCGCATTTTTCACTGGTGACCGTCGGGCCGTAGCAGCGCCGCGAAATCACATGGGAAACCAGCGCGGCGGGTGTCGCATCCTGAAGTTCGGCGGTGGAGACGTTCCCCGTTGCCAGACCGGCTGCTTTTGCCATCTCCAGAATGGTGGTGTGATCTTTTTCGTGAATATCGACGCCGAGCGCGCCGTTATAGGTTTTAACACCGGTGCTCCATGCGGTTGCCGACGCCGCAGAGTCGGTCACGTAGTCCGGTTTGCCGGTTTTTTTATCCAGCGCATAGTGTGTGTACTGACCGGTTAGCGGTAAGGCGTCAATACCTTTAAAAAAGCCGCCTGCTCCCTCGGCATAATTTCGCGCAGCAGTAATTTCAGAGTCCCCCATCCCGTCGCCAATCAGCAAAATAATATTTTTCGCCGGTTTATTATTAAGCGAGTCGCGTAACGCTGCAGTTTGATCGCCGGTTAAACGGCGGGCGCCGCCGGGCGTGGATATATCCCCTTGCGCTGCGCGATTATCAAGCACAGCGGCGGCGGGAATATCCGCATATATTGCAGGGGCAAACAGCGTTGAAAATAATGCGATAAATAATGCGCTCTGTTTCACGTCGATATTCTCCATGTACAAATACTTTAAAATATACGCACAACACCACATCGAAACGGCTGATTCGCAGGAGCAGGCCACGCTTATTACGTAACCGCCTGCTTATAACAGCCTGAATGATGACGCGTTGAAACAAATCGACTATATGCAGCGCAGATGACAGCCAGATGACACGATTATTTCCGCCCGGCACTCAGCTACGCGGGTGCCTTAATAGCTTTTTTAAGTATTGTTGCAACAGTCTGGCATCTTCGTGGGTGACCTGCGAGTCTGGCTGGGCCTCGTCCATCGCGCCTTCAATGCTTTGAATTAACGCAAGCTGTTCGGAGGTAGCCATTTGGCGCAACAACGCGGTCACGACGATTTCCAGCGCTTCGACCTGAGCCACCAGCTCTTTTGACTCTTCTTCTTTTTCTGCAAGCTTAACTAATAATTCGGCAATTAAATTTTTCATAGCACACTTCTCGCTCATAAGATAAAGAGACGTTAGCATTGCATTTTATTGTTGCATAGACGATACATGTCTAAATTTTGCGGCGTTTTTCACAATTTCTAAATACAACTTCTAAAAAGCGCAAGCGAAACGTTTCTTGCCCTTTTAAGACAAATTATTTTAATGAGTTAGCTAATCTAAAATAAGAAAAAGACATGGCAAAATTCCCGGCGGGAAATAATAAGAAGCGGCCAGAAAATAAAATTCCGGCCCTAATTTTTTTACGTGCGCGCGCGGCGCAATGCCCGCGCCAGTTGCCAGATATTAATCAGCACCACCACCGCGGTGGCAGCAAATACCCAACGGAACCCGGCCATCGCAGAAACAGAAGCCCCTAACAGCGGTCCGGCAACGTTTCCCAGATACATAAATGACTGGTTATAGCCAAAAATACGCCCGGTAACCTGGTCGCTTGAATACTTCAGCAGCAACGTCTGTACCGCCGGTAACATCGCGCCATCGGCAAAACCCAGCAGAAAGCGCAATATACCCAGTTGCAGCGGCGAGGTCACAAAAGACATGGCAAAAAACAGCGCTACCGCACAGGTGAGCGTCGCCATCAGGATACGCGCGGTACCAATGCGATCGCCTAATTTCCCCAGCCGGGGAGCAGAAATCAGCGCAGAAATGCCGGGAACGGCTGCAATAAGCCCGCTCAGAAAAGCAATATTGGCAACATCAGGCGATAAGGACTGAATAAACAGCGTCAGGATCGGGCCGATAGAGCCGTTACAGAGCTGGATAACCATTGTGGTGACAAACAAACTGATAACCAGCGCAGGATACGGCAGCGTGGCAAACACGGCTTTACCGCTGAGCCGCTCGCTCTTTTTCACCGTCGGCCGGACGCCTTCTTTAATCAAAAAGAGGGTGACGGAAAAACTGATCAGCAACAGGATGGCGGTGATAAAAAAGACCGTTCGCAGGCCTAAATGGTCCGCGATAAAACCGCCCATCAGCGGCCCGCCAATCACCCCGCTGATTTGCGCGGTTGAGAGCGTACTGAGCGCCCAGCCGCTGCGCTCGCGCGGCACCTGAGAGGCCACCAGCGCCATCGCATTAGGAATATAGCCTGAGGTCAGCCCCATCACCGCGCGCAGGATAAACAGTTGCCAGACGTTTGTGGCAAAAGCCTGCAACAGTATCGCCAGCGCCATCCCAAGCGACGCGCGCAGCAGCATTAATTTACGCCCTTTGCGATCGGCGAGGCTCCCCCACATGGGCGAAACAATGGCCGACACGAGGAAGGTCACGCTGAATGTCAGACCCGACCACATCGACAGGGCTTCGTGAGACGTCACGCCAAGTTGTGCCACATACAGCGGCAAAAACGGCAAAATTTGACTGATAGCGAGGCCGGTAAAAAAGCAGCCCAACCACACTGAGATAAGATTGACCTTCCAGGATTCCATGACTCGGCGTTATTTCAGGAGTTAATAACAGCACACAGGTTACCAGAACCTGCGCAGGATGCGTCACCAGCGGTGCATTTCGTACAACTTTGGTGTTTTATCTCATGAGCATAGCGTACCCTGGCCACGCGGGAGGAAAATCCCTGGTTATCATGGTGTATTATGCTTTAACGGCACAAACCAAAGCCGCGCATCCCCAGGTGGAAATGGTTGGCATGCGCCGCATTATAATCCGGGCCAAGACCGTTGCCGTAGTAACCGCAGCTGGCGCTCAGCATTGCCCGTAGCCACGGCTGCGTTTCGGGCTGCCGCCAGCCTTTGAGAACCGTCACCTGCTGACCATTAGCTAACCTGAAACCACTAATATCAACGGCTTCCGCGCTGGCATGTTCGCTGCGCCGGGCATTCTGCCGATGATAGATATTTCGACAGGCGAAGCTGCCGTAGTGATCGATACGGGTTAACGTGCTGCCCATAAAACGCGCGGTCAGAGGCTGCGCCTGTTGTTTGACAAATAGCGCTGAACTGAGCGCCAGCGGGCAACTGGCGAGAAAGCTGCTGCTCAGTTTCACATCACCGAAATCCCGCACACGTACCACATCGCTAAGCGGGCAATCGCCCTGCCTGTCTGCAACCGGCACCGATGAGATCAAACGCTGCTGGTTTGCCTGGCTCAGCAGCGCCGCACAGCTCTGTGGTGTCAGGCGGCGTAATTTAAACTGCGTGATACGCCCCGGCGGGTCGCTGAGTTGCAAGGGTGCAAAGGGGTTGTAGTAAGACGGCAGATAACGATAGGCCGCATACAATAGCCCCAGAAAAATGCACAACACTATCAAGCTTTTCCCTCTCACGGCACCTCCCCTCAGGTATGAAAAAACATTATGGCAGAAGCCCGCGAATCGTGCGTTTTGACGTGATATGGTATGTGTTTTCTGAATGTGTGAGTGAATGTAGAGATGGCAAAACTGCGGGTAGGAATTGTCTTCGGCGGCAAGTCAGCGGAGCATGAAGTGTCGTTACAATCAGCGAAAAATATCGTCGACGCGATGGATAAATCGCGCTTTGAGGTGGTGCTGCTGGGCATTGATAAGCAGGGGGAGTGGCATATCAGCGACGCTAATAACTACCTGCTTAATCCAGGCGATCCGGCACATATTGCGCTGAATGCCTCCGGCAACCGGGTCGCGCTGGTGCCTGGCGGCGAAGAGCACCAGCTGATTGCGGCACAAAACAGTGCTCCGTTAGCCAACATTGATGTCATTTTCCCGATTGTGCACGGCACGCTGGGGGAAGATGGCTCGCTGCAAGGCATGCTGCGCCTGGCAAATCTGCCGTTTGTCGGCTCCGATGTGCTCGCCTCCGCAGCCTGCATGGACAAAGACGTCACCAAACGTCTGCTGCGCGATGCCGGTCTGGCGATAGCGCCTTTCGTGACGCTGACCCGCGCCAGCCGCGATCGTTTCACCTTTGGGCAACTGAGTGCGCAACTCGGTCTGCCGATGTTTGTAAAACCCGCCAACCAGGGCTCCTCCGTCGGTGTCAGTAAAGTCACCAACGAAGCAGAGTTTGTCGAAGCCGTGCGCCTGGCCTTTGAATTTGACAAAAAAGTGGTGGTTGAGCAGGGCATTAAAGGGCGTGAAATTGAGTGCGCGGTGCTGGGCAACGACGAACCGCAAGCCAGCGTTTGTGGCGAAATCGTGCTCAACAGCGAGTTCTACGCCTATGACACCAAATACATTGATGATAACGGCGCGCAGGTTGTGGTGCCGGCAGACCTGCCAGCAGAGGTGAATGACGAAATTCGCCGTATTGCCGTGCAGGCGTACCAGACGCTGGGTTGTGAGGGTATGGCGCGCGTGGATGTGTTTTTGACGCCAGAGAATGACGTCATTATTAATGAAATAAATACATTACCAGGATTTACCAATATCAGTATGTATCCGAAACTCTGGCAGGCGAGTGGAATCGGTTATTCCGAATTAATTACCCGCCTTATCGAGCTGGCTATTGCACGCCATCAGGCCGACAGCGCGCTAAAGATTTCGTTTAATCGTTAAGGTTTTTCCGCCGTGTCCTCATCATCAGGGCGACGGCGGATAATCAATCCTGCCAGCCAGAAACTGATAACCCACGTAACCAGCCCTACCGCATAGGTTTGCCAGCCTCTGGCTTCAAACCCTAACAACCCAACCACACCATTCAGAATAAAAATGAGTCCAATAGCAAAAGCATAATAGTGCCAGTCACGGCGTATCTTCAAAGGCATGGATAACAACTCCGGCAGTTAAAAAGAGAGCATCGCACAGCAGCCGTTTCCAGTCTGTGGCCCATGCGGTAAATCCGAAATGTTACTTGAGTAATAAAAACGTTACAAAATTGTGAGCATTAACAAGAATTTTTCAATCGGAATCATTCCCGGCGCGAAATTATCACCATTCTGATGTTGACAATGCAATGACGCTGCCAAAATTAACTTCGAAGACCCACTGCCAGTTAATTAGCATGCAAGTAAAGAGTACCGGAGGTCTTATGGCTGACTTTACGATAAGCAAACCCTTTGCGGGTGCGAAAAAACGTGACACCTCCCGACCAGGTAATATTGCTTATGCCGTGTTTGTACTGCTCTGCTTCTGGGCAGGCGCGCAATTATTGAACCTGCTGGTGCACGCGCCGGGCGTATTCGAACACCTGATGCAAATGCAGGACACCACCCGCCCTCACGTCGAGATGGGCTTTGGTGTTGGCACTGTTTTCGGTCTGGTTCCGTTTGTCGCAGGCAGCGCCCTTCTGGGTGTCATTGCGCTTATTATCCGCTGGCGTCGCCATCGCACGCGTTAATTCTGCGCCATACACTTCGCCCGTCGATCGTCGACGCGCTTTGCAAACCATGCGGTTGTAAGGTTGCGCGTGATCTTCGGGCTTTCAAGCTGGATACCCGGCAGCATCGCGCGATCAAGCCTTTTTCCGCTCTTTTTCTCCGCCAGACGATAGACTTCACGGTACAGTTTGGTCTCTTCAAACGCGTCGCTGTCTCCGCGTTGCAACTGGCGGCGAATGTCCCGGTCGCTCATGCCAAGTTGCGCGCCCAGGGTTCTCACCGCGCGCTCCGTTGCTCCCGCCTCGTCGCTGCCATATAAAATCAGATCGCCATCCAGCGCCAGCTTCACGCCGCTCGCCTTACTGAGCGCATGCTGAAACGCCGCATTACGGCTGGCGTACCAGCCCGCATTAAAGTCAGCGTAGCGGTATATCGGCGCGTTATAACTGGCGGGATAATTGAGCAGATGGTAGGTGCCGAACCACAGTCCGCCCCGGCGAGTGAACACTTCTTCACGCACGGTGCCGTCCATTTTCCAGGGATAACCCTCGGTGTGATTCTGCGCAAATGCGATGCTGACCTGCATTGGCCCGCCGGTGCGCACCGGGTTGAAGGAACCGAACAGCCGCTGCCCCATCGGCACCATATTGATGAGATCATCAAAAATCTCGCTGAGCTGCTTTTCGCTCTTCACCGTATCCAGCCGCTCGCTGTAGCTTTTACCGTTTGGCGACGGAATTTTTAACGCGGTATGCACCAGCAGCGGCGGGATATGCAACCGCTGCGCGCGTTTATCTATCTCTTTCCAGGCGATTTTACTCAAGCCCGGAACCGCAGGATCGGCCTGGTAGTTCGACTCCTGCTGGGCCACCGCCAGCACCGAGCAGATATTAGAGAGCGTCGGTGCGAGTTTCTGGCTTGCAAAGGTGGTGGCGATATCCTGCGCCCAGCCGTTACGATCTTTAACGCTGGCGGGCATTTTCTGGCGCACTACGCTTGCCACATCCAGCGGTTTCTCCTGCGCTTTTTCCTGCTCACCCTCGCGCGTTGTGGGGCCTTTTGTTGCACAGCCTGCGAGGATCAACGCAGCCAGTAACCCGTAACAGCGGGGAGTAAAAGACATAATCGTCCTTGTTCTAACTAAATGTGTGGGACATCGGCTCAATTGCCTGGCCATCGAGTTCGCGCTCAAAACTGCGTAAACGCTTATAAATAGACATCAATTCCACAAGCGTTGTCCAGGAGGTGATTAAATACTGGAACGAACTACGCACTTGTTCGAAGACATTGGTTATCTGACTCATCAGCCCCAGCGTGATGGCCCCGGCAGAAATGGTCGGAAAGAGCACAATCAGGCCAAACACCACGTCGAGCTGCATATAAAGGATACGGGCGATATTGAAATACATATAGTGGAAATAGAGGCGGAAGTAGTTGCGCCGTACCGCGATGAATAGCTCGCGAACGGTTGGCGGCTGCGCCCGCGACGCGTCGTCTTCGCCATACACCAGCTCCTTACGGTAAGCGGCTTCCACCCGCTGATTTTTATACTCAAGTCCCGGCAGCTTGATACCAACGAAAGCCAGCAGCACGGTACCCAACAGCGCCCAGCCAATGGCGGCAAACACCAGGCCGTAAGGGATATGCC
Source organism: Vagococcus sp. WN89Y (assembly GCF_052220145.1). Classification (NCBI taxonomy): domain Bacteria; kingdom Bacillati; phylum Bacillota; class Bacilli; order Lactobacillales; family Enterococcaceae; genus Vagococcus; species Vagococcus sp. WN89Y. Next base: position 70,238 of record NZ_JBQPOM010000067.1, on the reverse strand, counting down.
CGACCAGCGGAAGCTCAGGAACATGGGGTGAAAGCGCGACCAGCACCGGCAAAAACGCAATCAGCGTCATGATGGCATTGAGAAAGCTGACGCCCATACTCTCCAGCGTGCTGGCAAAGCGCATGGTATCTTCCTGCACACGCTGAGCGGCACCTTCGACATGGCGCAGATGCTCCCAGTGCGCCATATAGTATTCATTCATCGCCGTGCGCCAGCGGAACACATAATGGCTGACGAAGAAATTATTCAGTACCGCGACGGTGACCGCGATTAACGCAATCCATAAAAAGACGCCAATGCCATGATAAAGCTGGCTCAGGCTAACCTTGTGTGGCGCGCTGAGCGCGGCCTGGATCAAATCATAAAAGGGTTGATACCAGGCGTTTATGGCGACGTTAACTTCAACCAGAAACCAGGTCACAAAGATGATGAGTGCGGTGCCGAGCACGGACCAGCGCTGCCAGCGGTGCGGCGCGAAGCGAAACCAGAACAGGGCAAACACGCCCACGCACACCGCGTAGTAGAGGTAGAACAACAGAAAGCTCGGGCACCAGAAACGGGTCGCGCTGACCGGCACGTCGTCAGAGGCGCCGGTGATACGCATCAGCCAGGCTTCGCCACCGGCCTGCCAGAAGATGATGGCCAGGGTAGCCCAGATGAGTGCCGATAAAAAAAACAGCTTTGGTCTGGGGAAAAAAGACTTAAACATCTCAAACTCCTGCACACTTCTTATTATGACGACAATTGCTGTGTAGTCGTACGTTGCTTACGCAACGACAAAAGGCGCCACTCCCTGTGACGCCTGACCGTTTATCAGACCTGAGGTTACCCGCTTAGTTCGTTTAGCATAGAGGAAGAATTGTTTCGACCGGTTACACGCGGTTTCCCCCCACCCCCTGCGCCCATAAAATGAAAAGGTTACAACACACAGGTTTTCGCGCGCTTGCAAAAAATTCTGGATTTACCTGACGTTACGGATTAAGGCAAAACAATACGCTAATTGAGCCTTTGCAACGTGGCGCTAAGTAGTATAAATACGCTCTATATTTCCCATTTCTTGTATGGATTTCTGCGTTGAAACGTTGTCTGTTGTTTTCCGCGATGCTGTGCGCATCGAGCCTGGCTCCCGTCCAGGCCGCGCAAACCTCTCCCGATCCGGTTTTTGCTGCTGATATCGTAGAACGTTACGCCAACCATATCTTTTATGGTAGCGGCGCAACGGGCATGGCAATGGTGGTGATTGACGGTAACCAGCGTGTTTTCAGAAGTTTTGGCGAAACCCGCCCCGGCAGCAATGTTCGCCCGCAGCTGGACTCGGTTGTGCGTATCGCGTCTCTCTCCAAGCTGATGACCAGCGAAATGCTGGTGAAATTGCTCGATCAGGGCGTGGTGCGACTTGACGATCCGCTCAGTAAATACGCCCCGCCCGGTGCGCGGGTGCCGACGTATCAGGGGCAACCCATCCGCCTGGTGAATCTTGCAACGCACACCAGCGCCCTGCCCCGCGAGCAGCCCGGCGGTGCCGCCCATCGCCCGGTGTTCGTCTGGCCAACGCGCGAGCAGCGCTGGAACTGGCTCTCTACAGCAAAGCTTAAAACCGCGCCAGGCGCGCAGGCGGCCTACTCCAATCTGGCGTTCGATCTGCTGGCTGATGCGCTCTCCCGCGCGGCCGGTAAGCCCTGGACGCAACTGTTCGAAGAGCACATTACCCGCCCGCTGGGGATGAAAGACACCACGTTTACCCCCTCGCCGGATCAGTGCAAGCGCCTGATGGTGGCGGAGAAAGGTGCCAGCCCGTGTAACAACACGCTGGCCGCCATTGGCAGCGGCGGGGTCTATTCAACACCGGGCGATATGATGCGCTGGATGCAGCAGTTCCTCTCATCGGACTTCTACCAGCGAAGCCGCCAGGCCGATCGGATGCAAACCCTTATCTATCCGCGCCAGCAACTTACCAAAGTCATAGGCATGGATGTCCCCGGTAAAGCCGATGCGCTCGGTCTTGGCTGGGTCTATATGGCGCCAAAAGAGGGTCGCCCTGGCATTATTCAGAAAACCGGCGGCGGCGGGGGTTTTATCACTTACATGGCGATGGTGCCAGAGCATAACGTGGGCGTTTTCGTGGTGGTCACGCGCTCCGCACTGACCCGCTTTGCCAATATGAGCGATGGCGTCAACGAGCTGGTGAGCGAGCTGAGCAATAACAAGCCGAAAATAGTTCCCGCATCCTGAGCGCAATCACGGCAAACGGTGCGCGCCGTTTGCCGTATTAACGACGATTTTGGTAAAACGCTGGCGTGCTGTTTCGGCTACAATGGCCGCATTCGTTCCTTTATATCAGGCATATCATGACCGATTTAATCACTCGCCCTCGCCGCCTGCGCAAATCACCCGCGCTGCGCGCTATGTTTGAAGAGACAACACTGAGCAAAAACGACCTGGTGTTGCCGATTTTTGTCGAAGAAGGACTGGACGACTACCAGCCTATCGCCGCCATGCCGGGCGTAAGACGTATTCCTGAGAAATATCTTGCCCGCGAGATCGAACGCATCGCGAAAGCGGGGATTCGCTCGGTGATGACGTTTGGTATTTCCCATCATACCGATGCAACCGGCAGCGATACCTGGCAGGAGAACGGCCTGGTGGCGCGGATGTCGCGCATCTGTAAAGAGACGGTACCGGAGATGATTGTGATGTCCGATACCTGTTTTTGTGAATACACCTCCCACGGGCATTGCGGCGTGTTGTGCGAACACGGCGTGGATAACGACACAACGCTGATTAACCTGGGTAAACAGGCTGTGGTGGCCGCCGCCGCAGGCGCCGATTTTATAGCGCCTTCCGCCGCGATGGACGGCCAGGTGCAGGCAATCCGCCAGGCGCTGGACGCCGCAGGTTTTTTTGATACCGCCATCATGTCGTATTCGACGAAGTTTGCTTCTTCGTTCTACGGCCCTTTCCGTGAAGCCGCTGGCACCGCGCTGAAAGGCGATCGTAAGACCTATCAGATGAACCCGATGAACCGTCGTGAAGCGATCCGCGAATCCTTACTTGACGAGGCACAAGGTGCCGATGCGCTGATGGTTAAACCGGCGGGCGCTTACCTGGATATTCTGCGCGATATCCGCGAGCGTACCGAGCTGCCGCTGGGTGCTTATCAGGTGAGCGGTGAGTACGCGATGATCAAATTTGCCGCGCAAGCAGGCGCAATTGATGAAGACAAAGTGGTCCTGGAAAGTCTCGGCGCAATTAAGCGCGCAGGGGCCGATCTCATTTTCAGTTATTTCACATTAGATCTCGCCGAACGTAACCTCCTTTAAAATAAGCGGGCCTGGCCCGCTTACATTTTTGACGTGATATTCATCACACTTTATAGCTGCCATATATTCACCCTGCTGAAATAAAAACGTCATCTCAGGCTTATACTTTCTTCACAAGACGTGAGGAGAAGCCACCATGTTTAGTCTCGACAACGTGCTTGATGACCTCTGGCCGCAAGCCAGGCCCACACCATGGCAAAAAAAATTGCTCAGACGCCTTCTGCACGAACAAGAATTCCAACAATTCGCCGCGCGCCACCCGCATTTAAAAGGGGTGGATATGGTGGAACAGGTGCTGGAGCACCTGCAAATCCGCTGCACCATACCCGCGCATGACCTCGAACAGATTCCTGAACACGGCTCGCTGGTGATGATAGCCAATCACCCGACCGGCACCCTTGACGGGTTGGCATTGATGTACGCGGTGTCCCGCGTGCGTCGCGATGTCAAAGTCGTCACTAATCGTATGCTGTCGCATCTGGAGCCGCTCAGTTCTCTCTTTATCCCGGTGGATAATATGGGCGGACGCACGCGGAAATCCTCCCTGCAACAGATGGACAACCACCTGCAAAACGGCGGCGTGCTGATCTTCTTCCCGGCAGGGGAAGTCTCTCGCGTGACGCGTAAAGGCATTCGCGACAAAGAGTGGCATGCCGGGTTTATCAAACTTGCAGGAAAATACCGCGCTCCGCTATTACCGGCATGGATAGAAGCCCGCAATAGCCCGCTGTTTTATGCCAGCACCCTTGTCTCATCTGCCCTGCCGTTACTGCTATTGATACAGCAGATGTTTCGTCGTCGTAACAGTAACCTGCCGATAAAAATCGGTCAGCGTATTCCCTGGGCGAGCTGGCATATGCCGCAGCTTTCCCCGCGAGAGTTGGCGAGCAAATGCCGCAAGCATGTGTTGCGCCTGGGTAAAGGGTTGCCAGGTGTCTTCAAAACGGAATGCGCTATCGCGCGCCCGGAAGAACGGGTAACGCTGCGCCGCGAGCTGAACAAAGCCGAATGCCTCGGCCACACCGCCGATGGTAAAACGATTTATCTCTGGCAACGGCAAGGTCAGGAAGATGCGCCGTTACTCCGTGAGCTGGGCAGATTACGGGAAATCGCCTTTCGCGCGGTCGGCGAAGGCAGCGGCAAACGTCGTGATACGGATAAGTACGACGACGACTATCTGCACCTGATCTTGTGGGATGAGCACGATCTGGAAATTGTTGGCGCTTATCGTTTTATGCCAACCGCTAATCAGGTAGACAAACACGGGCCGGAAGGTCTGTACAGTCACAGCCTGTTTCACTATGACTACCGAATGAATGACGTGCTACAGCAGGGCATAGAGTTGGGGCGAAGCTTTATACAGCCACGCTACTGGGGCCGACGGGGGCTGGATTATCTCTGGTCCGGGATAGGCGCTTATCTCGCCCGCTACCCGCAATACCGCTATCTTTTTGGTCCGGTAACCATTTCCGGGGGACTGCCGCCTGCTGCGCGGGATCTGCTGGTCGCATTTTACCGGATATGGTTTCCGGCAAACTCTCCGCTGGCCGCCTCGCGACGCCCCTGGCCTGCCAGCCTGCCGGAGGTGATGGCCCAGTTTACCGGAGAGGATTACACCGAGGATTTGACGCGCCTGAAATCACTGCTTGGCAATCTCGGCTGCGGCATCCCGCCGCTGTATAAGCAATACTCTGAGCTGTGTGAACCTGGCGGCGTGCAATTTATCGATTTCGGCAGCGATCCAGACTTTAATAACTGCGTTGATGGTCTGGTGCTGGTCGATTTAACGTATCTGAAAAGCAATCGTTACGAACGTTATATCGCAGCGCATCTGCCTACTCAGAAAGCCAGCTAATACTTGCCCTCTCCTGCGGGAGAGGGTTATTAACCGTGTATCAAACGCAAGCGTGCTCGGCGGCTATTAAGGCGAGGATTTTTCGTTAAAATGACATATAAAAAAGGTCTCCAGGACATATTTACCTCCTTTGTTAAAGATTATCTTACGTCCTGAAAAACACATTTTCCTTCAATCAAAAGTGCTAACCAATCCTCGTTTATCACTCCTTCTAATTAATATTTTTACTCATTAAACGGACTCTCAACGTATTTTTATTAAGTATTGCGCTATTCGCACTATATAGATAGTGTACCCCCTCAAGAGAAGGTGATGGCGTACCACCTGATTAACCGTAGTTTGTTGATACAAACTTCTGATGACGCCTGATATTTCGTTACTTAACGTAGCGTATGTCGGGTTGTTACCTGCATATGCTGTAATCAAGAAAGGGCAGCGTATGACACTCCTCGCTAATAATTTTAGCATTTTTCTCTGGTATTTCTCTGTCCAAACGTCAGGAATACCCCATGAATAAACGACACATGGCGTTTTCTCAAGGTATTATTAAAGGAGTTCTGGCGAATAAATATTTAACGCCAGGCGAAAAAAGCGCCAACGACCCGGAATTTAATCTCGGCTTTGTCTTTGGTTGCTTATGCTATAACCAACAGTTAACGGAATCCTATTTCAATGCAATAAAAAATGCAGGCAGGCTGGCAAACTATTATGATCTGAATCTTCAGGATACTCTTGAATATGCAGTTTTATATTCTGAACAGCCATTTATTAAATATTTTTTAAAGGGTTATTTCTATCAAAAGGGAGCGCTAAAATGAACAGTAACACTAAGAAGCTACATAAAGCGGTAATTAACGATATCATCAACTGGTTAGTGGTCAATAACGGACAGAATCAATCCATCGAGAAAATTGCAGAAATATCGGGCTATTCAAAAGGACATATTCAACGAGTATTCTATAAATACCATCACATCACGCTTGGCAGTTTTTGCCGCAAATTAAGGCTTAGCAGAATTATCAAAGATCTAAAAAGATGGGATCATTCACTAGCGGAGATATCCGTAATGCATAACTTTCCTTCCCAGCAATCTTTTACGCACTATTTCAAACGCGAAACGGGCTGCACGCCAGGTGGTTGCCGTAAAAACGCAAAATGTAATGCATGCAGTGAAAGCCGCAAGGAATATCTTACTGAGTATCATTCCGGGAGCGATATTCCGCTAAAGATTATGTAAATTGACCAACTTTATAGTCAATACCAGGCCAACGTCGAGTAATTTACAGGCGACGGGTTGGGTAAAGGGCCGCACCTGTTCCTGATTTACGAAAAACATCAGCTACCGAGTATGCTAAGAATTTTTTAAATCTAAATTCTGCAAAATGAAACGTAACGATATGAATATGGATAAACGACACGCTAACGCTTCGCGAAAAACGATTTATATTTAATATAAATCCTTTCTCAACATAGCGTTACATATGATGCGTTTATTTATCAATCGAAAAAACAGTTATTACCAAGCGTACTTTATGCATAGTGATCAATCATAAAATTAAATATCGAAGCACACCTCATCAGGCATAAGGAAATCAGGCATAAGGAAAACAAAATGAGATACATATTAGCTGCACTGACTCTTTTAAGCTCCAGCGCAATGGCACAAGCACTGAATAGTGCGAAAGGCACTGTTGATATCTTGTTCGTGCGCCACGGAGAAACGATTTTTAATCTTTATGATCGCGTTCAGGGCTGGTCTGATACGCCTTTAACCAACCTGGGTATTGAGGTGGCCCGCGCTTTCGGTTTAAGGTCTAAAACCATTCCTTTCGAGCGTTATTATTCAGGAGATTCCGGAAGACAACGGGAAACACTGGCTCTGATTATGAATGAGCATCAAGAAAAACAATTGCCCATTGAATTAACCGGTCTGCGGGAGGTTTTCTTTGGCGGTTTCGAAGGATTACCGAACAAAGAGATGAACGATGCCGTTAGCCAAAAGTCAGGCCAGGACATTGCCGCGTTACGTCTTGCCGGAAAAATGCCGCTTGATGAACTGGTGGATAGCATCCATCAGGTAGATAAGAGAGGAGATGCAGAAACGGCAAACCAGGTCCGGGAGAGAATGCAACAAGCGCTGCACTATATTACGCAAGATGCGCTACGTCATCGTGCCAGTAAAGTTCTGGTGGTCTCTTCCGGTATGTCTATTGGCGTAATGATTTCAAATATGACAAACGATCCTGCGAAAAAAACAGGGCCAGGTAATGCCGCTGCGGTAAGAATTACCTGGCACGATGGTCGCTATCAGGTCAATGAGATTGGTGATATGCAATATGTCAACATGGGGAAAAAATTACTCGCATCACAACAGGAAAAATAACGTATTACTGTCAAAAGTAGCTGCTCTCGCGGCTACTTAATTCCAATGCGTTTATTAAAGTCATCGGCTTGAAAAAATCATTGCACTACCGATTGTGTATAAATGTTGCAAATAAAAAATAATCAACACAGATGTAAAAGCTGACTATACCAGGAAAATTCATATTAGTAGTCTGACTCCTCGGCTTTGATAAGACGATATTAAAAATATGTTTTCATTTTGTTAAATGACCTGAACTTATTGTTTTCACATTAATTTAGCGGTGATGCATAGCAATACAATGCGATGTTTTAATAGCATTAACGTATTAATCGCTCACCTTTTAAAAGCTTCAATCAATCTTTGAATGAGGATATTCTTAACAACAGTTATTAAATATGTTTTGCAGAAAAGATCTTTATGGATAAGGCAGTTATGGCAGTGCGGTAAATTAAATTATAAGGGAAGGTTTATGTCGCAACTTGAGGATTATATTGTCTTTATAGGTCAGGAAAACATTCAGCATCAGGGATTACGCATTCTCGTGGACGAAGCCGCATTGATGCAGGATAAGCAGCCTGTTTTTATCGACAGTTTCGATACATGGCAGCAGAAAGCATCAATGTACAGCCAACCAGAAGGTTCGATCTCGACAATTGTGTTATGTCTTACTTCAGAAATGAGCTTACCCTTATGGCTTAGTACATTACTGACCACCAGTTCGCTTTATTTAGGCCGCCTGGTCATTTTCCTTGAACAAAGAAAACATGACTCGTGGGTGGTAAATTTTTTACAACGTACTGTCCCCGCAGTCGTGCTTGATGAGTACTCAACCATCTGGCGCGTAAGTGACATCTTAAAAGGCAAGACCTCACGCAACTTTTCGTTAAAGCCCCATCGAAAAATTACTTTCACGCGGATGGAAATTGATATTTTAAACGGTTTTTTCCATGGGGAAAGCGTTGCCGCACAAGCCAGGAAATTAGGTATCAGTCATAAGACAGTCTATATCCATCGCCATAACTGTGCAAAAAAGATGGGTTTACGCAACCTCAAAATGCTTTTTGCTTTTTAAGATCCCCCCGCAACGGCTGTATTTCGATTTAAAAAGATAACGGCAGGATATAAACCAGGGATGGCTGTTTTCACACCAAACCAGCCATTTACCTTCGGATAATGCACCATGAGTAAGTTTCACGCGGGTATTTGCCTGCTATTCATTTTAGGCAGCACACCGACCCAGCAAGTGCCCTCTGAAGGGCAATCACTAACCACATGCAAAACAGAACCAGAACATGCCCATAAACATAGTTTAAAACACCTGGTGAGACATAATTTTCATCGGCTCATCCGGTTTCTTGATGCACAGCTTTTAACGCAAAGAAAGTTTCACGTGCCAAAGCCCTGCCGGGCAACTCAATCATTGCATTCATTATATTCCAGGCAGAAGCAACCGCAACGCAATAAGCCACAGGCACTGCAACATTATGCTGCGCGCATCAATACAGGTGAGATTTTACTTATGCGACATAAACATATCTCCGGCAATGAGAGAAATATACCGGCTCTGGAAAGTCTCAGGCGAGTCGCAGCGGCAACCTCTCCCAATGGGGAAAATAGCACAGCAAAGCCAGGATAAGCCAGAGCGAGGTAAAAAGAGAAAGGAACGGTTCTGAAATAAAGAGTGAAAGACAGAGAAAAACGAACCTGCTTTACTTTCACTGCCGTCGCGTGCGTTTTTAACGGCAGGGGTATTATTTGCTTCGAATACGTTTAGATAATAAAAAACGAATCAATTGTTGCACCATCGCCCCCACAAACAGTGATAAAAAAACCACCATCGCTGGTGCCAGTTCAATGCCGTCATCGATATAGATAAACCAAAGCACGACATAAGTTACAAACATGCCAGTAAGCATTGCAATAATAAAAACATGAGGTTTCACTTGTCTGTTCCTCATTGCCCTGACGTCGTGTCAGGGCAAAATATCGATTAGCAATATTTAAAAGCAGACCTACCGGCAAACACCGCGCCAGCACCTAACTCATCTTCTATGCGCATCAGTTGATTATATTTTTCGACACGTTCACCCCGGCACGGTGCGCCGGTTTTAAGATGGCCTGCGTGCAATGCCACCGTCATATCAGCAATAAAACTGTCTACCGTTTCACCGCTTCGATGAGAAATAAATGTCCCCCAGTTGTTATCATGACAAAGCTGGACGGCATCAATGGTTTCACTCAGTGAGCCAATCTGGTTAAGTTTAATCAATGCGGCATTGGCGAGATTTTCCTCAATCCCACGCTTGATATATTTCACATTAGTGACAAAGATATCGTCGCCGACGATTTCGATTTGGCTTCCTAATACTTCATTCAGGATTTTCCAGCCTGCCCAGTCATCTTCTGCCAGACCATCCTCAAGCAGCACAATCGGAAAATCATTCACCAGCGTCAGATAATAATCGGTCATTTCCAGGGAGGTCAGCGCGGCACCTTCCGTGCGCAGTTGGTATTTCCCGTCGCAATAAAACTCGCTGGAGGCCGGATCGATACATATCGCGATATCTGCTCCAGCGCGATAACCGGCTCTTTCTATTGCCTGTACAATCAGCTCAAGCGGCTCACGGTTTGAAGAAACAACCGGCGCGAACCCACCTTCATCGCCGACACCGACAGACAGCCCTTTTTCCAGCAAAATTTGCCGCAACGTCTGATAAACTTCACTTCCCCAACGCATGGCTTCACGAAATGTTGGCGCACCGAAAGGCGCTATCATAAACTCCTGAAAATCCGCCCCCTGATTACGCGCATGGACACCGCCGTTAATAATATTCATACAGGGGACGGGGAGTAAATTTGCCCCCACACCACCAAGATAGCGATACAAAGGCAGTTTCGTTAATTGTGCAGCGAGCCGTGACACGGCCAAAGAGATACCAAGAATGGTATTGGCACCGAGGTGCTCTTTATTTTCCGTTCCGTCCAGAGTAAGCATAATATTATCAATGCCGCGCTGGTCACGCACATCATGCCCTTTCAAAAGATTGTTTAAACTTTTATTAATTCTCTGTACTGCGTTTAAAACCCCTTTACCGCCAAAACGCATCTTATCGCCATCACGGGATTCGATGGCTTCGCGAGAGCCGGTACTGGCTCCGGAAGGCACCGAAGCCCTGGCCTGGATCCCGCATTCGGAAAATACGTCGACCTCCACGCCAGGATTCCCGCGGGAATCTAAAATTTCACGTGCAATAATTTTTTCAAGAGAGAAGCTCATATAACCCTCGAATTTTAATGAGTATTAATATGTTTAATCAGCACTTCAATGCCGGGATGATTAATAAACTTATTCGCATGTGCGCAAAACGAACCAAATAATCTGTTTTTATGCCCCATAATCAACAAATCAATGCCTTCCCGATCGATATAATGGGTAATATCGTCAAAATAGCGCAACGCGACGAACTCTTTGACCTGCACCGGAAAGCTGCATTTCTCCACCAGATGACTGAGCATCGCTTTGGCGAGGATTATCTCTTCTGACTGGCTATCTTTCATAAACGCATCGCTGGTGATATCCAGCTCACGGAAATCTTCAGTAACATGTGCCAGCGTAATTGCAGTGCCGAACTGATAAAAATTTTGCGCAATGCTTTGTAAAATCTGCTGACCGTCTTCTTCATTATTGATAAGGACAAGCGCATGTTTATACATAGATATATTTCACCTTATTGCCTTAGAAAGCGTTGCCGTTAACCAAGGTAAAATCTCCTTCTTCCGACTTACTGCGCCGGGCAGCGTGAAATTTTTTAAAGGTATAACGTTATCTTCAGAAAAATAGAGCGAAGATGTTTTTTTATAAATATCTGTCACTACCAGCATGGCGATGTCAATATTATTTTCCTGTTTTTCTTTTTCCAGGGCGATTAACAGTTCAGGTAAAACAATATCAATAGCCGACATTGCGGCAACTTCAATTTGTGAAATCAGTACAGATAACCCCTGAATTTGGTAACGCTTAGCATCTTTCATGAGCAACTGCTCAGGCGTATAGCCATGTATATCTGTTTTTGCTGTCAGCACGCCGCGAACAAAGTGCTCATAATTCAACTGACTCACGACAGATAAAAACTTAACGGCCGCAATATCCTGCGCGGTCGTTGTCGGAGAAGTTAATCCAACGGTATCACTGACAATAGCGCCTAAAAGCAGCGTGGCCTGCGACCATGACAGCGCTAAATGACTTTCAATATTACAGATTTGCCAGATAACCGTCGCGCAGCAACCCACGGAACGACCCCATATATCAGGCGGCTCCTGCGTGGTGACTGTACCCAGCCGATGGTGATCTATAATTCCAACGATATTGCTATCAGGTAAAGAAGAAGGACCCTGTTCCATATCGGTAAAATCAACCAGCCAGACTTTTTTCCCGTGCAGGCTAAAATCCAGTAATTCGGGCTGACACACCGCAGCCTGGCGTAAAATATAGCTGGTTTCTGCGGAAATATCGCCGAGTCGGTAGGGTGTTGCCGGCATCCCTACTGTATTTAACCAGTCGGCCGTCACCAGCGCGCTGCAAATGCTGTCGCTGTCGGGATGCAAATGCCCAAAAACGTAGATCATGATGCCTCCTTTCTTAGACTGCACGCGTGCCCGGAAGAATTTAAATATGTACTGCTATACGAACATGTGAACATAAATATACCTGACATAAGTGCCCATCAAAAAAGCAATGCTATATCAGGCGTCATCATCCGGCATTATTCCGGCGGTTGGGAGAGGTAGAACACCATTACCTTCAACGCGATTTCAGGTGAAAAGTCTTTCCATAGTTTAAGCTCCACATTTTTATCAGTCGATGACGCCACAAAGTCTATCCATATATTGAAACCACAAATTCAACCGCAGGCTAACAGCTGCAAAATTTCACCACCCCAGGTTATTAACCTTCACAACACCAGCTCAATTGTTTAGCACTGAATAAAGGCCATTGCAGGGTAATAGCATGGCATCCATCAAGAAAGCGTGTAAAAGAGACCTAACCGTTTAAAATTCGAGAAACAACAGCCGCTGGCTATCAATACAGACCTGTTCACCGGGGTGCGTTACCCGCAAAAGATAAAAAATACAATAAAATACTATTGCCTTTTGCTATTTAATCACTGCAAGTCTCTTTCAGACAATTGATCTACACAGGTTATATACCAGGATATTATTTATCGAAAAATCCTGGCTCAAAGCGTTCTTGAAACAATGACGTCCCTAAACATATTACAGAGAGATTACGCAGATATAAAAAAGCCCACTCGGACAATGGGCAAAAGTTAAAAAAATCAAGTTTTGTTTACTCTGTAAAAAGAACAAGATACACGAGGACTCAAATAACACTGACCATCCTTGTATTCCTCATACAACACAATTGTGAAGTATGACCAGTGCTGGTAAAAACATAGCAACTGTTTTTTAAACCATAATTCAACCAGGCCAGTGAATTTTAAAACAGGCGATAACGCTTTTTGTTGAACACCAGAAAATTCAGCACTGACAGACAAAACAAGTGTGAATTTGCAATTTTGTAACATGTCAAGCAGAGAACATTAGCAGACTAATGACACAAAATAAAAAAAGTATATCTTTATATCACTTATGATCCTATATTCACCTTTTACTTATATAAAAAATTTATTGCCAATCCGTTTACTTTAACTTCATTACGCTTTTCTCTGTAGCTGATGCATTGCCTGGAAGGCATGCAATAAAAACAACGTACACATAGTTATATTCGCCCCGACATGGCCAGATGAAGGGGCATTTTTTTCAATGCCGCCACTGCGTTTTACATGTGAGAAAAAACTAACTCACTTCAAAAATATAGCCCTGCCCACGGATATTCCGGATCACATAACAAAAATCCGGGTACCATACAGAAATTTTTTGCCGTAAACGTGCAATAATAACCTCAAAGGAGTGATTTTTTTCCCCTCCCACCTCCATACGAAACTGGAGTAATATTTCAGCTTTATTCAATACCCTGCCTTTATTGCGCATCAGTACCTCAATAATCAGCGACTCGAATGGAGTAAGCTTTATCTCAAGCCCATAAACTGAGAATTTCCGTTTCCGCAGGTCATACTGGAAAGGATCTATTTTTAAAATTTCAGAGAAAAAACCGTGATTGCGTCGAGTAATCGTATCCAGCCGTGCAGACAACAGCCTGGCATCTTCAACATAGCTGTGGCAGTCAACGGCACCTGCTCGCAACAGCAAAACTTTATCCTGCCAGCAGTCTCGTGTCAGGGAAACGACAGGGATATGGCTTGCCCACTTAATAACGGATAACAAAAAACGTATCGCTACAGATATAGTATAGGGCGTCACATCAAGGATGACTGCCTGTGGATTATAGCTTTCTTTATATTTTGGATAAGCACGAAACGTTTCACAATGTTCATATTTAATATCCAGCACGTTATTATTTTCGAGAAAAACAGTGTGTAAATGATGCGCTCTTAATTTATCCTGAGTGATTAGTAAAAATCTCATAACTCATCCCTTTCTTGCCGAATATAATTTTGAATCCATAAAACAATAAAGATTCAGCTCGCCACCAGGAAAATGGCGAAACATATCCATATGATTATTTTGAGAAATTATGATTTAGCTATTTCTGATACATTACAACATAAAATATTTTAAAACCCCCATTAAAGACATAAAAAACCATAATTACGCCTGCGATTCAATATAACACTCCAAATGACCCCGTGTCACATCGCTTTTCATGCTTTCTTAAACCTCAGTTCAACAAAATAAATCATCAGCAGAGGCGTTTTATAATATTTAATATTATTTTCCCAACTTTATTAACCCATTTAACGTTAAGTTTATTATTACAAAACAACCACACTAAAAATAAGACTATAAAGCAAGATATAAATACCCAACGTTTCTATTACAGAATTCGCGGATAAAAATAAGACCCTAACATGCCTGATATTTACTCAATAAAGAATTTCAACAATCGCGAGAATAACCACGAACAATCTCACCATAACAGGGCAACGGCGGGCAGAAACGATCGGCACAGGTGCATTGTTTTTTTAGTTTTCTGTCAACCACCTGAATATTCAGAATAATATTTTTGGCATCCGGTTTGCAGTCTCCTTGTAACGTCATGTTATGGGGAGAGAGAAAATGAGTGCAACAACGACCCTGAACAGAACGCTTGGCAGCGTCCGCTTATGGGGGATTGCTGTCGGGCTGGTCATTTCGGGAGAATATTTTGGCTGGAGCTACGGTTGGGCGCAGGCTGGCACCTTAGGTTTTCTTATTGTCGCGCTGGCGATAGCCGCTATGTACTGCGCGTTTATTTTTAGCTTTACCGAGCTGACCACCGCGATCCCTCATGCTGGCGGCCCTTTTGCTTACGCTTGCCGCGCCTTCGGGCCTGTCGGCGGTTTTATCGCGGGCTTCGCCACCTTAATTGAGTTTGTCTTTGCCCCACCGGCCATTGCGATGGCGATTGGCGCATACCTTAACGTGCAGTTTCCTTTACTGGATGCCAAATGGGTCGCCTGCGGTGCATATCTTATCTTTATGACACTCAATATTCTCGGCGTGGGTATCGCCGCGACCTTTGAGTTGATCGTTACTCTGCTGGCCATTTTCGAACTGCTGGTCTTTATGGGCGTGGTCTCACCCGGTTTTTCCTGGGACAATTTTACCGCGCACGGCTGGGCAGGCGCAGACAGCTTTAGCGGCCAAACCTTACCAGGCATGTTTGCCGCTATCCCTTTTGCTATCTGGTTTTTCCTCGCAATAGAAGGTGCGTCTATGGCTGCGGAGGAAGCCAAAGATCCTAAGCGAACCATTCCCCGCGCCCTGGGCGGCGGGATCCTGACCCTGACAGTGCTCGCCATCGGCGTGATGATTTTCGCAGGCGGCGTGGGCGACTGGCGCGCGCTCTCAAATATCAACGATCCGCTGCCGCAGGCCATGAAAACGGTGGTTGGCAGCAGCAGTGGCTGGCTGCATATGCTGGTATGGCTGGGGCTTTTTGGCCTGGTCGCCTCGTTTCACGGCATTATTATGGGTTACTCGCGGCAAATTTATTCGCTGGCACGAGCGGGTTATCTTCCGGCAAGGCTTGCCAGGCTTAACCGTAGAACGCGCACCCCGCAGTTGGCGATCCTGGCTGGCGGCGTCGTAGGGATTGCGGCTATTTTCTCTGATTCGCTCATCACCATCAGCGGCATGCCGCTCACCGCCTGCATTGTGACGATGTCAGTATTCGGCGCTATTGTTATGTATATCGTCTCGATGGCGGCGCTGTTTACGTTACGTCGTCGCGAACCGACGCTTGCGCGCCCGTTTAAAGCGCCGCTGTATCCGTGGGCACCCGCATTTGCGCTGGGAATGGCGGTACTCTGCCTGGTGGCGATGGTCTGGTATAACCCCCTGCTGGCGCTGCTCTTTGCGCTGATGATGTCAGGCGGTTATCTCGGCTTTCGTAAAACGGCGCAGGCACGTGAACGCGCAGCAGCCGACCCGCTACTGCGCGCGCTCTCCTGAGGAGGGAATATGTATAAAACGACGCTGGCACGCCGCACGTGGCAGTTTGCCAGCCTGAAAGACCTGCTGGCAAAAGCGTCCCCTGCCCGCTCCGGCGACATGCTGGCGGGTCTTGGCGCAGAGTCGGCAGAGCAGCGGATGGCGGCAAAAATTGCGCTGGCCGATGTGCCGCTGCGGGATATTCTCGCCACACCGCTCATCCCCTATGAGCAGGATGAGGTCACGCGGCTTATCATTGACACGCATGATGCCGCCGCCTTTGCGCTGATTGCGCATCTGACAGTTGGCGAATTTCGTGACTGGCTGCTGGCAGACACGACCGATACGGCCATTCTGAGTCATATCGCCCCGGCAATCACCCCGGAAATCGCCGCCGCCGTAAGCAAACTGATGCGCAACCAGGATTTGATCCTGATTGCCAGCAAGTGCCGCGTGATTACCCGCTTTCGTAACACCATCGGGCTTCCCGGCCATCTTAGTGTGCGCCTGCAACCCAATCACCCCACGGATGATATCAAAGGCATCGCCGCCAGCACGCTCGACGGCCTGCTGTATGGTGCAGGCGATGCGGTCATCGGCATCAATCCGGCCAGCGACAGCCTGCCGGTGCTCAAAAAACTCAACCAGATGCTGGATGACATCATCACGCGCTTCGCCATTCCCACACAATCGTGCGTACTGACCCATGTGACCAATACCCTGGCGCTAATGGAGCGCGGCACGCCGGTGGATCTGGTGTTCCAGTCGGTGGCTGGCACCGAGGCGGCGAACAGCGGCTTCGGTATCAACCTGGCCTTGCTGCAAGAAGCCAGAGAGGCGGCACTGAACCTGCAACGTGGCACCCTGGGCGATAACGTAATGTATTTCGAAACCGGTCAGGGCAGTTGTCTGTCGGCGAATGCGCATCACGGCGTAGATCAACAGACGTGCGAAGCGCGCGCCTACGCCGTGGCGCGGCATTTTAAGCCTCTGCTGGTCAATACCGTGGTCGGTTTTATTGGCCCGGAATATCTTTATGATGGCAAACAGATCATCCGCGCCGGGCTGGAGGATCATTTTTGCGGCAAATTGATGGGGCTGCCGATCGGTTGCGATGTCTGTTACACCAACCACGCCGAGGCCGATCAGGATGATATGGACACCTTATTGACCCTGCTGTGCAACGCCGGGCTGACGTTCCTGATTGGCGTGCCGGGCGCTGACGATATTATGCTGAATTACCAGAGCACCTCTTTTCACGATGCGCTGTATGCCCGCCGCCTGCTGGGGTTGAAACATGCGCCGGAGTTTGCCGAATGGCTGATGCGCATGCAGATAATCGACAGCCACGGCCAGCTGCGACTAACGGGCGCTAACCATCCGTTGTTGAGCGTCTTACCGCAAGGGGAATTCGCATGAGCGCCCCGGATGCCTGGTCGTTGCTGCGGGAATTCACCGCAGCACGCATCGCGCTTGGCCATTGCGGCGCCAGCCTGCCAACCCGTGAAGTCCTCAGTTTTGGCCTCGCCCACGCCCAGGCACGAGACGCCATCCACCAGCCTTTTGACAGCGAAAGCCTGGCAAACACCCTTAATGAGATGGGGCTGCAAACCCTGCAAGCACACAGCGCCGCCGCCGACAGGCATACCTTTCTTCAGCGCCCGGATCTGGGAAGAGTATTGAGCGAAGAGAGCCGCGAGGCCCTCACAGCCCGGCGCACGCCCGCACACGATCTTTTGCTGGTGGTCGGGGATGGCCTGTCGTCTTACGCCGTCCATCGCCAGGCGCCAGGGCTGATTGCCGCCCTGCAACCTTACCTGCAAACCCTGGGCATTACACTCGGCCCGGTGGTACTGGCGCACCAGTCCCGCGTTGCGCTGGGCGATGACATCGGTGAAACGCTCGGCAGCAAAGCCGTGGCGATATTGATTGGCGAGCGGCCGGGTCTGTCATCGCCGGACAGCCTCGGCGTCTATCTCACCTGGCAGCCGCTGCGCACGCGTATCGAGTCCGAGCGCAACTGCATTTCTAATATTCGCCCGCAAGGGCTGAGCTTTGATGCCGCGGCCTTTAAACTGGCGTGGCTGCTGGAGCAGGCTTTTTTACGTAAATTGACCGGTGTAAAGCTCAAAGATGAGAGCGATAACCCGGCGCTGCACGGGCGCGTCACGCCACGCATAGCAGGCGTCGGCTAACCCTTCAAACACGTCCCGTCTGTAGAGTGCCTGCTATACTCACAGCAGTGAAAATTGTGAACAAATAATGGCAAACGGGACACTATGGACGAGAGAAATTCACCGGAAAAGAGTCGTGATATCGATACGCAAGCGCTGAGTGCTATCGCGCTGGCAAATAAGTTAGGCGATATACTGGTGAGTCAGAAACTGCGCGTTGCGGTTGCTGAGTCTTGCACCGGCGGGCAAATCGCCACCTCTTTGTGTGCGGCGAAAGATACGCCCGAGTTTTTTGGCTGCGGGTTCGTCACCTTCACCGATGAGGCCAAAAGCCAGCTTTTGGGCGTCAAGCCGCAAACGCTCGCCCGCTGGACAGCGGTCAGTGAACAGACGGCAATCGAAATGGCCGAAGGCGCGCGAAACGTCAGCCGCGAAAGCGTAAGCCTTGCGGTGACCGGTTACGCCGGGCCGGATGGCGGAGAAGATGGCACTCCGGCAGGCACCGTGTGGTTCGCCTGGTGCTTGCCAGGCCAGCCGCCGCTCGCGGTAAAGCGCCTTTTTGAAGGCGACAGTAAGGCCGTGCTTGAGCAAGCGGTGAAGTATGCGCTGGCGCAGCTTATCGCCCTGTTAGAGTAACGTTTACATCAAGAACGTTGCACGGCGCGTTTTTTATCATTGAATTCAATCAACGCCCCATCAATAATCCCTGAGTCTTCCTCGCGGTGCGCCAGGCTGGCGTACTGCCGCAAACAATAAGGGACGAATGATGAAAATCGTGGTGTTAGATGGCGGCGTACTCAACCCTGGCGATCTGAGCTGGCAGGCGCTGGCGCAACTGGGCGAACTGCACCTGTATGACCACAGCGAGCCGGAGCAGATAGTCGAGCGGATTGGCGATGCCGACATTGTGGTTATCAATAAAAGCCGCCTTGATGAAAACGTGCTTCGCCAGTGCCCGCAGCTGAAGTTTATCGCGGTCACCGCCACGGGCTATAACGTGGTCGACCTGGATGCGGCCAGGGCGCAAAATATTCCTGTTTCCAACGTGCCAACCTACGGCACGGCAACGGTCGCGCAATTCACCACCGCGCTGCTGCTTGAGCTTTGTAACCGCGTTGGCGAACATGATGCGGATGTCCATGCAGGCGGCTGGAGCAAGCAGCGTGAATTTAGCTACTGGCTGAAACCGATGATTGAAGTGGCGGGTAAAAAGCTCGGCATTATCGGCTATGGCCGTATCGGCCAGGCGTTTTCAACGATAGCGCAGGCGCTGGGGATGCAGGTGCTGGCGTACAGCGCGCATCCCAATCCCGCGCTGGAAAGCGACCGCGTGCGTTATGTTTCCCTTGATACGCTGTATCGTGAGGCGGACGTCATCAGTTTGCACTGCCCGTTAACCCCGCAAACCCAGGCAATGATCAACGCCGAAGCGCTTAGCAAGATGAAGAAGACCGCCCTGCTCATCAACGCCTCGCGCGGTGATTTGATAAATGAGCGCGATCTCGCGCTGGCGCTCAACGAGGGGCGCATCGCCGGAGCGGCGCTCGATGTTTTATCTCAGGAACCGCCGCTTGCCCAAAACCCTCTGCTGGCGGCCCAAAACTGCCTGATTACGCCGCATATTGCCTGGGCATCGGTGGAAGCGCGCGGGCGCATCCTGGCCACCACGGTGGAAAACGTGAGCGCATTTCTGCGCGGGCAGCCGCAAAATCGCGTCGATCGCTAAACATTGTTACACCAGGCAGGTGTCGCGCCTTAGCATTACAATCAAAGGTTAAGCGTGCGATCCCTGTCACATTCTTTTGTATGGGCTACGCTTGTTCAAGAGATAAAACAAGAGCGAGGAATTGCCGATGCCATCAACGCCCCCCCTTTTTCCCCCACGCCAGCCCAACGCCGAGCCCAACTCTCCCATGCTGATGAATTGGGCCAAAAATGCCACGCTGGCACCAGCGAGCGCGTGGGTCATACCGGAAAATGAATCTCAGCTACAGGCGGCAATTGCTGGCTGCCAGGGTCGGGTGCGGATTATGGGAACCCGCATGACGCCGGGCAGAATGCTGAGCCTCGGTGGTGAGCAGGACATATTGATAGACCTGTCGCGTTTGCGCGGCAGGCTGGCGTTTGATGACAACAGCGTGACGTTCGCCGCCGGGACGCCGCTGCATGAAGTGTTTGAGATTCTGACGGCGATGGATCGCATGCTGTACGCTTCACCCGGCGTGATTGATATGCAGACGCTGGCGGGGGCGATATCTACCGGCACTCACGGCCAGGGGCTGGCGCAAAGCGGACTGGCTGATGAAGCATTAAGCATTCGTTTAATGGATGCCGAAGGCAATATTTATAATATTGACCGCTATCATCCATGGTTTCCCGCCGCCCAGCTTGGGCTTGGCACCCTGGGCGCTATCACGGCGGTCACCCTGCGCACGCGCCCGGCTACGCGCTATTCCTGTTTTAAAAGCGCCCACAGCGCTGATAACCTGGAAGAGGATCTCCTTGCCTGGAATCAGCAGTGGGCGTTCAGCAAGGCCTGGTGGTTTCCCGACGAGAACAAAGTCCACGCCTGGAATGCGCGCGAAGCCAATGAACAGGAACAGGCGCTGTGGCGTAAAAACCACGGCGATCTGGTCACGCTGGACGAGACCGATGAACAGATGAATGCCACGGTCGATAAAACGCTCGCCCGGATGCGTGACGACACAAAAATCGTTGATGAGAACGGTAAACCGTTTCGCACCGTCACGCGGTTTAAAGACTTTTCAGATGTGATTGGCGATATCTACCAGGTGTTTTGCCGCGGGATCGCCACGCCGCAAATTAATATCGAAATCGGTATTCCACTGGATAAAGCGCCGGCGGTAATACGCCGCATCAAAGCCTGGCATAACGGCGCGCACCCGCATATGCACTACCCGGTTATTTTACGTTGCACCGGCCCGTCCGATGCCTGGCTCAGCCCGGCATGGCAGCACCCGACCTGCTTCTTCGGTTTCGTGGTCTACTACGCGCAGGATGGTTCGCTCTCCGAAGAGGGGCTGGCCTTTTTGCGCGACGTCGAGCAACTGCTGGCTGAAGAAGGCGGCAAGCCGCACTGGGGCAAATATTTCACCCCTGACTTGTACGACTGGCCAACGCTCTATCCGCACTGGGCGCAATTTCAGGCAATTCGCCGCGAGCTGGACCCGCAGGGGAAATTCCTCAACCCGTTTATGCAGGAGCTGATGCGATGAGTCATGGCGCTTTCGCCTGGGCCACACTGCTGACCCAGCCAGGCTATCTGCCGGGCGTGGAGGCGCTGGCGCGTTCGCTGCGCGCCACGGATTCCCGCTGGCCGCTGGTGGTCATGGTAACTGAATCCATTGATGAGACGACGCGCCAGCGCCTGCGCGATGTGGCCTGCATTGTGCGCGACGTCCCGGTGATAGGCCCCAATCCTGCGCTGGCGCACCGCTATGCTAACGCCCGCTTCGCTGAAGTTTGGAGCAAACTGGCGGTGTGGACACTGACGGACTATCAGCGCGTGGCGTTTCTCGATGCCGACATGCTGGTGGTAAAAAACATGGATGAGCTTTTCTCGCAGCCACTGGCGCAGGGCACCATCGCCGCCTGCCATGCCTGTCGCTGCAATCCCCAGCGTATTGCGAGCTACCCGGCAAGCTGGAAGCCGGAGAACTGCTATTACAGCTGGTGTACAGATGATCAAATGCACGCCAGCCCGCCGCCGACGGTTGATAATTACCTCAACGGCGGATTTCTTTTGCTGACGCCCGATGCGGCAGTGTATCAGCAGATGCTGGCGCAACTGGCGGAAAAAGAGGACATTTCAGACTACGTGTTTGCCGAGCAAGACTTCCTCAATGAATTTTTCAAAGACCGCTGGCAGCCGCTGCACTATGGTTATAACGCGCTGAAAACCCTGGCGCAGCAGCACCCGCAAATGTGGAACCTGGCACGGGTAAAAAATATTCATTACATCATTGATAAGCCGTGGGAAAAGCGCCCCGAACCCGGCGATAAGTGGTATGAGCTGCATCGCTTATGGTGGGACAGCGTCTCCTCTTCATAATGCCAGCAACACCTGGGGCGCGCCCTGCTCCGGGTGCTGCGTCACATGCACCTGCGCGCCGTACCATTTACGGATCACCTCGCGCTGGATAACGGCTTGCGCCGTGCCTGCCGCCACAATTTTCCCCGCGTGGAGCAGTATCAGTCTGTCGGCCCACAGCGCGGCAAGGTTCAGATCGTGCACCACCACGCAGACATGAAGCGGACTGCCGCGCGTAAGATGCTTAAGCAGGCGCAATAACTGCTGCTGATGATAGAGATCCAGCGCCGAGGTTGGCTCATCAAGAAATAACCACCCTTGTGGACCACCATCCTGCCAAAGCTGCGCCAGCGCGCGCGCCAGCTGCACGCGCTGCTGCTCACCACCGGATAGGGTGTTATAGCGCCGCCCGAACAGCGCGCTGCAGCCAGTCAGCGCCATCACCTGACGCACAATGCCCTGCTCATCCGCCAGCGCCCAGGGCGCGCGGCCCATCGCCACAACCGTTTCCACTGACCAGTCGAAGGGCAGCTGCGTCTGTTGTAACATCACCGCCCGGCAGCGGGAGAGTGCTCGCGCAGACCAGTGCTCCAGCCTGCGCCCGGCCAGGGTACAGGCCCCCGCATCCGGCGCAAGATAGCCTGTCAGCAGGCGCAGCAACGTTGACTTCCCTGCACCGTTCGGGCCAATCAGCGCCACCATCTCACCCGGCGCCAGCGTTAATGAGACATCATCAATCACCGGGCGCCCTCCCCTGCGAAGCTGCAACTGCGCGGCGGTTAAAACGTTATCCATAAGCAGCGCTCCGCTGGCGAAAGATTAGCCATAAAAACCAGGGCGCGCCCAGCAGGCTGGTGAGCAGGCCGACCGGCATCTCCGCCGGAGCAACCAGCGTGCGGGCGGCGGTGTCGGCAAGCAATAACAGTATCGCGCCCGCCAACAGCGAGGCTGGCACCAGCGCGCGATGATCCGGCCCCAGCCACATGCGCATCAGGTGCGGCACCACCAGCCCGATAAAACCAATGATGCCGCCGATAGCCACAGACGCGGCGACCAGCAATGCGCTGCACAGCAGCAAAAGCCGCTGCATCAGCCGGACGTTGACGCCCAGGTAGTGCGCCTCTTCATCCCCCAGTTGCAGCAGGTTGAGCACCCGCGCAACGCGCCAAATCAGAAGCGATGCGGGCAACATCAGCGAGGCGACAACCAGCAGCGTTGACCACTGCGCTTGCCCCAGGCTACCCATTCCCCATAGCGCCAGCTGGCGCAACTGGGCATCGTTACTCACCCACGACAACACCCCCACGGCGGCACCGCACAGGGCGTTGATGGCAATCCCCACCAGCAACAGGCGTGATAACGCGCCGCCTCCCGCCTGGCTCAGCAGAAAAATCGCCGCCATCACCGCCAGGCTACCGATAAAGGCTGCCAGCATCGGCGCATACAGCGCCACGACCGCCGGAACCGAGAACGGCAGCACCAGCCAGCAGGCGACCGCCAGTGCCGCCCCGCTACTGACGCCCAGTAACCCAGGATCGGCAAGCGGATTACGAAACAACCCCTGCATCACGCAGCCGGAGAGCGCCAGCGCACCGCCCACCAGTAACGCCAGCAGCACGCGCGGCAGGCGTATTGTCAGCCAAATCTGGCGCAGCGCATCATCGCCGCCTTGCCACAGGCGAAACACCGGCAGCTGCATCGCGCCCTGGGTGGTGGCCAGTAGCGTCAGCCCAAGCAACAGCAGGGACATGCCCCACAGTTTTGCCAACACCGCGCGGCGCGTCATGGCAGTTGCTCCGCCCGCTGACGCAGCGCCAGCACCGCCCGTGGCGTGCGTAAGCCAAACGCCAGCAGCGCCACATCATCAACAATGAAGACCTGTTTATGACGCCCTGCCGGAGTTTGCGAAAGGCCCGGCAGCTTCCACAAATTTTCTTCTCCGCCGATGCTTTTTACCCCATCTTCAGAAATCACCACCAGATCAGGCTGGCTGGCGATGACACCTTCTTGCGACATGGCGCGATAATGGCTAAAACCCTGCATCGCATTCTCCAGCCCGGCTTCACGAATGGCACCGTCTGCGGCGGTCTCCTGCCCGGCAACCAGCGAATCCATGCCGCCATGACTGAGGATAAACAACACGCGCTTATGCAACGGCTGACGCGGCAGCGCGGCTATCTCCACATCCAGTTTCTTACGCAAAACGGCCGCTTGCGCTGTTTTTCCGGTCGCGCGCGCAATAAGCGCCACTTTTTTATCAATGCCCGCGAGCGTATAACCACCGGGCACCGGGACTACCGTGACATGATTTTTCTCTACGGTTTGTAGCGCCATTGATGGCCGTGCCTGCGCGCTCGCCAGCACCAGCGTCGGGCGCAAAGAGAGGATGCCCTCCGGGTTGAGCTGGCGCACGTAACCCACATCCGGCAGTTTTTGGGCGCTGGCAGGCCAGTTACTGGTACTGTCGCGTGCCACAAGGCTCTGCCACGCCCCCAGGCCATAGAGGATTTCGGTTACATCGCCGCCCAGCGAAACAATCCGCTCACTCGCCGCACTGCAGAACGGCAGCAGAAACGCCAGCAGGGTTAGCGCTTTTTTCATGTGCACAGCCCCTCACGCGCCAGCGCATCAATTTGCGCGCGCCACAGCACCTGTTCCGGGCTGCCTTCGCTGCGCTGCCCGTAAAGCTGGGCGATTTGCGTACCGTCACTGGCAAATAATTCCAGGCTGGTGACGTGCCCGTCGGCGGTCGGTTTACGCGTGATCCAGCTCTCCGCGATTTCATTAACGCGCAGATGTAGTGTGAATTGTTGGTTGAAGATATTGAGCCAGCCGGGGATCGGGGCAAGCTTCTCAAGCGCGCCGGTGAAAATTTGTACACACCCACGATTACCGACAAAAATCATGATTTCGTTGCCTTCAGACTGTACGGTGTCCAGAAGCCGGGTCAGTGCACCGTTGTCCACCAGGCACGCCAGCTCGTCATCGACCAGGCGAAACGCCTGCTGGCGCGAGACATTATGCTTTTTCAACAAGTTGAAAAACTGGTGCACATCATTCATTGCCCGCCATCCCTGGCGCAGCGCCTGCGCATCGGCAGATTGCGCATATTGCGCGGGCACCACGGCTTCCAGCGCCAGCGGCAGGCTAGCCTGTGCCGTAAAGCGCGCCACCAGCTCGCGCCAGGCGCGGAGATCGGTTTGCGCGGTGGTGTAGACTTTAAGCAGCGCATCACCGTGCCTGTCGAAAAACTGGATACTCTGGCGCTCGCCCCGCGAGGTTTGCTCGCAAAGGTAAAAAGCGCTGGCCCACTGGTTGATAAAAAGGCGCAAATCGAGCGCGCGCGGGTTCAGCACCAGCCCCGCATGTTCGCCCAGATGCTGGTGGGTAAAGCGGCCCATCTGCTCATGCACCGCGTACGCATTACGACAGATGCATTTGGTCTCTCCCACCGTTTCGAGCGCGGTAATAATGGCGCGTATCTCCTCGTTAAGTCGTGTGGCATCGTGCCCCACCCGCGCCTGCGTTAACTCAGCCTCGCTGATGCCTATTTTTGCAGCGATATCGCGCGCAAAGCTGATGGGTTCGTTCGTTTTGATAGTCTGATACTGTTGCCAGATGGCGCTATAATCTTTTGTTGAAACAGCCATTTGAAGCTCTCCCTGAAATGATGAGTCCCCCGCGTAACCGGGGGACATGCGATTAGAAATCCACACTGACGCCCAGCTGCCAGCTCCGCCCAGGCATTACCGCCAGCGCTTTGTCCCAGGCATCCCGCCGGGTTGTCTCTTCCTGTGTTCGACTGTTCAGATAATCCCAATATTTACGGTCGGTAATGTTGAAGACGCCGCCGTTGATTTTGACGTTTTTCGCCACCTGCCAGTAGGCCGTCCAGTCCAGCAGGCCGTAACCCGGCACGCGCATATAGCGATTGCTGGCGTCGGCAACCGGCGTGCCGCTGTTATTGTAGGTTTCGCGGGTGGTAGCGCTGGCGCGTTTGCCTTTGACAAAGGTGGCGGTCAGCGCAGTACCGTAGCGCTGCGCCGGATCGTCCCAGGCAAGACCCACCACCGCTTTCATCGGCGCAACGCTATCGAGCGGGATATATTTATCGCCCAGATAGCGGGATTTCGATTTCCCTTCGTTATAGCCATAAGCCAGCACCGCGCTTAGCCCGTCAGCTTGTTCAAACCAGTGGCCGACGTTAATTTTGGCGCTAATTTCGCCGCCATAGATAAAGGCCTTGTCGCGGTTTTCCGCCTGGTAAGTGGTATAGATATTGGACGGAACATTGACGAACTTATCCGGGCTGTCGGCACGGCGATAGCGGGTGTAAGCGATAAAGTTTTTGTAGCTGTTATAGAACAGCGCCGTGCGCAGCGTAATGCCTTCGACAGGCTCGCCCTTCACGCCCCACTCCAGATTGTTGCTGGTTTCGGTATCCAGACCGCTGTTGCCAATCAGCGCGTACTGGTTTGGCCCGGCGTAGCTGGAGGCAAGGTTCCAGGAACCATACAGCTGGCTGGCGGTGGGGAACTGCGCGCCGCGCTTATATTGCAGATACGTCATCAGGCGTGGCGTGAGGTCGTACTGGAAAGTGAGCGACGGTAGCAGTTCGGTCGAGGAATTTTTGCCATACAGGGTTGAGACGTCCGACTCATTCAGCACGTCATTGGTGGTCGTCAGGCTGACCAGATTGTCCGGTTTTGTTGACTGATGCACTACGCGTGCGCCCGGAATGATAGCGAAGGCGTGTCCCGCCAAATCGTAATTGATCTGATCCTGCACAAATGCGCCCAGCGTATAGCTGCGGCTGTCGGCCTCCGGTTGCATGATAGCGCTAAAGGCGCTGGCGATCGGCGTCTGCCTGAAGGGGCGCTGCGTTTTACCCAGGCTTACATTCACGCCGGCGCTGAGATCGTGGCGACCCAGGCTTTTTGCCAGCGTGCTCTGCATGCCCCAGGTATCGGTATCATAACTGGAATAGATGGTTTGCATGCGCGCGGTGATGATGTCTGGCATCCAGGTACGATCGTGAGCTTCAGTATGCTGCCAGTACACTCGGGTCGAGAGACTATCCAGCCAGCCGTTTGCGGGTGTCCAGTCATCTTTCAGGCTGAGACCCCAGCGGCGAGTCTGGGTGGTTTGCAGCGCCTGGCCTATAATCGCGCTGCTGGCATTGTTCCAGGCAGCAAAATTGGTGTGGTTCGTTTTGTGATAGAAGTCTGCGGTACCGGTGATTTTGTGCGCTTCGTTCGGCTGCCAGATGGCGGATGCCATTAACGCGTCGGAGTGCCAGTTCGCCGGGTACGCATTATGCGTGCCGCTGTTATTGCGCGTTTGTTGCCCGTCGCGGCGGCTATACACGATAATCCCGCGCAGCGTCTCATCCCCCAGCGCGCCGGTGATACCGTTGTGCCAGCTGCGATCGGCGGAGTCGTAACCGCTACGGTAGCCAAAAAAGGTCTCTTTACCCGGATTGAGATATGTGTCAGGGGATTTTGGCAGGAACGAAACGCTGCCGCCGATAGAGGTGTGGGCATTGTCAACGGCGGTCGCGCCGGACTGAATATCAACGCCACCGTACATATAGGGATCGATATAATCACGCCCAATGCCAAAGGTATTGAGACCCGCACGGCTGACATAGCTGCGCCCGGTCGCATCCGGCTGCGCAATCCCGTCAACATCAATGCCGACACGGTTGCTCTCCAGCCCGCGGATGTTATAGCCGGTGTAGCCGCCACGATCAAAACCGCTTTTACCGTGCCCGGAGCCACCGCTGGCTCCTGTCGCGCTGATTAACGGCTCGTAGCGCATAATCGAGCCAAAGTCGTTAGCGCCTTTATTTTGCAGATCTCCGGCGCTGAGCGTGTGGTTGCTGCCCGCTTTCAGCTCCGGAGCGGGCGCGGTGACCACCATTTCTTCCGCATTATCGTGCGAAGAAGCATGCGAAGCGGGTGCGAATGTTTTGGTATCAGCCGCGCAGGCGGAGGTCTGATACAAGGCTGCGAGTAGTGACGTCACCAGTGCGCTTTTATTCAGGCGCGGCCGGGAAAGTTGCGATATACACATAGTGTTTATTAAGCCTTCATATTTATTAGTATCAGGCTCACGTCTTTCTTCCAGTGGTTTCGCATCATGGCGCCATGCCAGCGCAGAACGCTGCCCGGTCACTCTTATCATGCGACATGGATGATAATGATAACCATTACCACTTGCAATAGTTTAATGACGGGCGATTTAAAAATATAAAGTAAGCGTTATTAAATAACTCATTAAGTGAGGTTAAATAAAAACATCACGTAATAAAAAACCGGAAAAATGAAAAGGAAATAAAAACAAAAAATAGCCACAAAAATTTACTGGTTATCTATCAACGAGATAAGGCGTTTTAATAATGATATATTTATTAAAAACAACATTACAGATTATTTCAAAACATTAACTTTAAGGTTAATCCTATACTAAAAATTAGGAATATTCACATACTGGTGGGGTAACGAAAATGCGTTTGCATGCCCTCAGGCACAGACCGGATTTCCTGTTCCTGAGGGTCTCTTTTTGCCGCATTAATCCCTTCCATTGTTCAATACGCCACCATGCCAGGCAGTAAGCTATTTTACGCGGCGTACAAAATGAATGGCAAAGCGAAACGAATCTTATGATTTCACAATTTGTACCGGGCATTTTATTAAGCATATATTGCGCAATAATAACGCGGGTAGAACTGTGCAGATATAAATGGAAGGTTTTATTTTCTGTAAGTTATTTCAGATGTCAGGATCCGCTTAGCCATTTTTTCGACCAAACGTTGCTTTGCAACAGGAAGAATTAAAAAATCCATACCAGTGTCGTTAAAAAACACAACACCGGATTGCTCCCGGCGAGCATTTGCAACAAACTGCTCTACTACCTGTTCGATTTTAGAATTTTCACCCACTAACTAATTTTGTATATTTTGTTCATAACCTCTGTTTCAGCACATTAATAAATATTGATCAATCATATTTCTTCCTGCTCCTGAGAGTTAAAAAAAAATAAAACGAGCCGTTTCCGACCCGTTTATTTCGCCCTGGTTTGTTAATTGACCAAAGGGTATGAGGACGACTATTTACGGCCGCCGCCGTGGCTCTGTTGCCCGCCTTTTTTTCCGGCTTCGGAAGCACGATCGGGGTCATTTTTGAAGTTACCCCCGCTATGCTGCCCGCCTTTGCGTCCTGCTTCGGAGGCTTTTTCACGATCTTCTGCGAAATTACCGGAACCGCCTCTGTGCTCTGCCATATTATATCTCCGATTTTGTCTTTCGATATAACCGATACGCTATTAAGAACCATATCGATCGCGTTGCATGATTAAGTTTGGCTACTTATTAAAATTAGTCAAACGAAAAACTTAAATATCTCATAAAAAATAAAATGTCACATTTTGTTATTTATAAAAAATGGTGCAAAACAGAAAAAAATGAGTAAGTTGCGAAAAGCAACATTCAACTTGTTAATTCTTAGTAAAAAACAAATAAGCGAATCGGTAATACCGCCTCGCTCACCCGATATATCCTGTGGTATTCAAACATTGCGACCATAATAAATTACGCACCGGTAAATTTTGTGCAGACTTAATTTACTGAGGACTAACGAAATGGAGGAATATATGCATCCGGAACATCAATCTTGTGCTGAAATGTGTTACAAATGTGCCGCTGCCTGCGAACACTGCGCGCTGTCCTGCCTGCAGGAAGACGATATGGCCATGATGCGTGAATGCATCAAGCTGGACGTGCAATGCGCCTCTTTATGCCGCCTCGCCGGGCAGTTTATGGCGCTTGAGAGCGAGCATTTACAGCAGGTCTGCCGACTGTGCGTAGACGTATGCCGGGCCTGTGCTGAAGAATGCGGGAAACACCAGCACGATCATTGCCAACGTTGCGCACAAGCGTGCCGCGAATGTGCAGAAACCTGCTTGCGTATGGTGGCGTAAACCAACGTGCATACCTGGCCCACTGAAGCCGTAAGCCGCACTGGCTGGCGGCTTCGCTGGGGGCATTGACTCGCTTAAGGCGAAATAACCTTACCGATCGCTGCGGTAAAATCCCCCCAGCCAGACGCGTTAACCTATTCTTCTGCCGCGCTGCGCAGGCAAAACCAAAAGCATGCAAGTTACCCCTACTAATATTAAGAGTATATTTTTAGCCTCGCTTTACTATCCTCGGCGATAAGAAAAATCTAAACAGCGAGGAATAACGAATGCTAAGCAAAAAGCTGGCACTTTTTCTCCCGGTGCTGCTGGTCGGTTGCGCAATAAGCGATACACAAATGCGTCAACGCTATGCAGAGCATTATTATCAACCACCAGAATATGTCGCCCACTGGCAGAAAAAGAGCGCGACGATGAGCGTGAATGAGCTGGCGGTGGAAGGTGCAGCCATGCAGAAAAAACGCCTGGCGGGTAAATCCCGCATGAAGATTGATGATTCTGTATACATTGTGGATGTCCATCCGCTAGAGAATAAAGTGGTATTTGAATACGCTTTAACGCAGGAGTGGTTAGCGCTCTCTCCTGCCGCTCAGCAAAAGCGGCAGAAAATGATGCAGAAAGATTTAATTTACCGGACCTGCTCTCTCGAAACGGTAAAACTGGCGCAGTTTAAAGGACTGGAAGAAGTGCATAATTACTATTCTCACTACCCTGATACCCTCGCCTTTACCCTGCACACCAGTCGGCAGATTTGCAATGAAAATGGCTTCCCGCGCTAACGCCTTCTGAGTTCACTTTCCCCACGTATCAAGCTGTCACGGCTTGATACGCCCACGTTATGTTTGCATCCCTTCGCCAGCACGATAAAACGTTGTACTTTTTATTTTGTTATAATATAACATATCATTTTACACAAAATGATACCCAGGGAGATGTTATGATCATGAGAAAAACCGCTTTTGTTGTTGGGATGAGTGTATTACTCGGCGCGACACAGAGCTTCGCGCACGAGCATCATTACGGCAAGCCGTTAACAGAAGTTGAGCGTAAAGCCAGCGAGGGATATTTCGCAGATAAAGACGTAAAAGACCGCGCGCTCAGCGACTGGGACGGGATCTGGCAGTCGCTGAACCCTTATTTACTTGATGGCAGCCTCGACCCGGTACTTGAGAAAAAAGCGCAGACGGGCGATAAATCCGTCGCAGCGTATCGCGCTTATTATAAAAAAGGCTACGCCACTGACGTGGAAATGATTGGTATCGAAAATAACGTCATGGAATTTCACGTAGGTAAAGCGGTGAACGCCTGTAAATATAATTACGCGGGTTACAAAATCCTTACTTATACCTCGGGTAAAAAAGGTGTGCGTTACTTGTTTGAATGCAGCGATGCCAACTCAAAAGCGCCAAAATATGTTCAGTTCAGCGACCATACTATCGCCCCACGCCAGTCTCAGCATTTCCACATTTATATGGGAAATGAATCTCAGGAGGCGCTGCTAAAAGAGATGGATAACTGGCCGACCTATTATCCTTATAATATGACCAAAGCGCAGATTGTCGACGAGATGCTGCACCACTAATGGCTACAGGCGGCACACGCGCTGGCATGTGCCGCCAAAGTGTCAGGCTGTACGGGTAATCGGCATGATATTATTCGGGATGAACAGGTGCGGCTCCACGCTGCTGATACTGCCAAACCCGTTGTGATGCACGGTTAGCAAACGGCTGCGGTTAAGTTCAGCCACCACCCCAGGCGTGATATGGAAACTTTTTGCCACTTCCTCATGTGCCAGCCCCGGTTTACGCGAGCGGCGCTCAACGCGAAAACGGTGCTGATTGTACCTGGCCCAGATAATCAGTAAGCCGCCATACGTTGCCGCAACAATAAGATAGATAACTACCGAGCTAAAGTTTGAGGCAAACGGGCGTGGCCCGATATTCGGCTGGGCAATGAATGCCCGCACCATTCCGGCGTAAATAAGCCAGAGAAATCCGCTCCAGGCGATCAGTGTTAAAAGTACATCTGTAAACTTTGGAAACCAACGACGTTCGGTGAAAATTAATGGCTGGTGCATAACTACATCCTCCCAATGCCGCGATCCGGGCTAACCCAACGGGCGCGGGCGCGATGGCGCCTGAGCATCACTTTCGGGAAAGCCACCAGAGTGGTGAAAAGACTTAACATCCAGTAAACGACCGGAAACCAGATGACCCAGAACAACGATTTGGCAATCCCTTTCTCATAGCGCCTGTCAATCAAAAGACTGACAAAGAATTGCAACAAACAGACAGCGCCAAGCAGAAGCCCGGTAAACTCCGGCGGTAAAATCCGGTGAATCAGCAGATTTTCCGGCAGCGTCACCACCAGGCTGAGGAAGAACAACAAGATGCTAATAGCGTAAGAAAAGGCCCAAATTGTCGACAGGCAAAATTCCGCAAATAACACCCACATACGCCGGAACTCCCACGCCCACAGCCGACGTATATTTACCAGGAACACTTCTGCGCCGCCCTGCGCCCAGCGCAAGCGCTGCTTCCACAGCCCTTTGAGCGTTTCCGGCATCAATATCCAGCACAGCGCGCGCGGTTCGAAGAAAATCGCCCAGTGGCTAAGCTGTAACTTCCAGCTAATGTCGATATCTTCCGTGACCATATCCGGGCTCCAGTAGCCCACTTCCGCCAGCGCACGGCGGCGAAACGCGGTGATAACACCGGAAACGGTAAAGATTTGCCCATACACGCGCTGAGTACGTTTGATAAGACCAATAATTGAAGAGAATTCCCCGACCTGTACCCTGCCAATCAGCGTTGAGCGGGTACGAATGCGCGGGTTGCCAGTCACCGCACCGACCCGCGGGCGCTGTAATAACGGAGCGACCAGATAAGCGGCGGTGTCCCGCTCCAGCAGCGCATCACCGTCAATACAGACTAAAAAATCGCTGCGGGCCGCAGCCGCACCGGTATTCAGCGCCACCGCCTTGCCCTGGTTTTCCGCCAGATGGATAACCCTCAGCATCGGATACTCATCGGCAAGCTCGTCCAGCACCTCTGCGGTGTTATCGGAAGAACCATCATTGATGGCAATGATTTCAATATTTTCATAGCGCTGCGCGGCGGCGGCGGCAATGGTTTCCCTGACGTTTAACCCTTCGTTAAAGCACGGGATAAGTATCGAAATCAGCGGATTGCCATCAAGGACAGGTGCCGGAACCTCCTCACCCCAGGGCCAGTGCCGCTCCCGGTGTAGCCAGAAATAGATGCCGCCCGTTATCCACAGCGCCGACATAAACAGCGGCCAGAAGAAGACGAAGTTCAGCACCACTGAACCGGTGAACAGCGCTACCGCACCCAGCGGCAGGCCCAGCACCAGGCAGAGCATCAGTAAAGCCAGAATTCTGTCAATCATTTTTGGGATACCAGTCAGGGGAGAATGCCGGACGTACCTCTGACATCTCCGGTTTACCTTCAATAAAATCATCAGGGTAATAGCCGATATGCGCCGCCCCGCTCAGCTGGAGCTGCGTCATCCATTCAGCCAGTTGCTTACCGCTAATATCCGCATGCTCATCGTCTTTGCGCCAGTCAAGCCCCTGAAGTTCAAAGAGGGTTTTATTCAGCGCGCCGGGACGTTTCGCCACGGCAGTGACCAGACTGTCCAGCCAGGCATTGCTTTCACTAAGAGGGACGTTCTCCATCAGCGGCATCGCCATCGGCGCTGTCCAGTCGTAGGTAGCCAGGAAATCATCAAGATTCTGCGCAAACCAGGCTTCGCTTTCGGGTTGCAGGATGGGCATCGCATAAATGTTGCGCGCTGTTTTTACCTGCGGGCCGCGAATAGCGTGCACCGCTTTTGTCAGCTGTTGCGTAAAATCAATCAGATAACGACTTTTGTAGCGCGTCCAGCGCTGAAACTCCTGCGGATTGCTGCGAATATCGCCGATGTCGCCGCGAAACCCTGCGGCGCGATACGCCTGCATAGCATCCGGCCC
Source organism: Vagococcus sp. WN89Y (assembly GCF_052220145.1). Taxonomy (NCBI): domain Bacteria; kingdom Bacillati; phylum Bacillota; class Bacilli; order Lactobacillales; family Enterococcaceae; genus Vagococcus; species Vagococcus sp. WN89Y. The sequence goes on along the minus strand of NZ_JBQPOM010000067.1, from coordinate 35,952 downwards.
GGCATCTTCGAAATCAGATAACAACGCATCATCGTGGAACAGCACGCCATTGAACGTCGCCTGCCGCGCCAGGTCTTCATAGATTTCCGTGATGCGTTGCCGGGCCTGCGGGTTCCACGGAGAGAGCCGCTGGTACTGCTTCGGATCGACTCGCGCAACGCCAGTGCTTTCGTCCCAGCGCTGAACGCGCGGAATAGATTTATCGAGATCAAACGCCAGCACCGGCATCCAGGCGTAGATCCTGACGCTTGTGCGGGTATGAAGCTGCCAGGAGAGATAACCGAACAGATCGGCGCGTACCGGCAGCCAGCGGTTAGGAAAGTAGAGCGACTTCACGGTACCGTCGCCCTGCGGATCGGCATACGCCTGTAAAAAGACGTGGGTGACGCGCATGTCCCACACACGCTGGATCAGTTTGTCGATATTCTTTTTCTGCTGCACCGGATCGGCGTCATACACATAATCCAGATCGATATGCATCACCCTCGTGGTCACTTCTTCCTGGATCTCGACCACTTCATCGGCAAACTGCTTCAAATCCGGGTTACGGGAAACCAGTACGCGCGGAATATTGCGCAGATCGTTGATATCGCCCAGGCCTCTTTCGAGGGTAAAGGCAAGCTGGTAGCCATGCTTTTCGGCAATGGAAAGCGTGGTGCCGTTCGCCTCGCCATAAGGCCAGACCCAGGCGCGGGGCGCTTTGCCGGTCACTTCTTTAATTTTTTCTGTGATACGCCGGACATCCGCGTCAATGCGTTGTGTGAACTGCTCTTCAGTTTCGTACTGGCCGGTCGCTTTGTTGTACAGGCGGTTAGCCACCGCCGGGAGCGCACTACCTTGCGGGTTAGCCTGGCCGCCATAGTGTGAGTTCCAGGTATGGGAGCCGATTTCCACCAGCGGCGACTGGCTGACTTCACGCACCATATCCCAGGTCGCAAATTTAGAACGCGCGGTCATCAGGCCGCCAAAATCCACTTTCTGATCGCCAGGCATATCGACCCAACTGCCAACCGGTGCCCACAAGGCCGGGACTTTGTACGCTTCAAGCAGCGGCCAGACGCGAGTGTAAAAACTGCTAAAGCCATCGTCGAACGTCAGTAACACCGCTTTGGGTGGCAAAGGCGCGCCGCCGTTTCGTGCATCGAGGATTTGCTGCACGCTCACCGGCCGGTAGTCATTTCTTAAAAGCCAGGTGATTTGATCGCGCAGCGCCGAGGTACGCACAGAAAGGTAGCGCTGATCCGCACCGCCATCTTCCACATCGTGATACGCCAGCACCAGAAAGCGGTTGGCGGGCCACGGGTGATTTTGCGCTTCAGAGTGCCGCTCAGCGGGCGGCAGGTAGCGCATTTTTTCTGTGTTGCCGCATGAGGCGATGAGCAGTAATCCCATGGCAAGCAGTGCAAAACGAAGCATATGTCTACGCATGAAATATCCTTAGAACCTCAAATTCATATCAAAGGCCACGCCCAGATTGCGCTCGCGTTTGCCATCATAGGGACGTTTATCCCACATCACCGTTACGCCTACATCCAGCACATTATTGAGCTGCACTCGCTGACCATATCCCAACTGGGTGATAAGCCCGGTTCCCTGCCCTTTTTGCCAGTACGCGCCAGCGCCTGCGGTAATCAGCTGACTCCAGACAGTCTCATAACGGCGGTAAAGAATATGCTCGGCAGAAAGGCCTGGCGTGACGGAGAGATCGCGCTTCGGGTTGTAGTAAGGCACGTTCTCTTTGCTATTAGTGCTGGCGCTGATATCAGGCGTGAGATCGAGGGTAAAATAGGGGCGCGTCAAAAGCCGCTCTTTACCCGTTAAGCCATATTCCACGCGCCGGTTTCCATCGGAGAACCAGCCTGGCGCAATGCTGAGCTGATATTCGCGACGCTCGTTGTGATACCAGCGAACAAACGCCTGGCCGCCATTGGCGGTGACGCCGTTACGCAAGGCCCGCAGCGGCGTGCTTGCAGAGAGCCGTTCTGCCGTCGCGCCGACGCGCCAGTGGTCGCTAAAATCGTGCCAGAGAGAGAGCCGCGCGCCCAGTTTGTTGCCCTGGCCAAAGTTCTGATTAGAAAGCGCCGCTTCCACCCAATAATCACGGGCAGTGAACTCCACGCCGCCCAGCACATCACGGTTATAGCCGCTCCCCTCTTCAAACCGTCCGGTAACAAAATTAAAACCGGCAAAGGGCCGCCAGTGTTCGGCAAGCGGAGGGCCATACAGCACGGAATTCCAGGTAAAGTCGCGTGAGCCGCTAACCGGGCTATCGGAAGAGATGCCTTTGCTGGCGTTAATGCGCAGCTCAGATTTATGGTGAATGTTTCTCGCCCGCGCGAGTTGCCGCGTTGCCGAACTTTCCGGGCTGCGTTCAACAGCGTTATCAGTAAGTTGCTCAAACGCCCGCCACTGCTGGAGGGTTTGCGCGTTATACGCTTGCTGAATGATAAGATTCTGGTTAAGCGGCCCCAGCGCCTCGGCAATTTTTAGCTGCACTTGCGCCGCGCGCGGCAGGCCGCGAGATGCAAGCACCGTGGCATAATTGATTCGCACCTCCTGATTACCCGGCGCGGTGCGTGTCATCTGCCCGGTCAGCTTTTCGGCCCCGGCGAGATCGCCTGTCAGGGCGTAATACTCCGCCAGCTGTAACTGATTAATCAGCCATTGATCGTTGGGTGTTTTGACCGTTGAACCGTAGTCATGAACCTGATACGGCGTGATGGCAATCATCCGATCGACGATACGTTTTGCCGCCGGTAAATTATTGCTCTCCATTGCGGCATAAAACATATCGGGCTGGGTAACATTGCCCGGATTACGGCTGAATAACTCGTACGACTCCTCCGGGCGACGCTGTGCCAGCAGAGCCGTCGCCACCCAGAGATCGGTATAGCCCGGCAAGGGTTGCCCGTCTGCCTGCAGGGATTGCGCCTCCTGCACCACTTCGGCATAACGCCCGCGTGCAAACAGCGCCCCAAGCCTGTCGATACGTGCGGTGCGGTAATCTGCCTGGGCTTCTGGCTTGAACTTCCACTGCGCCAGTAACGAGTCATAACGCGCCAGCGCTTTATCGGCCACGAGAAAACGTTCGGATTCGCCACGGGACGTAATCTGCGCGATACGCACCAGCTCCGCCGCCGCGTCCAGCTCCAGGCGGCGGGTTTTCGCTTCGGGTAGCGTCATTGAACGCGAAAGGTTCAGCGCAGGATCGGCGATCCGGCTGGCGGTCCAGGCATCCAGCACATCGCTTTTCACCGAGGCATTATCCCTGTCGTGCTGCCAGGCTTTGGTCATGGCAAACAACTGATCCCAGTTTTTGCCTTCCGCGCGCCAGACATAGCCCAACGCCTGATAACTTTGCAGGCTGGGGTCGTCCTGTACCAGCTGCTCAGCCTCAACCAGCGCCGGGATATTTTTTTGCGCGTCCACCAGCGTCAGCACCCGGCCTGCCCGCAGCCCCTCGTCGGAAGAGGCTTTCTGGCGCGCGCGTTCCCACAGCGCCAGCGAGGTGTCCCACTGCTTAAGGTTACGGTAAGCGCGTGCGGCAGCCGTAATACCGCGCACCGGGATGTCCATCTGTAAGTGATAACGCTCCCAGACGCGGACCACGTCGCGATCGCGCCCGGCCCACCCCGCCACTTGCAGCCAGTCTGCCACCTGGCTCACGGTCAGCGTACTGTGTTGTTCCCGTTCTTGCAGCCAGGTAAGTAGCGCTTGCGTCTGGCCGTTGCGTGCTTGCAAAACTAACCGATCATATACAGCATCGGCAGCCGTTGCAGATGCGGAAAATAATATAAAACCCAACGCCCAGGCGAGCCTGGAGTGTTTATAGAAGGGACGTTGACTGCGCATATCTCTCCTTAAATATTTATTCCATACTTGCAACGGTTCCATCAGGCTATTGTTCCCGCGAATATTTAAATGCGTAATAACGGGAAAGTATGGGTTTCCGAAAAAAAGGTAATAGAAACCTCATACAGATTTATTTCCGGAGAGAAGAATAAATCTGACCTGAGATGTACTTTACACGTAAAATCAAAGAGTAATATCTTCACCACTCAGTTTTCACGCACCGACTTAAATCTTTAACAATAAACGTAAGAACAGCGTAATAAGCGAAAAAAACGCTTACTTCTCCATTGAAATGTTATTCCCGGAAAATTTACGGGAATTTTTATTATATTTTTATGACAACGAGCGAGCCATTTCCCCAAAACACACGGAAGATAAACATCGCCAACATGAAAAAGACTCAGCATCTTATTTATCCCATTTTCTTATACATGGAAACCTGAATCCCGATGTTTTAGGACTATTCATCAAACAATTACACTTACCCATAAATATCTGAATTTAGCCCAATGGCATGTTTTCCATGAGCTGTAGCGAGACAGCGCAGATAAAAGAGCACGGCGTCTGAATCTGTTGACGCCTCCCGCCCTTTTACCGGATTGAGACAGACCTCACACCTGTACTGACGAAAGATAAGCAACGGAAGACGTTACCGCTGGCTAAGTAATCGTGCCGATATCAAACAAATCTTAATTATGTCTTTTATGTCTTCGCTTCATTGTTTTTATGGCGGTGGTCATCAATAGTGGTGTTCACACCAGACAAAAAACACCCGATATAAAATAATGAGAAATTTCTTTTTATCTCTTTTTCAGAGCAAAGAAAGCCGTATCAAACGCGAGTACGCAGAAAAAACAGCGTGTTATGAAGCTCAACTTAATGGCTTTGGTTGTTCGTTAATGAACCTGCCGCTGGCCTTAGAAGATGTGGTTAACCTGGTTGGCACAAAGTCGCTCACAGAGTGTGAAGTGGATGCGGAACTCTTTAAAGCCAAGCTCGAATACCATAATTTCGCGCTGACGAGCAGCCATACGCATATGGCAGAACTGGATTATCCAGGCCAGCAACTGATAGTCAGATACTGCCTGCAATATACGGTGCATGATTGCATTACCAGCGCCGCGGCGGTTGAACAAATTATCCCTTCGGCGCGTGAAATGGGGTGTTCGTTCTATCAGGCGATAGAAGCCGCCGCCCATGCAAGTCATTTAACGGTCGAAGAGGTTTTTGGCATCAAAGTGCGGCAATAAACTGACTGGTGTGAGAAATATTTTATCTTTTACGCTGGCGGAGAATATATTCTGCCGCAGGCAAAATCCGGCCAGGAAAAGACTCACATCATTGAAATGAAATAAAGCAGTGCAAGCTTTGTGACATAAAGTCGTGTATGGTAGCAGGCCATTCATCAGGAAAAACTCTATGTCACAACGCAAAGACTCAAAAAATCGCCGCAATTATCTTGTTAAATGTAACTGCCCTCACTGCACCCAATCTTCAGAACACAGCTTCTCCCGAGTCCAAAAAGGCGCGATGTTAATGTGCCCCCACTGCAGCAAAATTTTCCATCCAGAAAAAACCGCTTTCGCTTAATTTTACCCGCTCAGTCTCCGGCTCTTTTCGACAGCGGGCAAAAAAAAACCGACGCACTCAGCGCCGGTCTTTTCAGGGTGACCGCGAAATCAGGCGTTTGTGGCCGGTTTTGCCTCGCCCTTAACCTGGTCTTTTTCCAGCATGCGGCGCACCGGTATAATCAGCACCATCAGCACCGCAGCACAGATAAGCAGCGCAACGGAGCAGCGGGCGAAGAGATCCGGCAGCATATCAAGCTGATCGGCTTTGACATGCCCGCCAATCAAGCCTGCCGCCAGATTACCCAGCGCGCTGGCGCAGAACCACAGCCCCATCATCTGCCCGCGCATTCTTTCTGGCGCTAACAGCGTCATGGTCGCAAGGCCTATCGGGCTAAGGCACAGCTCACCGAGCGTCAGCATCAGGATACTGCCCACCAGCCACAGTGGTGATACCCCGGCACCGCCGTTACTCAGGACATTCTGCGCGGCCAGCATCATTAAGCCAAAACCCGCAGCGGCAAATAAAATACCAATCACGAACTTGCTGATGCTGCTCGGACGGATATTTTTCTGCGCCAGCTTCGGCCATGCCCAGCTAAACACCGGTGCCAGCAAAATAATAAACAGCGCATTAATAGACTGGAACCATACGGCAGGGATCTCAAAATCCCCCATCATGCGATTGGTATAATCGTTGGCAAACAGGTTAAAGGAGGTAGGCTTCTGCTCAAAAGCTGACCAGAAAAAGGCGGCTGAAACCAGCAGAATAAAGCACACCAGCAGCCTGCCGCGCTCTTTGCGGTTCAGACCGGCAAACACAAACAACCAGATGAAATAGAGCGCAACCGAAATCGCAATCACATACACCAGCATGCTGGCAACCGCGACAGGGTTGATAACAATAATGCCTTGCGCAATCAGGGTAATGATAATCGCCACGCCAACGGCCAGTGCCAGCAGCCAGCCGCCCACACCCTTTCTCTTCACCACCGGGCTATTCCAGGTGGAATCCAGCCCCACTTCTTTATCGTAGCGCTTCATGGCCGGAACGGCATAAAAGCGGAAGATAACCAGCGCGACCAGCATCCCGATGCCGCCAATACCGAATCCCCAGTGCCAGCCGTGAGATTTAATCAACCAGCCGGAGATTAGCGGCGCGATAAAGGAACCGATATTGATACCCATATAAAAAAGTGAGAAGCCGCCATCGCGACGCGCATCCCCTTTCTTATATAACGTCCCGACCATAACCGAGATACAGGTTTTGAACAAACCGGAACCCAGCACGATAAACATCAAGCCGATAAAAAAGAGGTTGTTGCCCATCACTGCAGACAGCGCGATAGAAAGATGGCCGAGCGCAATCAGAATCGACCCGTACCAGACCGCTTTTTGTTGACCGAGCCAGTTATCCGCCAGCCAGCCGCCCGGCAGCGCAGCCAGATACATGCTGCCGGCAAAAATCCCCACGATAGCGGAGGCATTTTCACGCGCCAGCCCCATCCCGCCATCGTAAACGGTTGCCGCCATAAACAGGATCAGTAATGGCCGGATACCGTAAAATGAGAAACGCTCCCACATCTCTGTGAAAAATAGCGACCCCAGCGGATAAGGATGACCAAAAAAAGTCCGTTGTTTTTGAGGCGTAGAGGAATGCATAAATTCTCCCGAAAAGGTATGCCGTCGTGCTTGCAAGCATTTAAACGAGGCCGTCCAACGTACTGTCTGGCCATTTTTTTACATTTAGCGAAATATTATTTAACCATTTGATAATCAAGCAGTGGTTTTGTCTAGTGCTAACCGGCAAACTTTAAGATGAAAAGTCGACGATTGTCTACTTTCTCAGTTTTTTTGTTGGCAATCCGCGAATAATCATTGACATCAACGTACCCGCAAAAAGCACCACTTCAGGTTTTACTTAAGTCATAACTATATCTGCCCGCATCCTGACTTCTTTCTTCCCCCCGCCACCCGCACGTTTTAAGAATAATCCCGCCGCAAGTGCCGACTATGCTTAACGTTTAAAAACAGTCAGCACGCTAACGAATGCGTCGCCTATTTTTTTCATTCATTTTGAATACCGGAGGCCAGGCATGAGCAACCAAGGCAATACCCCTGCAAATCCCTTTCCGGCAGCGACTGAACACCCGGAGCCAGAAACGCTTCTCCTGACCTTAAACGTGAACGGCAAAACGCAACAATTGCAAGTTGATCCGCGCACAACGCTTCTCGATGCGCTGCGCGAACATTTACATCTCACCGGCAGCAAGAAAGGCTGCGATCACGGGCAGTGCGGTGCCTGTACCGTGCTGGTGAACGGGCGCAGAATCAATTCCTGTCTTACCCTTGCGGTGATGCACCAGGATGCAGAAATCACCACCATCGAAGGGCTGGGAACACCTGACAACCTTCACCCTATGCAAGCGGCGTTTATTAAACATGACGGTTATCAGTGCGGTTACTGCACGCCGGGGCAAATCTGCTCCTCCGTTGCGGTGCTGGGCGAAATAGACGCCGGAATTCCAAGCCACGTGACGCTGGATTTGGTCTCTCCCCCGGAGATGACATCTGAGGAAATACGCGAGCGAATGAGCGGCAATATCTGCCGCTGCGGTGCCTATTCCAACATTCTTGCTGCTATCGAAGAGGTCGCCGGGGAGCCAAAACCATGAAATCTTTTACCTATGAACGCGTGACAACGCCTGGCGAAGCCGCCGCCAGCGCCCGGCGTAACACCGGGGCGAAATTTATCGCAGGCGGTACCAATCTGCTCGATCTGATGAAGCTGCAAATTGAAACGCCCACCCATCTGATTGATGTCAATGGTCTTGGGCTGGATAACATCGACGCGACCCCGGACGGCGGTTTGCGCATCGGCGCGCTGGTGCGCAACACCGACCTAGCTGCCGACACACGTATTCGCCGTGATTATGCGGTGCTCTCACGGGCGCTACTTGCCGGAGCGTCCGGCCAGCTGCGTAACCAGGCCACCACCGCAGGCAATCTTTTACAACGCACGCGCTGCCCTTACTTTTACGACACCAATCAGCCCTGTAATAAACGCACTCCTGGCAGCGGCTGCGCGGCGCTTAACGGATACAGCCGCCAGCTTGCGGTCGTGGGTGCAAGCGACGCCTGTATTGCTACCCACCCCAGCGATATGGCCGTTGCGATGCGGCTTTTAGATGCCGTGGTAGAAACTGTTAACCCGGACGGGGACGAGCGAAAAATACCGCTGGCGGATTTTTACCGCGCACCCGGCGATACGCCGCATCTGGAAACCGTGCTGACGCCCGGTGAGCTGATTGTCGCCGTCACATTACCCGCGCCGCCCGGCGGCACGCATGTTTACCGCAAGGTACGCGATCGCGCCTCTTACGCCTTTGCGCTGGTCTCGGTCGCCGCCATCGTGCAGCCCGACGGTACCGGGCGCGTGGCGCTTGGCGGCGTTGCGCATAAACCCTGGCGGCTGGAAGAGGCAGATGCGCAGCTCGCGCAAGGTGCTCAGGCGGTATACGAGCGTCTTTTCGCCAGTGCGCGCCCCACAGCGGACAATGCATTCAAGCTCAGCCTGGCGAAGCGCACGCTCGCCTCTGTGCTGTCGGAAGCGAGGGCCTGACAAATGAAATTTGATACTCCCGCAGGTGAAAACCCAATCGATCGGCTTTCTGTCGTAGGGCAGCCCCACGACCGTATTGATGGCCCGTTAAAAACAACAGGTCTTGCCCCTTATGCCTATGAGCGCCACGATGTTGCGCCCCACGCAGCCTATGGTTATATCCTCGGCGCCGGGATTGCAAAGGGGCGCATCACCACGCTGAATACAAAAGCCGCCGAACGCGCGCCGGGCGTGCTGGCGGTGGTGACCGCCGATAATGCCGGGCCGCTGGGTAAAGGCGAGAGAAATGCCGCCACGCTTTTAGGCGGGCCGGAGATTGAGCACTATCATCAGGCGCTCGCGCTGGTGGTGGCTGAGACGTTCGAGCAGGCGCGCGCGGCGGCGGCGTTAATTCAGGTGGAATATCAGCGCGAAGACGGCGCTTACGATCTTGGCGCTGAACAACCCGCGGTAACGACCCCGCCGGAAGATACGCCGGATAAAACAACCGGTGATTTCGCCACCGCCTTTGCCGGGGCAGACGTCAAGCTGGATGCGACTTACACCACGCCCGATCAGAGCCATATGGCAATGGAGCCGCACGCGTCGATGGCGAGCTGGCAGGGTGAGAAACTGACGCTTTGGACGTCAAACCAGATGGTGGACTGGTGTCGAACCGATCTGGCAGCGACCCTTAACATGCCGGTAGAAAACGTGCGCGTGATTTCCCCCTACATCGGCGGCGGGTTTGGCGGCAAGCTCTTTTTGCGCAGCGATGCCCTGCTGGCAGCGCTGGGTGCCAGAGCTGTGCAACGCCCGGTAAAAGTAATGATGGCCCGCCCGGATATTGCGAACAATACGACCCATCGCTCGGCCACCCTTCAGCACATACGCATCGGCACCGATAGCCGTGGGAAAATCATCGCCATTGCCCATGAAAGCTGGTCCGGCAACCTTCCCGGCGGCGCGCCGGAGACCGCTGTCAATCAGACGAAATACCTCTACGCGGGCGCAAATCGCCTGACCGGGCTGCGCCTTGCCCGGCTCGACTTGCCGGAAGGCAATGCCATGCGCGCGCCCGGTGAAGCGCCGGGTCTGATGGCGCTGGAAATCGCTATTGATGAGATTGCCCAAAAAGCGGGGATCGATCCTGTTGAGTTTCGCATCCTGAATGATACCCAGGTCGATCCGTCCAATCCCGAGCGCCCCTTTTCGCGTCGCCAGCTCATCGAGTGCCTGCGCACCGGCGCGGAGCGTTTCGGCTGGCTGCGGCGCAATGCCACGCCAGGCCAGCTTCGCGATGGCCGCTGGCTGGTTGGCTTAGGCATGGCGGCGGGGTTTCGCAACAACCTGGTGACCACATCGGGCGCACGCGTGCAGCTCAGTGCCGACGGAAAAGTGACGGTTGAGACAGATATGACCGATATCGGTACCGGCAGCTATACGATCATTGCCCAGACGGCGGCAGAAATGCTCGGCGTGCCGCTGGAGAAGGTCGAGGTTCGCCTGGGCGATTCCACCTTCCCTGTTTCCGCCGGTTCCGGCGGGCAATGGGGCGCGAACACCTCCACGGCGGGCGTCTACGCCGCCTGCGTGAAACTGCGCGAAACGATAGCCAGCACGCTGGGCTTCGATGAAACAGCACGCTTTGCTGATGAGCAGATAAGCGATGGCGCGCGCAGCGTTCCGCTTCACGAGGCGGCAGCTAACGGTACATTGATCGCCGAAGATAGCATCGAGTTTGGCAAGTTAGATGAGCAGTATCAGCAGTCCACCTTTGCCGGGCACTTTGTTGAAGTCGGCGTGGATATCGCTACCGGCGAGGTGCGCGTGCGCCGGATGCTGGCGGTGTGCGCAGCAGGGCGCATTCTTAACCCTAAAACGGCGCGCAGTCAGGTCATCGGTGCGATGACGATGGGACTGGGTGCCGCGCTGATGGAGGAGCTGGCTGTTGATACGCGCCAGGGCTATTTCGCCAATCATGATATGGCGAGCTACGAGGTGCCGGTTCATGCGGATATCCCTGAACAAGAGGTGATTTTCCTGGACGATACCGACCCGGTCTCCTCGCCAATGAAAGCCAAAGGGGTGGGTGAGCTGGGGCTGTGCGGCGTCAGCGCGGCGATTGCTAATGCTGTGTATAACGCGACGGGTGTGCGGGTGCGGGATTACCCGATTACGCTGGACAAACTGCTCAGCGCCCTGCCGGACGATGTATAAGGAGGCGCGATGCTGCACACTTCGCTGACAGGCCTGACGGACGATCTGCTGCTCACGCCGGAGCAATCGTTTCTGACCGACGACCGTCAGGCTATTTTACGCTTCGCGGTGGAGGCGTTAACGTCCGGCATGGATGCCGCGCTGGTGACGCTGGTGGAGATCCACGGCGGCGCAGCGCGCGCTTTAGGGGCGCAGATGGTCGTTCGGGAAGATGGTTCCTATTGCGGCTTTGTTTCCGGCGGCTGCGTAGAAGCTGCTGCTGCCTTTGAAGCATTGGCCGTCATCGCCTCCGGCGAGGATCGCTGCGTTCGCTATGGCGAAGGATCGCCCTGGTTCGACATCGTGCTTCCCTGCGCGGGCGGGATCACGCTCAGTATTCATAAGCTTCGCTCGGCGCAACCGCTGCTGGCCGTGCTAAATAGCCTGGCGCAGCGCGAGGCTGCCGGGCTGCGCTACTGCCCGCGAACGCAAACACTGCAAAGGGTGACGCCAGGCGTCAAAACCGGCTGGCAGCACGGTACATTTATCACAACTTACTCTCCCGGCGTGCGGGTTATGGTTTACGGACGCTCTATCGAGGCGCAAACCACCGCAGCGCTTGCTCAGGCGGCCGGGTATGATGTTGTTCCTCTTGACGACACCACGTCGCAAGCCATAGATGCCGACAGCGCCGTGCTTCTGCTCTGGCATGATTTGGAGCGCGAGCTGCCCGTATTACAGGCAGCGCTGGCCGCCAGGCCTTTCTATATTGGCGCGCTGGGCAGCGAGCGCACGCATGCCAGGCGGGTGGAAAAACTCCAGGCGCAGGGCTTTAGCCAACAGGCGATAAACCGTATCAAAGCACCGATCGGCATCTTCCCCAAAGCGCGGGATGCGCGCTCGCTGGCGCTGTCTGTGCTGGCGGATGTCGCGGCGGCGCGCCTTCGCCAGGGAGAGGGGTGATGCGCTCCCCCGTCGTGATTATCCTTGCCGCCGGGCGTGGAGAACGCTTTTTTGCCTCCGGCGCAACGATGCATAAACTGGACGCCACGCTGGGTGAGCACACGGTGCTGGCGCATACGCTCCGGGCGGTCGCCGCATCTCACCTGCCGTGGTACCTCGTCAGACCCGACGGCGGCACCGCAGGGATGGGCGATTCTATCGCTCTGGGCGTTCGCGCCAGCGCTGAGGCATCCGGTTGGCTGATCCTGCCCGCCGATCTTCCCCTGATTCAGCCTGCGTCCCTGCGCCGCGTTGGCGAAGGGTTGCAGGAAAAACCTCTCGTTGTGCCGCACTATCGCCAGCAGCAGGGGCACCCGGTAGGTTTTGGCCGCAAGTTTTTGCCCGCGCTGCTGGCGCTGTCCGGCGATGCGGGGGCAAAAGAGATAGTGCGACGCGCACGGCGGCAAAAAGGCGTGCTGGATCTCGCGCTTACCGATTACGGTATCGTGCGCGATATTGATACGCTGTATGATTTAGAAAAAGCGCGGCAATTATTCAACCCCTGCCAACATGATGGCAGCGGGCGACAACGATATTTGCCTTAAGCGTTACGGGACGGCGAGTTTGATCCTGGCGCAGGGGAAAATTATTAGCCGAACCTTTTATATTTCAATCTTTAGAATCACAGAAGGGTAAAACGCTTTTAATTGGCTTGCTTGTGTAAAGATACCTCTTTCCATGCACACCTTATAAAACTCACCGCAAGCAGCGGGAATCTCGTATTGATATATCCTTAGATTAGACCCGCTGCATAAGCGAATAAAATCAATAAAAACAATCAAAAGTGCAGGTTTAATAGTTCAAAGGCGATTAAAAACAGCGGGGTCACTGTTTCTTATTTAAGAAATAGTCTTTTAAAACAAAGAGAAAAAATAAATACGTCACCACATTAAACAAATTGAAAAAAATAACAGATCAGACCAATAAGAATGCCTAAAATAATATTCTGATTGCGTTTATAAACCTGCTCTTTTCTTGTTATCTGTAGGGGCATTTAACCGCGCGACTAAAGAAAGTCGCGCGATGCGGATAGTGAAACAACGGGCTGTCGTTTGCGGGCGATTAGCGCTCTCTCTCACCGCTCGCGCAGCGCCTCTTTGACTTTATTCAGCGGCTTAAGCAGATAATCAAGCACGGTTTTGCTGCCCGTTTTAATATCAACGGTGGCAATCATGCCGGGAAAAATAGGGAAAGTTTTATTCTGTTTATTGACCAGATGATTACTGTTGGTGCGAATATAGACCCGGTAGTAGTAGTTATCTTTTTTTACCTCATCCTGAATAGTGTCCGGGGAGATAGTGGTCACTTCGCCTGCAACCCACCGTAAATTGAGTAGTCATAAGCGGTGATTTTCACCAGCGCCTGCTGGCCGGGATGCACAAAAGCGACGTCGCGCGGAGATATTTTGGCTTCAATCAGCATCTGATCTTCAAGCGGCACAAGGCTCATCAGTTTGCCATTTGGCGCGATGACGCCCCCCACCGTGGTGACATCAATATCTTTCACGATACCGCGCATCGGCGCGCTAAAGGTCAGGCGGACCAGCGAATCCTCACGCCCACGGATCACAGAGCGCTGTTCGTTAATATCAGCATTCGCTTTTGCCAGCTCTTCCCGCGCCCGCACAAAGTACTGGTTTTGCATCTCGACAATTTTATTTTCCATCTCGTTTTGCTGACGTTGCAGACGCAGCACTTCCACGCTGCCCGCAGCACCCAGCTTCACCAGCGGTTGCGTCATTCTTAGCTCTTGCGAGATAAGCGCGATGCCTTCGCGTAATCCGGCCACGCCTTTCTCAAGACTTTCCCGGCGCGAGCGATAAAGGGCTGTCTCCTGTTCAACCAGACCTTTATCAACAGAGGCAGGGAAAATCAGCGCTTTTCCATTTACCTCGGCATTCAGGCGCGCCGCCGTTGCCAGCGCCGCGTTCAACCGCGCCTGGCTCTCCTGTACGCTGGCTTCTGTTTTCGTCCGGTCAAGCTGCGCCAGTTGCTGGCCGCGCTCAACGATATCGCCTTCATGGACAAAGAGTTGTCGAATAATGCCCCCTTCCAGCGACTGGATCATTTGCTCATGGCGCGATGGCACGACTTTGCCGTTTCCCGTTGTCACTTCATCGAGATGAAACGCGTTCGCCCAGACCACAAACGCCAGCACCAGGGTAAACATCGCCAGCGCGACCATTGTCGGACCAGGCAGACGCGGCTCGCGTAACCGACTGTTGTAGCGGGTTATCTCGGTCATAACACCTCCTCAACAGAGGGATCGTGAGTCTGCCGGTTATGATTAAACGTGACGGTGCGCAGATGCACTTTTTGTGACGCAGACATGACGTTATGTGCCTGCATGATCTCCTCTTTTGGCCCATCCAGAACAATCCGCCCGTTTTCCAGCACGATGATACGGTTGACCATATTAAGAAGCGGCAGGCGATGGGTCGCTACCACGAATGTCTTTTGCCCGCCGATCCAGTGCGTCAGGTGCTTAATAAATTGAGCTTCACTCATCTCATCCAGCCATGCAGTTGGCTCATCCAGCAGCAGTATGCGAGGCGATGTCAGCAGCGTGCGGGCCAGCAGCAAGGCCTGGCGCTGCCCTCCGGATAAGCCTGCGCCGCCCTCGCTCAGCAGGTAGTCCAGGCCCATTTTTTGCCTGCGAACGAACGCCAGCGCGCCGCTCAGAACCAGCGCTTGCTGAATATCTTCATCCGTTGCCAGTGGATTTCCCATCACGATGTTGTCGCGCACGGTGCCGAAAAAAAGGTGGGCATGCTGGGGAAGAAGCTGCGTATCGCGACGCACATCGGCGGGATCGAGATGGTTAAGGGCGATGTCATCAAGCAAAATGGTGCCCCGCTGGGGTTCGAGCATCCCGGCCAGGATCTGCAAAAGCGTACTCTTACCCGAACCGTTACGCCCGAGTACGGCAATACGCTCTCCCGGGCTGATGTGCAGACGGGAAATATCCAGCACCTCGCTCATCTCTTCCCGATCGTACCAGAACCCTATGTTTTCCAGAAAGAAGTCTCCCCGCAGATGCGCTTTATGGATCTTTTTGCCGTGAGTGGGCCCGTCAATCGGGCGTTGCATTAAATCATTAAGCCCTTTGAGAGCCACCTTTGCCGACTGCCAGCGGGAAAGCACGCCCGATATCTGCGACAGCGGCGCGATGGTACGCGAGGCAAGAATCGACGTCCCGACCAGCGCACCGGTGGTCATTTCCCCGCCAATCACCAGAAAACAGCCGACCAGCAGAACCACGGCGTAGACAATCGACTGGACTTCCTGCGTCCAGGTCATTAACAACCCGGTAAGCCAGCGCTGTTTCATACTGATGCCGGAGGCAACATCATTGGTATTGTTCCACTGGTTTTGAAAACGCTGCTCGGCGCGCATTAACTTAATGTCGTCAATGCCTTGCACCGCTTCGACCAGCGTGGCGTTGCGGATGGCCGATTCACGCATTCCATCATTCGATAATCTTGCCAGCGAGGGCTGTATTAATAGCCCAGGGATCACCAACAGCGGCACTGCGGCCAGCACGACCCACACCAGGGGGCCGCCAATTAACCAGAGGATAGCGACAAAAAACACAAAAAAAGGTAAGTCGGTGATGGCGGCAATGGTGGTGGAGGTGATCAACTCACGCACGGCTTCCAGTTCACGGAGCTGAGCGATAAACGAGCCTGTCGATTTTGGCCGCTCCCCGCTTTTGATGCGTAGCGCATGGGCAAAAACCCGGTCGGAGACACGCAGGTCGGCGCGCTTACCGACGACGTCCGAAACATGCACACGCAGCATGCGCATGATCATTTCAAACAAAATGGCCAGCATCACCCCGCCAAACAGCACCCACAACGTCGGCTCGGACTGAGAGGGCACCACGCGGTCATACACCTGCATGGAAAAAAGCATGCCGGAAGCGCCAGCACATTTGCCACGAGCGCAACCAGCATGATTTCGCTATAGCGATGCCAGTCTTTCAGCGCCAGTTGCCAGAACCAGCTTTTTTTGTAGGGTTTAATATAATCATCGACACGGGCGTCCGGCGTCGATTCAAGGGGGCGCAACACAACCCGGTTGACCAGGCGCGCGGCCAGCTCGGCACGCGTCAGAACGATTTCCAGACCGCCCTCGCCGCTGAGTTGCAAACTGATGTTGCCTTCGCTGTCCATACGGTTAATGACCGCCACCTGATGACCGGTGAATTCCGCCACCAGAGGCAACCGCCACGGATCGATCAACGCAACGTCTGCGGGCGCGAAACGCAGCCCCATGCCAGGCTGGCGCGCCATATCTTCCAGCACTAATTGGCGCGGCGACTCACTTTCATGGCTAATGGTCACGCGGACATGTTCTTGCGAAAAATCCAGCCGATAGCGTTTTGCTACCACGACCATCGCCTGTAGCCAGGGTTCATATTGCTGATGAAAACTCACCATCGTTACCCTCCAGCGCCTTTTTCAGACACGGTTCACACCACCATCAATTGATGGTTCGCCAGTAAGGTGGCAAGATCGGTTTGCACCCCATTGATGGTAATTGCCACCGTGGGTGTAAATGCGCCCGCGGCGCCGTCCCGGTCTATTAGCACCTCGCTATTACTGCCACTTTGTATTACGTTGATATAGCTGGTGATATTCCCCGCGCCAGCGTCCAGGGTCGCGACCCCATTGATATAACTTGCCCCCGCGTTTCCGCTGTAGCCACTGCCTGAAAACAGCTCCCGCAGGTCGATTCTGTCCGTATCCGCCGTTCCTTCCCAGGTACCGAGGGTGAAACCATTGACCACATCGCTCCCGTTGCCGCCCGTTGCGTCAGCACTATTGAGTAGCTTGAATAACAACGTGTCATGGCCCCCGCTACCGATATTCAGCGTGTCGTTGCCGCCGCGTCCCTCCAGCGTGTTATCCTGCGCATTCCCGGTCAGGGTGTCGTTAAAGTCGGAACCGGTAAGCCCCTCGATATTGATGAGCGTCGCCGTGTTAAAACCTGTCGCCTGGGCGGTGCTGTTGCCTAAATCCACCGTGACCCCCGTGGTCGCCATGCGAAAATCCACCACATCCATCCCGCCGGTGGCGCTCCAGGTTCCGTAACCGGAGAGATATGTCCAGCCGCCTGCGCCGGTATAACTGTCGGTTCCGGCTGTGGCGAAAAAGGTGTCGTTATACCCCGTGCCGACAAAATTTCCGTCATTGGTGGCGCTCCCGCCCTCCCCGCTCAATACATAAGCGTGAGTGGCATCGGTCGCCTGTAAGCCGCCCCAACTGGTATTCACCGTTTCGTTGATATTGGAACTCACCGTACCCACGCTTCTGACCAGCTCAGCGTGATAGGTTTCGCCAGCAAGCAACCCATAGAAGCTAACCAGCGCGGAAGAATCATTCATCCCCATCCCCGCCTGAGGATTGATAATTTGCGACGCGACCAGTCTCCCGGAAGCGTCATACAGCCGGACCGTATTACCGTAGTAAGTGTTGATACCGTTTTGATCGAGAATGCGCAGGTGAAGCGAGGTGCCATAATCAACCGCGTTGGTATTACGAATAAGGTACACCGCGCCCGTTTGCCGGGTAACCAGCACATCCACGGCTCCGTCCCAGTCATAATCCATTGTCGCCAGGCCGCTGCTACGCCCCTGCATATCACTGCCGAAGGCGGATTCCACCCAGTTACTGCCGCCCCCTTGGTTGGTATATAAGTAAGACTGTCCGTTGTTGGCGATACGCACGATATCCATCAAGCCATCATGGTTCCAGTCAGTCGCGGCGCTATAAAATCCTTCATAGCTCGTTCCGCCGCCAATGGTGACCGGTGCTGACAACCCCCCTGCGCCATCATTGGTGAGTAGCGATCCATAACCACTCTGCGAGCGCGTAGCAGGCAGATATAAATCCATAAAACCATCGCCATTAAAGTCCGCCCAGGTCATTGAAACAGCGTTGGCCGCACCGCTTGATCCCGTCGAACCATAAAAGGTATTGATGGTATTTTGCCCCCAAACGAAGGAGCCATCGCCCTGGTTGATAAGGGTTGAGAGGGTATAGTAGTTATTGAGGTTATAGGTGTGCTGGGCCAGATCGACATGCCCGTCATTATTTAAATCAACCCCGGACGCTTCAACCAGGCTAAAGTAACCCGCCACAGTTTGGCCTGGCGTTGCACTCGCGCTATTATTAGCCGTCGTCGATGCCGCCGTTAAGATTCCCCCAGTGTTCCATAAGAAGGTGTTTGAATCAGGCCCGCCGGCATCAGTAACCAGAAAATCCAGATATCCATCCCCTTCCCGATCGAAAGCGATGAGGCTGCTATACCAGACCAGTACCGATGTCCCCACTTCATAGGCACCCGACCAGGTACCATTACCATTATTGGTATAACCGACAACATTACTGCCTGAGTAATCATTCCTTGCCACTAACAGATCCAGCGTACCGTTACGGTCCCAGTCAGCCAGTGAACTGGCGGAGTAGCGCTGGGAAGCGACAACCAACGTCAGCGGAGTATTCGTCCAGTTAAGCGGATCGGTGGATTGCATCACCTCCTGATTGGTGACCACCATCCACCTGCCGTTGTTATCCAGCGCCACCGTCGTACTGAAAGCTTGATTATCAGCCCCCGTGCTCCAGGTCGGGGTATAATCAATCTCTTGATTGACCGTCACTTCTCCGGTGCTAATTCCGCTGACCGCGCCATTACCCGCCGTGTTTTTCACCTGGGTGGTAACGGTGTAAGGGGTCGCAGAGGCCGCCAGCGCAGCGCTAGCCGGGAGTTGCAAATACCAGGTATTGTTTGCCGGATCGACGACAACAGCACCGCCAGGCAAAGAGGTATAAGTGACGCCATTCACCGTCAGCTCGATATACTCCCCATTCACCAGGGCGGCTGACAACGTACCATTGATAATCGGGGTGACATCTCGCGTGGTCTGGTTATTAATGGGCGCTAACGTCGTTGGTACGGAGGTATCGACGGTCAACACAAAGTCCGTAGAGGTGTTGAGATTGCCCGCCAGATCTTCAACCCGTGCGGTATAGGTATAGCTCCCACTGATAAGTCCACTCTCGGCATAAGTCCAGTTCAGTGCGCCGACCATGGTCACGGCCTCCAGGCGTATACCGTTGCGATAGAGGTACAGCACTTCATCGCTTGCCAGCGGCGCATCAAGCACACCGCTGATTAACGGCGCAGTATCATCGGTCACATAAGTGCTATCAAAGGTTCCCTGCCGCTCCCCGGTATCGTCGGTATAGGAGACAATTTCGGCCGTCGTCACCGAAGCCTGGGTATCCACGACCACCGTTTGCGTGACCGGCTGGCTTGCGTTCCCGGCAGCATCAATCACGCGAAGCTGGTAATCATAACTCCCGTCAGTAAGCGTCCGGGTATCGGTAAAACTCCACTGATTTGCACTAAGGGTAAGCGGTATCCATGTGGCACCATTATTGGTGCTAATTTGCAACGTTTCGCCCACACTCAAGGGGCTGGACACCTCGCCATTAATCGTTAAGGTTGTATCACTGGTAATAAAGTCGCTTACCGAGCGCCCGGTATCGTCATTAAGGCTGGTGACGGTCACCCCTTGCGCAGGAGCCGTAGTATCAACCACCACAGTTTGTGTACTGAATGACCCCACATTACCCGCCACATCAATGACCCGAACCCGGTATTCATACGATCCATCTGTCAGGGCGCGCCCATCGGTATAGGTCCAGCCAAGACCATCGGCCGAGAGGATAACATTGACCCAGCTTTGCCCGGAGTCGACGCTTATCTGCGCCACTTCCGTTGCAGAGAGCGCCGCCCCTAACTGACCATTCAACGTGAGTGACGTATCATTGGTGATAAAATCGCTGCTGCTGGCACCTGAATCCGTGGTGATGGCGGTGATAGTAATGGTTTTGCTGGCATCCGGCGCGGTGGTATCAACAACGACGACCTGGTTATCAGTCGCCCCTACATTGCCCGCGTTATCAATAACCCGCACCAGATAGATAGCGTTGCCATCGGGCAAGGTACGGCTGTCGCTGTAGATCCAGCTTGTGCCGTTCACCACAAGGTCGGTCCAGCTTACCCCGCCATCAATACTGATTTGCGCTTTTTCATTGCCGCTAAGCGGCGCCCCGACGGAACCATTAATCACCAACTGCGTGGCGTTGGTATTGAAATCCGTGCTGCTAAGGCCGCTGTCGTTGAGCAATGAGTCAATGCTGATAGTCATGCCAGGCGGGGTGAGATCAACCGTCACCGTATGGCTGTCGCTCCCGGTATTTCCTGTCGCATTATTGACCGCAGCAGTGATCACATAGGCCCCGCCATCGGCCAGCGCTGACACATCCGCGCTGCCCACGGTGTAATTCCAGCTGCCATCGCTTTGTACCGTCGTGCTATAGGTTTTACCGTTGAGGGTGATTGTGACCGTCTGGCCTGCGGGAGCATTTGTTGTGCCGCTAATGATAAGCGGCGTCGCGTGTTCTGCTGCGCTGACAATATCGTCGCTGGCGAAGGTCGCAATCGTGATAGTGGGCCGATCGCCACTGAGCGTCACCGTATGGCTGGCCGTGGCCGGGTTGCCTGCGCTGTCAGTAATCGTCGCGGTGATAGCGTAGTCGCCGTCGCCCAACCCGAGGAAATCTCGTGCCGGTACCACGACCGACCAGCCACCGCTACTGCTAACAACAGCGGTATAGTTATGTCCGGCAAAGGAAACGGTGATAGTCTGGCCTGGCTCAGCGGTCGTTGTCCCGCTGACGGTCTGCCCGGCCTGCTGTTCACCTGTATTGATGATGTCATCTCCGGCCACGGTAGCAAAAGTAATGGTTGGCGCGGTTTTATCCACGGTCAGGGTATGTGTTGTCTGCGCGCTGTTACCCGCCAGATCGCTGACCGTCGCGCTGACGGTTTGCGCGCCTTCAGGCAGCGAAGCAAGATCCGCCGCCGACACCGTAACGACCCAGCTGCCGTTAGCCGCAACCGTGGTCGAAAATTGTTGACCGGCCAGGGTCATCACCAGGCTATCGCCCGCTTGCGCCCCGATTGCCGTACCGCTGATAATTTGCGACTGCGTATGTTCGATACTGTTGATGACGTCATCGCCGGTCACCGCATTAAACTGGATAACCGGCGCGCTGGCATCCAGGGTGAGCGGTTTCGTGGCACTGCCCGGATTGCCCGCAGTATCGTTGACTGAGGCTTGCACTGTGTAATTATTGTCCGCCAGAGTCTGGAGATAGCTGGCGGGTATCGTCAGGCTCCAGCTGCCGTCGGCCTGAACCTGGGTGGTGTAACTGGTACCGTTCAGCGACACCGTCACCGTCTGACCCGCTTCTGCCGTGCTGCTTCCGGAAACGACGACGCCAGCCGCCGCTTCACTGCTGTTAATCGTGTTATCGCCAGCGATGGTATCAATGATTATCAGCGGGAGCGCCGCATCCACCTGGTATTCATGCCCGGCGGCGTTTATCACATCATCGCCCGCCAGGGTGTTCACCGTGATCGCCACCGGCGCCAGGTCCACCGTGACGTTATGCGTGATGCTCACCGGGTTCCCGGCGCTGCTGCTGCCGGAGACCGCTATCGCCACCGTGCCCGCAGGCCAGGCGCTGACATCCGCCGCCGGTACGCCGGTGCTCCAGCGCCCGTCCGCCGCCACGCTCGCCTCGTAACTGACGCCGTTAATCACCACCGCCAGCGTCGCGCCCGCACTCAGCCCGCTGCTGCTGCCGGAGATAATCAGCGCCTGGCCGTGCTCGATGCTGTTCACCACATCGTCACCGGCCACCGTGTCCACCCGCAGCCCCGGCAGGTTCGCATCAATGGTCACCGCCCGGCTGCCGCTGCCGCTGTTACCCTGTGCATTGGTCACCGAGGCGCTCACCGTCAGCGCACCGTTACCGAGCGCGGCCAGGTCTGCCGACGGCACCGTCACGCTCCAGCTCAGATCCGCCTGCACCGTCGCGCTGTAACTGTTGCCGCCCAGCGTCACCGTGTCCCCCGCCGCCGCGTTCGTGACGCGACCGCTGATGAGTTGATCCGTTGCCGCTTCGGCAGCGTTGATGATGTCATCCGTGGCTATCGGGTTTATCGCTAGCCCGGCAGAGAGCTGTCCACCTGCACAAAATGGCTGCTGGTCACACTATTGCCTGCCGTGTCGGCGACGGTCGCGGTGACGCTATAGCGCGCTTCACCCAGCGCGCCGACTGCCAGGGCGGGCACCGTTACGCTCCAGTTGCCGCTGGCATCCGTAGTGGTATGGTAATCCAGGCCATTGAGGGTCACCGTCACCGCCGCGCCCGCCACCTGGTTGCTGGTGCCGCTGATTGTCAGCGCCTGCCCCTTCTCGGTGGCGTTGATAATGTCATCACCGGCGATCGTGTTGATGGTCAGCGTGGGCACGGTGGTCGTGACGGTGAATGTTCGTGTTTGGCTACCGATGTTGCCCGCGCTATCGCTAACGGTGGCGCTGACGGTGTAAGTACCATCGCTCAGGCCGCTTACGACCGACGCAGGCAGCCCGATACTCCAGTTGCCTGCACTGTCCACAATCGTTGAATAATTAACATTATTAATGGTGAGGTTTACTACATCTCCCGCAGCGGCTCCCGCCACACTCCCCGTGATCACTTGTGCCTGAGTATGTTCGCGGGCATTAATGACATCATCCCCCGCAATCGTATCAATGGTCACAACCGGAACGCCGGTATCAACAGTCGCCGTATGGGTGGTGTTGGCCGCGTTGCCTGCGATATCGCTGACGCTGGCGCTCACGCTAAGAGTACCGGGACTCAGCGCACCCACATCGGCTGCCGGGACGGTGACGCTCCAGCTTCCGTCAGCCTGCACGGTCGTTTGATAGTTTTTCCTGTTCAGGCTCACAATGACCGTTTGCCCGGCCTCCGCGGTGGAAGTACCTGTGATGGTGAGCGCTTGTTGCGCTTCAGCGCCATTAATAATGTTATCTGCCGTCAGATTGTTAATCGCCAGCAAGAGAAACTGACTATCAACGGTAATATCGCGCTGGGATTGCGCGCTGTTACCCGCTGCGTTCGTGACATTCACTACTACCGTTGCCAGGCCATCAGGCAGCTGATTTATCTCACTGGCCGGGATGCTCAGGCTCCAGGAACCATTCGCCTGAACCTGAGCCGTAAACGTCTGCCCGGCAAACTGGATAGCGACGGTCTGCCCGGCTTCCACGTTCTGCGTCTGCCCGGACAGCGTTAACACAGTGGCTTTTTCTGTCGCATTCAGGATGTCGTCACCGGCAATAACATTTATCGAGATTGCGACAGCACTGAGTTCGATCGTAATGGGACGATCAATCGACGCCGCATTTCCCGCCGGGTCCTGGGCGCTGGCGTTCACAACGACAGTTCCGGTCGGCCAGCTTTGAAGATCGGCGGCAGGCACGCCGATTTGCCAGTTGCCGCTGGCGTCAGTGACGGCCTGGTAAGTCAGGCCATTGATAGTAACGGTGACAACGGTACCCGCCGGGAGATTGCTGCTTGAACCTGAAATAGCCAGGTCCTGTTGCCGCTCAACACTGTTCACCACATCATCGCCGGATATGGTATCGATACGTAACCCCGGCAGGCCAGTATCAATGGTGATGTCATGTCGGGTGCTGCCAGTGTTGCCACGGCTATTGGTGACGGAGGCGGTAAAAGTCAATGGCCCATCACCAAAACTTCTCAGGTCGCTTGCGGGTACGGTGAGGTTCCAGCTCAGATCGCTGGCAACCGTGGCGCTCCAGGTCTTACCGCCGAGGGTGACTATCACTGTGTCTCCGGCGGCGGCACCAACGACCGTGCCGCTGAGAGGTTGATCAATGCCGGCTTCGGTATTGTTGACCTGGTCATCACCCGCAAAGACATTCACCGTTACGCGTGGCAACAGGGTATCGACCAGCAAATTCGCCTGTGCCGAACCGGTGCTTCCCGCAATGTCCGTGCCCGTGGCAGTGACGACATAAATCGTGTTCGCCAGTTTCACCACATCCGCCACCGGTACTTCTACGGCCCAGACGCCGCCGGTCGCGGTCGTGGTATAGGTGACATTGTTCAGCGTCACGGTGACGACATTGCCATCGGGCAGATTTGTCGTACCGCGCAACGCCAAAGGTTGTAAGGCCTCCTGCGCATTGAGAATATTGTCCTGACTGATGGTATCAATCGTCAGAACCGGCGTCGTGACAACGACGCTAATATCATGCGTTGCACTGCCGCTATTTCCTGCCGCGTTCGTGACGGTGACAGAGATAGTGTGGCTGCCTGCGCCAAGCGTCGCGGGAGGCACGCCGACGCTCCAGCTACCATCAGCCTGTACCACCGTGGTAAAAGCGCTACTGCCTAACGTAACGCTAACCGTATCTCCCGCTGCCGCACCGCTCACTTGCCCGGAGATAATCTGCGCAACCGCCAGTTCGCTATTATTAATGACATCATCACCTGCCACGGTGTTTACCGTTACCACCAGAGCCGTGGTATCAACGCGAAAGCCCGCATCAGCACGACCGATATTCCCGGCTTTATCGCTGACGCTTACCGACAAGGTTTTGTCGCCTTCCGTCAGGGCCTGGACGTCGCTGGCATCCACGGTCGCTTGCCATGTTCCATCGCTGGCGACGGTCGCCGTGTAACTCTTACCGTTCAGGCTCAGCGTGACGACCTGCCCTGGCTGAGCATCGGTGCTACCGCTCAGAACCAACACTCTGTTATGTTCGGCGGCATTGATGATGCCATCCTGTGCGACAGGATTGACCGAAATCGTTGGCGGCGCGGTATCAACAATAAATGTGCCAGGCCCGGTAATGGTATTTCCCGTGGCGTCTTTGCCCGAGACGCTAACTGTCCAGCTGCCATCCGTCAGGGCTTTCGCATCTTCGGCGGGTACATTGACGCGCCAGTTGCCGCTGCTATCTACTGTTGCAGCGTAGTCTTTCCCATTCAGGCTGACGGTTAGCGCGGTGCCTGGCGCAAGGTTAAGGGTCGCGCCACTGAGAGCGAACCCCGCCGCTTGCTCTGCAGCATTGACGATATTATCACCAGCCGTGGTCGCAAGGCTGATACTGGCGGCTGCGCTATCTACTGTCAGCGTTATTTCACCAGCCGGTGTCGTTTCGCTCCCGTTAATTTGCACGACTGACCAGGTGTGTTCTCCGTCTGATTGTGTCGGGAGCTTCACCGTCCAGGTACCGTCCTCTTTCACCATCGCGCTGGCAATTGTGTTACCGCCGCTGTCTTTCACCTGGATAGTCGCGCCGGGTTCACCGGTTCCACTAAAGGTTGGCGTCGTATCATCCGTTATCGCCCCGGAATTTAATACGCCCTGGCTACCGCCCACTGTATCGGTGACTAAAAACGTGGGGGGCGACGGCTGTGCGCCAGGCGGGGGTTGCACAACTTCTGTTTCTGTCTGCCCGCCGTTGTCATTTGCCAGCAGGAAGCCTGCCGCACCAGCGCCCAGCGCAGCTACGCCGCCCAGTGCCCACGGAAGTATACCCGCGTCAGCCTCAAGCCCAAGGAAGGGTTCGATACTGTCGATGGGGGTCATGTGAGGGATTAACTCGACAGGCCCGGGTGTCGTTGCCGCGACGGCACCAGATTCGGTAAAAGTAATATGTGTAAGGCTTTGCCCGTCGTCAAAAACCAGCTCAGAGTGTTCACCGGTGTCCAGCGCTTCCACGAAAAAGTCATTGCAACGGATAACTGTCCCATCCTGCATATAAATCAGCAGGTCATTTCCCTCACGGGCATAACGGGCAACGGCCCCCGATGCGACCGGAACCTGCACCTTCACAACTGAAGGCTCATAAACCACCAGGGTCACATTCCCGCTGCTTACAACCGTTTGTTTAACGGAGGTTTTACGGGAAATAATGTCAACAGCTGCGCTCATAATTAACTCCAGTGACCATGCGTGAGAAGATGTCGCCAGTTAATGCAGTTCGGGCAAATCGCCATAGACACCGCTGCTAATACCCAGCAGCGGAATTAAGTTATTTACTGAAGACGCATAATTTACCGCTGCGCGCCAGCCATCGAATTTTGCGTTTATTTCAGCAGACTGTGCCTGGAAAACATCCTGTTCAGCGCTTAAAAGGTCATTCAGGCTACGTGTGCTTAACTGATATTCTCCCTGATAGATTTTTCGCGTCTGAAGAGCACTCACCGCCTGTTCTGCATTCACCTTTTCACGGCTGCGAGCGCCCTGCCATTCAGCAAACGCCACCGATGCTTTTTGCAAAACATCCAGTTTGGCTTGCTCGATAAGGGTCGCTGAGACCTGCCGTTTTCCTTCTGCTTGTTGCACCCGTGCCGAAACCGCTCCTCCCTGATAAATAGGCGCTTCAACATTGAGCTGTAGCTGATCGTTCCAGTAAGAACGATCGCGGGTTTGATTACGAATTTTCCCGCCCTTGAGAGAGAGTGTCGGCCAGTGTTCAGCTTTGCTGCTCTGGACACCGTAATCCGCTGATAAACGGGTATATTCTGCAGCCTGTACAGCGGGAACGTTGGCATAATCAATGTTATCAAGGGCCGTTGGCTGCTCTGCTAATTCTTGCGGCAAGGGCGCTAAAGATGCAGGCTGTACCCCATTTAACACCGCCAGTTGCGCTTTCGCGCTTTGTTGCTGAGCTTGATACTCCTGATAATTAGCACGCATACCCGCAATGCGTGTTTGTGCCTGAAGTTCATCGGACGTAGAGTTTAATCCTGAGTCAGCGCGTAATTTAGCCAATCGCCTGACAATGCCCAGTGCGTCAATATTTTTGCGGGCGGCTTCACTAAGCGTTTGATATCGATTGACTTCAATAAAGGCGAGCGCTGTTTTTTCTGCAACATCTGCCAGTGTCGCCATTAATTCAAAACGATCGCGCTCGTGAATCGCGCCCTGCTCTTTAATGGTGTTACTGGTTTTCCCAAAATCGTAAACCAACTGGCTGAGGGTAATACCATAGGATGCTGAGTTATCCAGGCTGCCGCTTGAATCATACTGCCGCGATGGACCGGCATTGCCCATTAGTGCAATTTGCGGATACCAGCCGCTTTTCGCTTCATCAATTTGCGCCTGGCTAATACCCATTTGCGCCGCTTTCTGCGCTATTTCCGGGTTGCGGGCAAAAGCGCGTAATATGCTCTCTTTCAACGTTAAATTGCTAAGAGAATTGTATCCAGACGCCGCATATCCAGGCGAATTAATAGAAGACAGAAACGAAGCGATTAACAGGCAAGCGCCGATGTGTTTAACATCTTTAAATACCATCATCGATAAGGATCCTTATGGATTTTTTTCTCAACCTGCTCAGTCATATAAAAAAGTATTACGCAGCGTAAAAAAAATATTCCCCAAACACGACGCAGACGAGCCTTTCAGGGGATGTAGAAAGACGCCAGGATTAAAGAGTTATATTTATTACAAAATTCAGTATAATCCATTTCCTTTTATCTTCTACTTATCTTCCTCTCTGCAGTTAATTTTATGATATCCAATCATATAAGGAGATTAACCAACACATGAAACAACCAGACGTTACTGTTAAGACTGACAAATAAAATTAATTAAATCAGCAGGTTTATTGCCAGGTTAAGCTTTATTTTTGTTTGCTTATTTAACCCTTTATTTCTATGTTCCTTGTGGGTTCAGCCAGCATCAATTAATTGATACGCCTGACAATATTTCATGCTTAACACGCCCAAACGTATTTAACGTCATCTGGGTAGTGAAAGCATTACTTCACTTTCCCCTCGTTTATAAGTTACGCAATACAATCTATTAATATTGGGATGGTATTTTTGGCGAATATCTCGCTGATTTGCATCATATTATATTGAGGAAAAATTACCCTGTGAGATAAACGACGCAGAGGTAAAGATACGTTAAGGCATGCGGAGCAGAGGGGAAGAGGCAACGTCAACCTTATGCAAAATTTGCGATATATCTTATGCATTCACCAACACACGCCTGGTGACCTTGACCCCGAGGGCTGACGACGCGGCAGGTTCGGTGCTCTTCGCAGGGCGCTGCTGTTTGCTGCCATTGAGCGGTAGCGGTACGAGCTGCGGCTGATCCACAACACTACTGCCTTATTGTTTTATGAATTTCATTCATAACGGCTATTTCATTTGCGTAATTATCTTTCTTTTCAACTTCGTTAAATATGTGGGTCGACCTGACAGCAGCGCTGCTGGCTGAACATGGCGCTTAAGAGCAAATAGAGGAGTTTGTCGAGCAAGGGGGCTAAATAATTAACGCTGACAACTCAGATATGATTGAACGGCAAACACAACAGAGGGCGTAATCTTGAGGATAATCTTAAAAACGCTGGCCATCTGCGTGATGGCGGGTAGCCTGGTGGCACAGTCGGTAAATGCCGGGCCACTGGTCATTCAGGAACAGGGAAGCTTTTCTGCTGGCGGCACTATCATCACCGCGCCGGGAACATTTGACGCGAAAAAGCCGCTGGATTCTGCTGGCCAAACTTATCATGGCGATCATGCGTCTGTGTTCTACCAAATCCCGGAGAATCCGCATAAATACCCGATTGTCATGCTGCACGGCGCTGGTCAGTTTTCCCGTACCTGGGAAAGCACGCCGGATGGTCGTGAAGGGTTCCAGAACATATTCCTGCGCCGCGGGTTCTCAACTTACCTTGTCGATCAGCCACGCCGGGGCAGCGCCGGGCGCACGACTGTAGAGGGTACGGTTACGCCAAAACCGGATGAGCAGATGTGGTTTAATCAGTTCCGCGTTGGCGTGTGGCCGGAGTATTTTAAAGGCGTTCAGTTCTCTCACGACAAAGAAGCGTTGAATCAGTATTTCCGCCAGATGACCCCGAATACCGGGCCGTTTGATATCAATGTTATCTCTGATGCGATGTCCGCCGTCGTGGATAAATCCGGCCCGGCTATCCTCTTCACCCACTCTCAGGGTGGCGGACCAGGCTGGTACACGGCGATGAAAAACAACAAGGTCAAAGCCATTGTCGCCTTCGAGCCTGGCAGCAGTTTTGCCTTCCCGGAAAAAGAACTCCCTGCCCCTATGCCAAGTGCGTTCGACACGTTGAAGGGTGAGCCTGTGCCGATGGAACAGTTTATGGCGCTGACAAAAATCCCGATTTTGATTATTTACGGCGATAACATACCGGATAAACCTGTCGCCATGCCCGCACTGGACAGCTGGCGCGTACGCCTGGCAATGGCTCGCGAGTGGCGTGACGTGGTGAATAAACATGGCGGGGATGTGACGGTTACGCACCTTCCTGAGTCAGGAATCAAAGGGAATACCCACTTCCCGTTCTCTGATTTAAATAATGTGCAGATTGCTGATTTGGTGAGTCAATTCCTGAAGGAAAAAAATCTGCAGTAGTACGCGATAATATTGAGCCTTCATTATTGGCGGCTCAATACAAACATCAGCCCTATAAAAAATAAATGGCCTAATCCTGGCGAAAACAAATGAACCTGACGGTCTGCTTTGAGCGAGGAGCAGATCGGGTATTGATGATAGTGCCAGGTTTTATCGCGTGTCAGTGTCTCAGTCCGTAATCGATTTACTCATATTGACACCCGTAACCCCGAATCCGCTGGTTTCATAAACATGCCGGGCACGAGCATTATCACCTGCGACACGCAATCTGATCTCTTTGAAACCCTTTTCCTGCAGATACGCTTCAAAAGCACGTAGAGATTGTTTGCCAAGTCCCGCCCCCTGGCAGGGGTTGAAAATATGAAAATCGTAGATAAAAACAGTGCGCTTAGTCGAGTCTGGTTTGTACCAGAGATAACCTACATGGCTGTTCGCCTTGCCCGACTGAACAATAATACACATTAATACTTGCCCGAGTGTATTAACTCCATCAGGAAGCATTTCCGAGATCTCCTGCTTCGCTCTGGCAAGAGAATCATGAAGGGACTCCCCGTAGTTTGATTTGATTTCACATGCATAATCATTAACAAAATATTCAAGAAAAGCAGGATACTCATCTTTTGTCATCGGTCGGAAAGTAATCACATGGGCCCCTCAACCTCATGGTACTAAAAGTATTAAAATAGTAATACCGATGCGGTTCCCTATCGTCAATAGTATTAATTTGTGAATACACTTTCAGGTTAAGAGAATAGTTATCAGGACAAAGTCTGCTCCTGCCACGAATCTGTCCATCAAGAACTTAGTTAGGGTAGCTACGAGCTGTGAGTTCAACGGGTCGATGCAACGCTATCCTTAATCAAGGGGGGACGTTGCCATGAAACGAAGAACGCGCATTAACTACACGCCAGAGCAGAAGGCAATTATCTGGGACAGATATAAGCAAGGTGATTCTCTACATGATATCGCCAGAATGTTCGACAGATATCATTCTTCCATTATGCCCACTATCCACCAGACAGGCGTCTACCGTCCTCCCGTGCGAAAGCGGCACCGATTAGCGCTTTCGCTAGATGAAAGAGAGGAAATATCCAGAGGACTGGTAGCAAAACTCAGTATCAGGGACATCGCCGCCAAATTATCAAGAGCGCCCTCAACGATTAGCCGCGAGGTCAGGAGGTACGGAGGTGCCAAACAATACCGTGCAGCAAAAGCCAATGCTACTGCGTGGGAAAATGCGCTGAGACCAAAACCTTGCAAGCTAATTGAAAGCCCCGCATTGTGTAAAATCATTGCAGAGAAGATGCATCAGGACTGGTCGCCGGAACAGATCGCCGGTTGGCTGAAACGCTGTTATCCGGATAATCAGGAAATGCATGTGTCACACGAAACGATTTATAAAACACTTTTTATACAACCCCGGGGAGCATTAAAAAAAGAGCTGCAGCAATGCCTCAGAAGCGGAAGAGCGGTTCGTAGATCCAGAACGTCTTCGCTTAAAGGGAAAGGGTTAGGATCAATCCCGGATGCGATACCAATAAGCGAAAGGCCACCTGAAGTTGCAGACAGAGCCATACCGGGTCACTGGGAAGGTGACCTGATCCAGGGCTCGAAAAACGCCTATCTCGTCACTCTCGTAGAACGCCATTCCCGCTTTGTTATGCTGGCCAAAATCAGAGACAACAAGACCATAACGGTTATATCTGCACTCATCAGACAAGCCCGGGAATTACCTGTTGAGCTTTATAAAACACTAACATGGGATCGGGGGGCTGAAATGACCAGCCATACCCGATTTACTGTAGCGACAGACATTCAGATTTATTTCTGTGATCCTCAATCTCCCTGGCAACGCGGCTCAAATGAAAATACAAACAGATTACTCAGACAGTATTTTCCAAAAGGAACTGACTTATCAGTTCACAGCCAACAAAGACTAAACAGTGTCGCCAGACAGCTCAACGAGAGGCCGAGAAAAACGCCAGACTATGAATCACCCGCAGAGCGGTTCAATCAATGTGTTGCATCCATCGGTTGAACTCACAGCCAGAAACGGATATTACAAATATCATCGTTTGCGAATAAAGAGGAAGCCGGGCAGTGTTTTTGAGCATTTGCTTCGGTATCCGGGCGCTTCTCGCCGCGTTAAGCATATTCAACGATTTTAAATACCCAACATCTACGTTCAAGGATGTGGTTTGCTGGTCGCAGTTGAAGAAGGGGAGCTTTGAAAAATTGTATTCTGCCGTCTAAAAACGCCTGGTGGAATTCCCACGTATTTACTGAATGCCACGTTGAAAGCACTTGCAGATTGGTAACCTGTCTGGAATGCAATCTGTTCGATTTTATCATTGCTACTCATCAGTGCTTTTTTCGCTAACGACATTCGCCAGAAGAGCAGGTATTGCAGTGGAGACATACCAACTGTCTTATTGAATACAGCAAAAAAAGATGAACGAGACATTGCGCAGTGGCTGGCGAGCTGTGCTATTTTCCAGTCAAAATCCGGCTTTTCATGAATGAGATGCAGCGCTAAGGCGATCTTTTCGTGTTGTAGCCCTTGCAGGATGCCTGCCCTTTTTGACAAGTCATCATTATTACGTAACGACTCGACCAACAACAGTTGTAAAAGACGCATCAATACTCCTTCGCGCCCTGGTCGCTTGCTTCGGCTTTCATCTAAGAGGAGTTCAAGCAGCATTACGAAACGATGTTGTCCTTTAATAAGTATCTCGTTTGGTAGTAAAGAGACGATCAGTTTTTTTTCCGGCGTATCGAATTCACAGTGACCCACATTCATGAGCAGATCAGCCGGCCCGATTGTTGAGCCAATTCTCACGTGTCCTTCGCTGATAACTGTCGGCATAGTAATTTCTGTTGGACAGGACGCTCCCGCATTGGTGTTTTCAAAAGAGTTTGCTGCGGGTATTAAAAGGAAATCACCAGCCACGAGTAACTGAGGACCTTGTCCGTTAATATTAATCAGGCATTTACCTTCTAATACCGCGCAGTAAAAAGCCTCTCCTCCAGACTCCCGAACAATACGCCACTGCCCGGCACCTTCCACGAGTTTCGAATGAGAAGGTTTAGGATTGAGTAAGGCAACGATATCGGTCAATGGATCTGACATTGGACGATCTCTCAATTCATCTGGATTTTTGATTATATATTGTCCTGATAGTGGCGGCTATCATCACTTTTCTTGTCTAAAGAGAGGATGAAACATGTCAACAGTACTTATTACCGGATGCTCTTCAGGGTTTGGTCTTGCAACAGCAAAACTTTTTTTGCAAAAGGGCTGGGATGTGATTGCAACGATGAGAACGCCCGATCCAACACTTTTACCTGACAGCAGCAAACTGAGCGTTTTGCCGCTGGATATTACTTCCGCTGAGAGCATCGATAATGTGGTGAAAGAGGCCGGGGCAATTGATGTACTGGTGAACAACGCTGGTTTTGGTGCACCAGTACCGGTCGAGCTAACGCCTTTAGCAACCGCGCAGCAATTAATGAACACGAATGTCTTAGGTCCCTTGTCATTAACTCAAGCGTTTCTGCCTCTGATGAGAGAGAGAAAATCAGGGGTGATCATAAACGTCTCTTCCTCAGTGACAACCAGAGCGCTGCCATTAATTGGGCTCTATCGCGCAAGCAAAGCGGCTCTCAATGCCTGGAGCGAGTCATTATCAATCGAAGCCAGGCCTTTTGGTATTCGCGTCCATGTCGTATTACCGGGGCGCTCACCTGAAACGAAGTTTGGAGAGAATGCACGGGCCCATTTTCGCGGGGAAGACGATCCTGTTTATGGGAAAATGGTGGAGGAATTTGTCCAAAGGGTGAGAGAGACCCATTCGCCTGTGACTTACGCTGATGATGTAGCAAATGCCATTTTCGCGGTTGCTAACGATCAACATGCTCCGATCTACACCGCTGCGGGTGAAGATGCCAACGATTGGCTCAATGAGGCACAACAACTCTCCCCCTTCTCCTGTTAATAGCACCGAACGAAAACCTTATGAGTGGTGAAAACCAAAGAGAGGATATCTTCCTCTCTTCACCATGCGCGGCGAAATCACTAAAGTCAGCTTTTTGCTCATAGCGGATGACCGGCGAGGGTGGGTATTAGAGAAGGGCATAATAGAAGAGCAATTGGTGTATCTTTTGCATCCCTTTGGGTCGTCAGAGGTATGTTTATAGTTACCCGCGCAGTGCCGCTGGGAATACCTCGATTAGCCAGTTAATAAACACTCGTAACCGGTGCGTCATGTAACTGTTCTGCGGATAGACGACATAAAAAGGATAATTCGCGGGCCGCCATGCCTGTAGGATCTCAACAAGTGTGCCGTTGTTCAGTTCATCTTTCGCCGCATAGCAAAAGGTCTGGATAATTCCCATCCCGGCCACGGCCGCAGCCAAATGCGCATTACTTTCGTTAACCCCGATGTGATGCTGCATCTTCATCTCCCGCATTTCACCTTCTACGATGAAGCGAAAAGGAAAGGCTCTGCCCGTCAGCGGAGACAAATAGCTCACCAGCTTATGTCCATTTCTTAATTCATCCGGATATGCAGGTACGCCAGCGGCTTTCAGGTATCCCGGCGTAGCGCAGGTCACCATCGAGGCATCACCAATATGACGGGCGATCAACGATGAGTCATCAAGAGAGCCACCACGGATTACACAGTCCACATTTCCGCTAATAAGATCCACCGGCCTATCGGACACGCCTAAATCGATTTTGATTTCCGGATAGCGCTGCAAAAAATCCGGTAACGCTGGGATCAGGACTTCACGTGCGGTAGAGCCGCCGACATCAATACGCAGATACCCTTTAGGTCTGCTCTGTGAGGCGCTAAATGAAGTGTCTATCTCCTCAATATCAATTAGCACCCGAGAGGCTTTTTCATAATAGTCCTGACCCTCTGGCGTTGCGACGACGTGCCGGGTCGTGCGATGTAAAAGACGCACACCGAGATGGGCCTCCAGTGATTTAACCAGCTTACTTAATGTGGCATTCGGCAGATTCAGTGAATCCGCTGCCCGCGTAAAATTGCCGGTTTCCACCACTCGCGTAAACGCACGCATAGCCATTAACTGATCCACGTTTTGTTTCTCCGTGTGACAGCTGATTATTCACCTGTAGAAATAGTGTTTTCTATTTCTACTAATTTATCAATAATTTCTCTGCGGCTAAAGTGTGTTCACAGGCTGAATGACGGCCACTTCGAAACAACGTCGAGGATATGAATAATGAGTAAACCACTTTCAGACAAAATCGCCCTGGTCACGGGCGGCAGCACAGGAATCGGTCTTGCCAGTGCTCAGGAACTGGCGGCACAGGGGGCAAAAGTCTACATCACCGGACGTCGTCAGCAGGAGCTGGATGCGGCCATCGAGTTGATCGGCACGTCGGCTAAGGGGATTCGGGCTGATGTCTCCCGTCTTGACGATCTGGATAAGGTTTACGCGCAGATTGCGGAAGAGTCGGGGCGTCTGGACATTTTGTTTGCTAACGCCGGTGGCGGAGATATGCTGGCGCTGGGTGCTATAACCGAAGAACATTTTGACCGGATTTTCGGGATTAATGTTCGCGGAGTATTATTCACCGTCCAGAAAGCACTGCCACTGCTTGGTGCCGGTTCATCCATTATCCTCACCGCTTCCACCGTTTCGGTAAAAGGGACGGCTAACTTTAGCGTGTATAGCGCCAGTAAAGCCGCAGTGAGAAACTTTGCTCGCTCATGGGCGCTGGACTTGAAGGGGCGTGGTATTCGGGTGAATGTCGTGAGTCCGGGTCCGGTCAAAACGCCTGGATTAGGGGGGCTGGTTGCCGAGGAAGAGCGTCAGGGCCTGTTTGATGCACTGGCAGCACAGGTTCCGTTGGGCCGGATTGGTGAGCCAGCGGAAGTCGGCAAAGCCGTTGCATTTCTGGCTTCTGATGCCGCCAGTTTTATCAATGCCATAGAACTGTTTGTTGACGGCGGTATGGCGCAGATTTAAAGCTGATATCACACCGTTAAATCCCCCGAGGCGACGGGTTTTCAATGGACGGCTGGCGTCACGCAATTTTAACTTCACAGTGTGACAGCGCACAATACGGCTCCAGCCATCCCTGATGGGTTTTATCATCTCGCAAAACATAGCGACCGTTTGCAAATCACTCACCATCGTCAACAAAATTTGCGCATAACTCCCTTCTTATGACGAGTTTTGGTCATAACGGCTGCTGTGTGCCAGTGTAAAGACACCCGTTTTAATTCCATGCACTTTTTGAGGTTCCGGCATCAGTATTTACTATCCGGTACTCTTCCGGTGTCAGATGGTTCAGGGATTCGTGTGGGCGCTCACAATTATATTCGTTCAG
>NZ_JBQPOM010000066.1:0-87863 GCF_052220145.1 Vagococcus sp. WN89Y | reverse complement strand
GTGCGGTGAGATTAATAATGCCGAGGGCCTGGGAAAGTTCCATTTAAAAAGGGTTCCATGATGAACATGAAACCCTTTTTACACCAGCCACCGGATCGGTCAACCGATCCTTAAACGATCGGCATTACCCTGCGGGCGCTTTTTTATTTGCCGCAACGAACAGCAGATCGGTTGCAGCGTTCTTGCGACGAGTAAGTTAAGGTAGAGCAGGTTTAGCGATAAATTTCACGATGCCAGGACTAAGGAGCAGATATGACAGAAGAGTTTACGCACGCGCTCTGCACGTTGATTCGTCGTCTCGGTCAGGAAGCGAAACAGCTCCGTGATGAGGGGCTAACCGTTGAAAAGAAAGCCCGCCAGGATTTTGTCTCTCAGGCAGATGTGTACGTCGAAAATGCGCTGCGCGCGTGGCTTAAAACAGAGCGCCCGCAGGATGGACTGCTCGGCGAGGAGCGCGGGCTGGAGGCCGGTTCTGACGGCGTATGGGTTATTGACCCCATTGATGGCACAACCAATTTCATCCTCGGCATGGATTACTGGTGCATTTCTGTGGCGTATGTCAGCAATAACATTATTGAGCTGGGCATTATTTACGCCCCCGATCGCAACGAATTTTACTTTGCCAGGGCTGGCGAAGGCGCGTTTTTAAACGGCAAGAGATTATCCCTGGTTGATCCCGATCCCGAGGCGGTCGTGCTCGGGCTGGGTCGTTCCAGCCGCACCACGCCTCGCCAGTATGCGCACACTATCGAAACGCTACTGGAAGAAGGTATTGAGCACCGGCGTTTTGGTGCCGGAGCGTTGATGCTGGCGCACGTTGCCGCAGGCCTGGTGCATGGCTACTTTGAGGCCCATCTGCATAGCTGGGACGCACTGGCAGGCCTGGCGTTAATCAAGGAAGCGGGCGGAATGCACAATGACTTTCTCGCGAACGATGGCTTAACGCAGGGGAACCACGCCTGGGCTGCAAGCCCCACGGTGTGGCAACGCCTGCAACCTCTGTTGCTGCCCGACGTTGACGTAACGCGCAATGCCGCTAAATAATCATTTCATATCGGTTCATTCGGCATATCAGGTGCCCAAAAAGTGGTGACTGAATGCCGTCATCGACCGGGGTATCTTTATCCCGGATATTCAAAACTTTCCTGACCGAGGATATATTTATCACCACCCGCACGACACTTCTCCGCAAACTCTGGCGATGCTTTATAATCATTTAAAGAACTGTGGTTACAGCTACTGTACTCATCGCCCTTTGTATTATCATTTTGCCAACCGCATACCGGGCAAATCTCGTAAAACGCATCCTCTTTATCTTCAAAAACTATATACCCACAGGCTTTGCAACATTCACCTGAAATATCTTCGTCATTATGGTCAACAATATGAATACTGTTAGAGGTGATCTCTTTTATTTTCCCTTCCCAAAAGCTATTTTTAATTAATCGCGAAAAAACCATTTCATTTTTTATTGTTTCGTTATAATTGTACTTTGCTGCTTCCGAGACGTTTTCGTCATCAATTTCGCCAAGCTCAAGCAGCGTCTGGGTTCTCTCCTCAACAGCCATGCTAAACAGCGCATACTGTTGCATAAAATCAATAACCTCATGATAAGTAAATTCAATTTTCATCATAAATCCTTAGCAAGTTGAATGGCGGCAGCGAACGCATCGCTATCTCTTCCATCATCTATATAATATGTTCTCATTTCCCTTTTACCAGCATGACCAATAAAAATTTCACCCGTTCCCTTATCATGCCGAATAATAATATTACCCACTTTTTCCTCTTGTATGGATTCTGTAAGCGGTTTTTTAGCAAACTCTTTTGCCATTTTCAGGTACTGGACTTGCGTTATATCGCCAAACTCTTTGCCATGTTTAAGATAATGGTATTGCAGCCCCGATAAATTTTTATGGGTTACACCATCAATAACATAATCTCTTTTGATCGGATTGAATCCCTTCCAGTTTACCGCGCCAGCGATACCGCAATCGCTTAACCCTAATGGATCTATCCATGTAAACGGCCCGCGTACATAGCCATAGGTATTAATACCGCCCGCCAGCCCTATCGGGTCCTGGCTGATATACGCCGCAATCGCCGGATCATAGTAACGGTAGCGGTTATAATGCAGCCCGGTCTCGGCATCGAAATACTGCCCCTGGAAGCGCAGCGGGTTATCGATTCGGCTGGCGTAAACCTCGCCTTTTTCACCCCAGACGCCGGTTTTCTCCGACCAGACTATCTCGCCTTGCGGCGAGGTGAGGCGCACAGGCGCGCCGTTCGGATCGCAGTGATAGTGCCAGCTCTGTTTCTGCCCCTCTTCCTGCGTCAGTAGCGCCAGCGGTCGAAAACTGCCGGGGTAATAGATGTATTCGCGCATACCGGCGAACAGTTTCGCCTGCGCTTTCTGGCGCTTTAAACGCTCGCCGGTATCAAAAATGCTCAGCGCCGCCAGCGGTTGCGAAGTGGCTGCTACGGTCTCACCCGCCAGCGCATCCCCTTGCCAGTAAAACCAGTGCGTATGCGTGGCGGTTTGTTTGCACACCCGACGCCCAAGACCATCGTAGCCGTAGCGCACCAGGTTTTCGCCTTTGCGCACCGCGATAAGCTGGCGGTTCTCGTCCCAGGTGAAATCCTCTTTATCGCTCTCGTCCTGTAGCGGGCGGCGCTGGCGCAACTCTCCGGCGCGGTCAAACACATAACGCACGCCGTGGTGAACGCCTTCACGAAACCAACCGCCCGCGCTGCCATTAACGCTACGAATGTCAGTTTGCAGATGGTTGCCCGCCGTGTCCTGCACAAACTGCCGCAAGGTGCCGTCCGGCGCGGTATGCGCAGTTAAACGCCCGACCGGATCGTAACTATAGCGATCGCTGCCCCACAAGCTGTCTTCCCGGAGCGTCAGGTTGCCGGCGCGATCGTAAGCAAAACCGCTGGCAAATAAAGGCAGATCGTTGTGCAAAACCTGCTGAGAAGTGAGCCGCCCGCTACGATCGTAGTCGTAACAGCGCGTTACCTCAGCCGACAACGCCTCGCTTACCCGACGCCCGCTGGCATCGTACTGAAAAACGATTGGCGTATCATTGTTGAGCTGCACCTGGGCGAGCCTGCCATGCTCATCCAGGCCATACTGCACCCGGTGACCGCTGTCGCTCTCGCGGGAGATAAACCGCCCACGCGCATCATAACCATAACGCAGCTGGAAACCGTCCTGCTCTTCCGCCAGAACACGCCCGGCATCATCATAGCGCCACGCCAGGCGCCGCCACGGGCTTTCGCACAGCACCATGCGCCCGCACGCATCGTAATGATACGTTGCCTGCAAAGTGTCCTGGCTTCGCCGCTCACAAAGCCGCCCGGCCTTATCATAGCCGTAACGCACGGCGCGCCCGAGCGGGTCTTCACGGCGGATTAAACGGCTGCCTTTATCCCAGGCGTAGCGCGTCGTCTGCCCCCAGTAATCGCTCTCTGCCGTGACGCGCCCGAGCGCATCGCGGATCATTTTCCAGCGCTGGCCGTTCTGGTTGATCACCGCCAATAAGCGATCTTCAGGATCGTACTGATAACCGACAGTCGCGCCATCCGGCGTCTCGCAGGCGGTCAGCATGCCGGTGCCGTTATAACGAAAACGGGTAACTTGCCCTGACTCATCGGTAAAGTGAATGGGATTATCTTCCCGATCGTACGCCACGCGGACTTCAGCGCCCTGTGGATCGACAGTCGCGACGAGGCGATCTTTGCTATCCCAATAAAAACGAGTGATACCTCCGCTGGCATCAATACGTTCTTGTAATGTGCCCCGCACGGAATAGCGAAAACGACGCCTGCCCGCTCCGGCTTCTGTCACGGCCTGTAAAAAGCCAAAACGATCGTATTCATACCGCGTCAGCAGCGCGCCGGGCGCATCGGCACAACTCACCTGACCAAACGCATCGTAGCGATAATGCGCGGCGACGCCGGTGGGATCGATATTGGCGGCCAGGTTGCCGCGCGTATCGTATTCCGCTCGCCAGGTTGCCCCTTTCTCATCGACAACCGCCACCAGCTCGCCAAAATCGTCAAAAGTGGCCCGCACAACGCTGCCGTCCGGCATATGTTCGGCGACCATCCGTCCCTGCTCGTCATACTCCCAGCGATGCAAGCTGCCATCTGGCTCGGTAAGCTCGACGGTGCGGCCAAAATCGTCGTAGCGAAAAACAGTGTTACCGCCCAGCGGGTCTATCTCAGAAACCGGCAAACCATTTTCATCAAAAGTCACGCGTGAAATGTTGCCGAGCGAATCCGTGATTTCCACTTCGTTAAGCAACTCATGCCAGGCAAAATGGTAATCCCACACGCCGCCATCGCCCCATGCATGGACAACCTGCCAGGTATCGTTGTAGTGATAGTGGAAGCCCTGCCCGTTGCGATCGATATGGCTCACCATATGGCGCTGCTGATAAAAGTAGCGGCGCGGGTGTGACAGCGCATCGATTTGCGCGCTCAGCTGGCCTTCAGCGTCATATTCGTAGCGGCTCAGCGGCGTAATTTCCCCGTCCTGCGCATTACGCAAACGCAGAGCAAGCAGGCGGCCTTCCTCCTGCGTGACGAGGATTTCGCGGCCCGTTTTACCTTCATGCGTAAACTCATAAAGTTGCTGTAATTCGCTACCTTTCCACGCAAAATACCAGCCATTACCGTTACGATCGGCGAGCGTTTCTATCGGCATAGCCCCTTGCTTACCGCTAAATTGCAGCAGCGGGCCATTTTCCTGCTCCACATGCCACAACACGCTGCCGTTAGCGGTCTCGCGCCACAGGCGGCTACCGTCCGGCAGCCCGGCGATCGCCTGCGTGCGCCCGTCGGCCTGTGGCAGTGCCGGGAACAGCGTCATCCCTTCCGGTTGCGTCAGCGTGGCGATGCCTTCGCCCGCCAGTATCTCAAGGCGTATATCCGCAGGCGTTGCCCAACCGTAGCCACACAGCCCTTCTTCTTTTGTATCTGCCGATGAGTAGCTGCGCCCCCACGCCAGCGGCAGACGACCCGGCAGCAAAAAATCCTGCTGTTCGAGGCTCACGCTGCCATCGCGGATATCGACCGGTTCCGCGCGCAGTACCCGACACTTGAGGAAGCCGGGGTCCATATTGCGAAACAGCTTGCGGCGAAGCTGGCGAAAGCGGCGCATAAATAGCCGCCACTGTGGCGTTTTCTTCAGTTTTTTTAGCCCTTTGCCCAGGCCGCTCAACCCGGCGCGCATCAATAGCGCCATCAGGTTTACCGTAGGCGGCCCGCCGACCACCACATTGTTCGGGATAGCCAGGTTAAAAGTCAGCGGCAGAGTCAGCGAAAGCGGTTTTGGCTTCGCGGCGCGTTTCAGGCGAAACGGCGGGATCATGCCGAGAATATTACAGCTCAGCACCGGCATACCGATGCGCGAGAAAGGCTCACCGTCGACAGAGACGGTTTTGCTCCCCATAAACAGTTCATCTTCTATCTGCGGCCCGCCCGGCATACGCAGCGGCGGAACCCACACGCCGCCGACCGGGATATGCACGGCAATGCCGCCCGTCCCTGCGCTGGCGCGTTTGATGCTGTTGACGTGCACCGTCGTGCCGATCAGCGGCAGGTAATCGAACACGTCAAACACCAGCCCGATATGCGGCGTGGGCAGCGGCCACGGGTAGGTATGAATATCCAGCCCAAGCTGCGGATCGAAGTGAGCGCCGGAGTGCATCGGTTTCGCCTCAGAACATGGCACGCAACAACGCGCGCAGGAAGGTTCGGATTTCGGTCGCCAGACCGCTATCAGAAAGACTGAGATAGAGCAG
Organism: Vagococcus sp. WN89Y; assembly: GCF_052220145.1. Lineage (NCBI taxonomy): Bacteria > Bacillati > Bacillota > Bacilli > Lactobacillales > Enterococcaceae > Vagococcus > Vagococcus sp. WN89Y. The sequence goes on along the minus strand of NZ_JBQPOM010000066.1, from coordinate 82,050 downwards.
CGCGAGCAGCGTGACGACGACAATAATAATGACGCGATTTTTCATAGCGGTTTGCTTCCTGCATTTTCAGGTAACGATGCGTCGGTACTTCCCCACGCGGGCAGGCTTTGCCATTCTCCCGCAGGCGCATCAAAAGGGTGGGCGATAGCCGGTAAACCGTTCCAGTGCGGGTGCAACATCTCCCGCGCCAACCGGACAACGCGGCGGAAACTGTCATCACCGTGACGAATGAGTTTTTCTCTCTCCTCACGGATTAAGGTAAAAGCCGCTTCAAGCTGTAATTGCAGGCGGTTTTCCGTCTGCTTTACCTGTTCAATCGTGGGCGCCGCTGGCAAGCGCTCCTCTGCATGCTGGATCAGCCGCTGTTTTTCACACTGCCAGCGTGCGGCGCATGCTTCGATGGCCTCGCTACGCCGCTTGTCATGGATACGTAAAAGATCGCCGAACACCAGCGGCAGCGTGGTTTGCCCGCGCCCGGCTAACGGCACGCTCTGTGCCGCCTGGACCGCCTGGGCGTACTCTTCCATCGCAGCAGGCCGGTGCCCGGCAAGCCACAGGCAAAAACCGGACATCCGCCAACCTTCGATGGCAAAAGCCGCGTGAGAGATCGCCTGCGCTTCCAAAGCCGCCTGGCGATAGCCTTTCGCCGCCTGTAAATACTCTTTTTTTGAGAACCAGGCACCCGCCTCGCCAAAGGTACTTTGCGTACGTAGCTGGCCTTTTATTGCCGGATCCGGGATCGTGGCGCTGACGTGCTGTGCCTGGCGGTAATGCGCTATCGCCTGCGTATGCTGCTTACCTTTCAGCCAGCCGCCGGCAATCAGGTTATGCATCATCGCCTGTTGATCGGCCCAGCCGCGCCGCGTGGCGACGTCCAGCGCCAGAGAGCCGCGCGCCGCCACCTGCGCGGCGCTGCCTTTTTCCAGCAAGAGCATCGAGTCCGCCAGGTAGCGGCGAAACAGCAAGCGATCCGCATCGGCATCGGTCTGTTGTTGTGCGGTCTGATGCATCACCTTCATGCCATCAATATCATCAACAATCAGCTGCACCACCGCAGGGTGTGCTTCGTATAACGGCTGCCACACCGGCTGCTCTGTGGTGTCTATCAGCAGCAGGCGCGGCGCAGGTTCGCCCTCTTCCAGCCAGCGGGTAAGCCAGCGCATCAGCGCGCGCTCATCACTCACGCCAGAAGGTTTCAAAACCAGCACCAGGTAACGTAAATCATCAGCAAAATTTTCGGCAAAGCGCTGCAAAAGCTGGCGCAACTGAGCGGAGGAGTAACAGGGTAAATACGCATCCGCTTGCCAGCCAGCGGCATCTGGCGTGGCTTCGTAATGCTCCACAAACTCACGGCCCAGCGCTTCGCTGTAACCGTACCCGGTTTCAAAAGGGAGCGTCAGACTCAAAAACAGATCCGGCAGCGTGCGCCCTTGTGGATGTTGTTGCAGGGCGATAAAGCCATCGAGTAACGATTCTCCCCCCGCCGGGACTCGCCAGATAAACAGCCGGGTTTGCCCGGCCTTGTCGCTCGCATCCAGCCAGCTTAGCTCCAGCTCGCTCATTACTTTTTCGGTCGGGTTTTTCGCAGCGCTCATTTACGGCTCCCGTCAGGCGTTAAGTTCGATTTTCTTGCCGTTCACCATCACGCCCGCCGCGTTAATGGTGATGGTCGAGCCGCCAGCGGTAATTTCCACGCTGCCATTACTGATAAGGATGCCGTTCTCGCCCACGTTGATGCGAAATGTATCGGTCGCGCTGTCCGTCACGCTGCCCTGGGTAAAACGCGTATCGCCGCCGGTAATGCTCAGCGTGCGCCCCGCGCCGATAGTGACCTCCTGCTTTTGCGCCACCGTGCGCGCTTCGTTACTCGAAACGGTAACGTCGCGGTTGCCGGTCACTTCCAGCGTCTGGTTGCCGGTCACCTGCACCGTGCGGTTTTGCTGAACGCTGACCTTCTCATTACCCTGCACGCTGCGGGTTCGGTTCTGCACCACCGTCAACGTCTGGTTCCCTTCAACGGTGCCGGTATTGTTGCTTTTCACCGTGGTGCTGTGATTACCGGTGATGGTTTCGTCACGATTTTGCTCAACGCTGAGGGTTTCATTGCCCTTGACGCTTTCGGTGCGGTTTTGCTGCACCGTGGTTGTTTCATTACCGTTGATGGTTTTCGTTCGGTTCTGGCCGACAGTGACCGTTTCGTTGCCATCGACTGTACGGGTGCGGTTTTGCTTGATATGGCTGGTTTCGTCTTTGCCGACGGTTTTGGTGCGATTGCTGCCAACATCATGGGTTTCGTCGTTCTCGACTTCGGTGTCCATGTTGCGCTCGGCATGTAACCACAGCTGCTCTGCGCCGGGTTTATCTTCAAAACGCAGGGCGTTGGCGTTATCCGGCGAGCCATCTTTTGAGCGGCTCATAAAACCCATCTGCGTTGCCGCAGCCGGTAGCGCCCACGGCGGCATACTGGCTTCGTTATACACGCGGCCAATAATAATCGGCCTGTCCGGTTCGCCGTTGATAAAGTCCACCACCACTTCATCGCCCACGCGCGGGATCTGCACGCCGCCGTAACCCTGGCCTGCCCAGGCACTGGAGACGCGAACCCAGCAGGAGCTGTTTTCATCGCCCTGGCTTTCACGATCCCAGTGAAATTTCACTTTCACGCGCCCGTATTTATCCGTCCAGATAGATTCGCCTTTTGGCCCCACAACTCTGGCGGTTTGCGGCCCGTAAGTGCGCGGCCAGTCGGTGCTCGCCGCCGGACGAAAAGGCGTCGTCGCCGGGATAACGGTAAAGTCGATGCTATGCTCGGCCGACGCGGCGTCGCCGGAAGCATACTGATTCTCTTCAAAAGCGTATCGCGCGCCCACCACCAGCCACTTTGCGTTATCCGCAACGACTGGCGCATTACGCAGGGTAAAGACATGCCCCGGCACAATGCCGGTCGCGGTGGCGCTCCCCTGAGTTTGCTGCTGCTCCGCCTGCCAGGCTTGCTGGCGAATTCGCGCGTACGATTCACCATCGTCGTGTTCAACAAAGCGACCCGGCCAGTCGTAAACATCAATTTGCCCCGGCGTGGGCGAGACCGGGTTTTGCAGGGTTTGCAGCATCCAGGCGTGGGGTTTGCGAAAATCGTAATCATCCGTGCTGTAAAGTCCCGGCGTCACCACATGGCGCGCCAGCAGCTGGCTGACGCCTTCTTCATTGACCGCACCGCCGCTCGCCTGCGCATGCCAGGCAATGGTTTCATAACCAGGAAACGCCTCTGCCTGGGAATAATCATCCATCAGCACCAGCGTGTGGCCCTCTTTGCTGTGGCGGAACATATAGCTGATGCCTTCAAGTTCCAGCAGGCGGCTAATAAAGTGGAAACTGCTTTCCGCATACTGCACGCAGTAATCCCACTGGCGATAGCTGCGGCTGAGTTTGTCTTCGATTTTTACGTTGTATTCAGAAAAGAGTTTTTTCGCGATATCCGGTACGCGTTGTTGCTGAAAAATACGGAAGTTGCGATCGCGCATCATCGGCCAGAAATCCGGCTCAAGTGTGGTTTGATACACGGCGTAACGTGTACCGTCCAGATCTTGTGTGCGCACTGAGACAGCGGTGACTTTGCCACAAAGGTAGCGCGGCGAACCCCATTGCCCGGGGATAACAACCGTCATATTCTGGCCAAGCAATTTCTGCCGGTCGATGTTGAAATCTTTACTCAGTAAATCGACCTGAAAGCGAAAAGGCGTGGAGAGGTTTTCTTCTCCTTTAAACATCCAGAATAAGAGCGAATCGCTCCCGGAGGATGACAGCACGGTTATCCGGTTAACCATACGATTTCCTTTATAGCAGAGGCGAATATTCCGGGAGAAACGTCTCTCCACGCATGTGCAGCGCAGGAAATTATCAGGAAAAGTTTTTACGCGGGTTTTATTCCCTGGCGCCGATGAATTACTGGCAATAATATCTGGATATAGTTAAAACCTGGATATAATGGTAGCTAAGATTTATCTTATTTTAATCAATAGGTAAAGACTTAACGCAAATTTAAGCTGTGCTTATTTCCCCACTGTTTTCACGCCAATTTAATTATTCGATCCAGCGCACATAAATCAGCTAAATGTTATTAGCCAGTATCCTGGAAAAAAGATTGAAATATCCTAATTCAAATAATAACGCGGGTTATTTCTGCAATGACATTACGTTTTGTCTGTAGTGGGAGTTTGCCTGTTTTGTGCCTAAACGAGGAGGCCGCACGAAGTACGGCCTAAAGTATCACTCTGCCAGTTCTGGCATTTTTTCCATCACGAACGATAACACCTGCTCTGCGTCCAGTGATGCGTAAGGTAAACTTTCAATAATTTCTATTGGCCGAGCGTCTGCGACAATCTCTTTAATTTCTGCAAGTTTATACTGAATATGGGGCGCAATAAGAAAGCCGTCGAAAACGGGAGCCACGCTGGCGAAATTATCCAGCCCCACCGCACTAATAATCAGCTGATTGCCCTTTTTTTCTGCCAATGACTGCATCTTTTTGGCCAGAGAATTCGCTGTATTGCCGAACAAACAACATATCAGAAGCTTTTTCATGGTTTTTCCTCCTGAGAGCTGCGCACAGAATATTACTGGCTCAGGGATTAAAATGAGCGCTATCTCTTATTTCTATGACTCTCAGCTATAGAGTGGGCTAACCACTGAAAATGCCTGAAAGCGAACCGGTAAATTAAAGAGCTATTTATACTCTCTGCCGGAGGCTGATTTCTGGCGTTGTTATGCTTGCAAAGCATGGCCTTATAGCCATCCGGGAGTGTAAACGGTTAAAATAAAAAAACATATAAGTTGCTAAATTAATTTCTCTGTGTCTTAATAGCGACATCGGTTTGGAACACAGACCTTATGAAAGCAGTTTTAGTAAAGCAGTCCTCATTTCAGATGTTATCCCAGATAGCCTTCTCCATGAGCCTCCTCCTAAGTGCCCAATAAGTAACTCTCTCATTACAGGCCATAATTGCCGCGCTGAGTGGCTCATCAATTAAGGATTTATCTATGTCTAATAAAATGACTGGTTTAGTAAAATGGTTTAACGCTGATAAAGGTTTTGGCTTTATCACTCCTAACGACGGCAGCAAGGACGTTTTTGTCCATTTCTCTGCTATCCAGAGCGACAGCTACAAAACCCTGGAAGAAGGCCAGCAGGTCTCCTTCACCATTGAAAATGGCGCTAAAGGCCCTGCGGCCGGAAACGTCACCGCGCTGTAAGCCGCGTTCCTCATCAGTAATGCTTACGACAGCGATGAAGGTAATAAGCCTGAGCAGCTAAGCGTTGCCGATAGTAAAAAACCCGCCTGTGCGGGTTTTTTTATTGCATTAATTTCAGGTGGCAAGCGTTCTCTTTATCGCTGCCTGCCCGAAAGCAAAAACCCTGCCGAAGCAGGGTTTTCTGTTTTTAGCGGGTATGTCTGTATCAGAGGCTTTCGTCAGAACGGGATGTCGTCATCAAAATCCATCGGCGGTTCGTTAGACGGTGCCGGAGCAGACTGCTGCTGCGGGCGAGACTGCGCGCCGCCGCTAAACTGGTTGCCGCCGCTCTGCGGCTGCTGAGGTTGGCCCCAACCGCCCTGCTGCTGCTGCCCGCCGCCCATCGGCGCGCCGCCACCCTGGCGACCACCGAGCATCTGCATGGTGCCGCCAACGTTTACCACTATCTCGGTAGAGTAACGTTCGTTGCCGCTCTGATCCTGCCACTTACGGGTACGCAGGGAACCTTCGATATAAACCTGAGAACCTTTACGCAGGTATTCACCCGCGACTTCCGCCAGTTTGCCGAACAGCACAACGGTGTGCCATTCTGTTTGCTCTTTCGTTTCACCGGTCTGCTTGTCGCGCCAGGATTCGGAAGTGGCCACGCGGATGTTGGTGACAGCACCACCGCTCGGCATATAGCGTACTTCCGGGTCCTGACCCAAGTGCCCGACGAGAATCACCTTGTTTACGCCTCTGCTGGCCATGATCGTGTCTCCTGAAAACGTTTCTTAATAAGTGTAAACGCGCAATTGTACCATTACAAAGCCGTACTTTGATAGCTGCGAGGATGATTCCAGATAATCTCTCACATAGTGTATTTTTGCACACTTATACAGAAGATGCATTCCAATACTGTATATTCATTCAGGTTAAATTGTGTCATAATTAGCCGTTTCTGACCGCCGGTTGTCCTTCAAACACACCAGGCAAAGCGTTCTTCCGGGTAAAAGGTGAATGGATTGGATAAGATAGAAGTACGGGGCGCCCGCACCCATAATCTCAAAAACATCAACCTCGTCATCCCTCGCGACAAACTGATCGTTGTCACAGGGCTTTCGGGTTCTGGCAAGTCTTCACTGGCTTTTGACACACTGTATGCCGAAGGGCAGCGCCGCTACGTTGAGTCGCTATCCGCGTATGCGCGTCAGTTTCTGTCGCTGATGGAAAAACCGGACGTTGACCATATCGAAGGTCTGTCGCCAGCTATCTCTATCGAGCAGAAATCAACATCGCACAACCCCCGTTCTACCGTCGGGACCATTACCGAAATTCACGATTACCTGCGCTTGCTCTATGCCCGCGTTGGCGAGCCGCGCTGCCCGGATCATAACGTACCGCTGGCTGCGCAAACCGTTAGCCAGATGGTGGATAACGTGCTGTCTCAGCCGGAAGGCAAACGTTTGATGCTGCTTGCGCCGGTGATTAAAGAACGTAAAGGCGAGCACACCAAAACGCTGGAAAATCTGGCAAGCCAGGGCTATATCCGCGCCCGTATCGATGGCGAAGTGTGCGATCTTTCCGATCCGCCAAAGCTCGAGCTGCAAAAGAAACACACCATTGAGGTGGTTATCGATCGCTTCAAAGTGCGCAACGATCTGGCGCAACGGCTGGCAGAGTCCTTTGAAACCGCGCTGGAGCTTTCCGGCGGTACGGCGGTTGTTGCGGATATGGACGAGCCTGATACCGATGAGCTGCTGTTCTCGGCGAATTTCGCCTGCCCGATTTGCGGCTACAGCATGCGTGAGCTTGAGCCGCGCCTGTTCTCTTTTAACAACCCGGCAGGTGCCTGCCCGACGTGTGACGGGCTTGGCGTGCAGCAATATTTCGATCCCGATCGCGTTATTCAAAACGGCGAACTGTCGCTGGCTGGCGGCGCAATTCGTGGCTGGGATCGCCGTAACTTCTATTATTTCCAGATGCTGAAATCGCTGGCCGAACATTACAAATTCGACGTTGAAGCGCCGTGGGAGAGCCTGAGCGCTAACGTGCAGAAAGTCGTGCTGTTTGGTTCCGGTAAAGAGTCTATTGAGTTCAAATACATGAACGATCGCGGCGATACCTCGGTGCGCCGCCATCCGTTTGAAGGCGTGCTGCATAATATGGAGCGCCGCTATAAAGAGACCGAATCGAGCGCCGTGCGTGAAGAGCTGGCGAAATTTATCAGCAACCGCCCGTGCGCCTCGTGCGATGGCACGCGTCTGCGCCGCGAAGCGCGCCATGTCTATGTCGAAAACACGCCGCTGCCGACCATATCCGATATGAGCATCGGTCATGCGATGGATTTCTTTAACAATCTGAAACTCTCCGGCCAGCGGGCAAAAATTGCTGAAAAAGTGCTGAAAGAGATTGGCGATCGTCTGAAATTCCTCGTTAACGTTGGCCTTAATTATTTGACGCTTTCCCGTTCGGCTGAGACCCTTTCAGGCGGTGAAGCGCAGCGTATTCGTCTGGCAAGCCAAATCGGTGCCGGGCTGGTTGGCGTAATGTATGTACTTGATGAGCCGTCCATTGGCCTGCACCAGCGCGATAACGAACGCCTGCTCGGTACGCTGATTCATCTGCGCAATCTTGGCAATACGGTGATTGTTGTTGAGCACGACGAAGACGCGATACGTGCGGCGGACCATGTTATTGATATCGGCCCGGGCGCTGGCGTGCACGGCGGTCAGGTGGTGGCGGAAGGGCCGCTGTCATCTATTATGGCCGTGCCGGAATCGCTGACCGGGCAGTATATGAGCGGTAAGCGAAAAATCGCAGTGCCGAAAGAGCGCGTGAAAGCCGATCCGTCAAAAGTGCTGAAACTGTCCGGCGCGCGTGGCAACAACCTGAAAGATGTCACCCTGACGCTGCCGGTTGGCCTGTTTACCTGTATCACCGGCGTCTCCGGTTCGGGCAAATCCACGCTTATTAACGACACGCTGTTTCCTATCGCCCAGCGTCAGTTGAACGGTGCGACGATCGCCGAACCTGCGCCCTATCGTGAGATCCAGGGGCTGGAACACTTCGATAAAGTGATCGATATCGATCAGAGTCCGATAGGTCGTACGCCGCGCTCTAACCCGGCGACGTATACGGGCGTCTTTACGCCGGTGCGCGAACTGTTTGCCGGAGTGCCGGAGTCGCGCGCGCGCGGCTACACGCCGGGGCGCTTTAGCTTTAACGTGCGCGGCGGGCGTTGTGAAGCATGCCAGGGCGACGGGGTCATTAAGGTTGAAATGCACTTCCTACCGGACATTTACGTTCCGTGCGATCAGTGCAAAGGCAAGCGCTATAACCGCGAAACGCTGGAGATCAAATATAAAGGCAAGACTATCCATGAAGTGCTGGATATGACCATCGAAGAGGCGCGCGAATTTTTCGATGCTGTTCCGGCGCTGGCGCGTAAGCTCCAAACGCTAATGGACGTCGGTCTGACCTATATTCGTCTCGGCCAGTCGGCCACCACGCTTTCAGGCGGCGAGGCCCAGCGCGTTAAGCTGGCGCGCGAGTTGTCCAAGCGCGGCACCGGCCAGACGCTCTATATCCTGGATGAACCGACGACCGGCCTGCATTTTGCAGATATTCAGCAGTTGCTGGACGTGCTGCATCAGCTGCGCGATCAGGGCAACACCATTGTGGTGATTGAGCACAATCTGGACGTTATCAAGACGGCAGACTGGATTGTGGATCTCGGCCCGGAAGGCGGGAGCGGCGGCGGTGAGATCCTTATTTCCGGCACGCCGGAAACCGTCGCCGACTGCGAAGCGTCGCACACGGCTCGCTTCCTCAAACCCATGCTAAAGTAACCGGCTACTGTCGGTTGCTGAAGCGTAAATCTGCTGCCGGGCTTGTTCCGGCAGCGAATCCACAGCCTGCTGAAAAGAGTCATCCACCAGGTAATAGATTTGCGAATCCGGTATCGAACCATCCAGATAGACGGTGCTCCAGTGCGCTTTATTTAAATAACGGCTGGGGTGTACATCTTTATGTTGCAGTCGCAGCAACTCCGCCAGAGCCGGGCTGGTTTTCAGGGATACCGCCGGGCGACCTTCCTCTTCATTGACCATCGCATACAACACATCCGCCACTTTCACCTGCGTTGCGCGCCAGTCGTTATGCACGCTCTGCTCAGCGCCAGGTTTTTTCATGCAATAGTCCAGTAATTCCGTAATTGTCATCTTTACTCTCCTTGAAGTGTCGCGATGATTTTTCGCGAGCCGCCATGGATACGATGCTCTCCCAGCCAGATCCCCTGCCAGGTGCCTAATTGCACGCGCCCGTTTTGCACGGGTAACAGCAACGACACCCCAAGCAGAGAAGATTTGATATGCGATGGCATATCATCAGCCCCTTCATAATCATGCTCATAAGGCGCGTCGTCCGGCACTGCGTTGAGAAAGTGCTGCTCCATATCATGACGCACGGTGGGATCACAATTTTCATTCAGGGTAAGAGAAGCGGAAGTGTGCTGGAGCAAAAGATGCAGTAAACCAACCCGGACGCGGGATAAGTCGCGAATTTGCTCCAGCACTTCGTCAGTGACAAGGTGAAATCCACGCGGCTTTTCGCCAAGAGTAAGGATTTGCTGGTACCACATCTGCTGCTCCTGTTAAAAGAAATTCCTTTTAAGTGTGCAACATGTCAGCAAAAAGGGGAAACCCACCAGGTCAAATTAGCTTAAAAAAACATCAGTATTCTGAGTTGACAAGCACTTCTTCCCCTAACGCACCGGCCTGCGGCGGAGGCTGCGTGGACGAATAAGAGGCCGGAAGGATACGAATGGGACGCACTTCACTTGCGCGGGCGGAGGCAATGTCGTAATCCGAAACGCCATAGAAAATGCGGATTTGCTTTGCCTGCATCCATTGGGCTTTGCTGCGATGTCCTGGTTTATCGCTGGCAAAAATCACCGGATTCATATTTACACCGGGAATAAGAAAAATTTCCTGTAACGTCTTGCTGATTGTTTCAGTTTTGGTCGGACTACGACCGGTAATAAAATAGATGCTGTCACCGCGTTTTACATGCATGGCAATTAACTGACGGGCAACTTCTTTGGGAATGCTGAACTCATCCCCTCCGTTATTCATTTGCTCCCAGAACGCTGGATTTTGCAGATACTCTTCGCTGTCCGGCGACCAGGTTTTCTTCCCTCGCCAGAAGCCGGGGCCTGAGAATATCACCGTATCATCAATATCAAACCCAACAGACATTGGCGGGCGTTCTGTCAGCGTGCTTTCAAGCTCTGCCACAGATATCCAGTGAATGGGGGCCTGCCCGGCCAGTTTGACGTCTTCAGTATCGCCTGAAATCGGCGACGGTGCGGAAGCTTGAGCCACAGCGCTGCCTAAGGTTAACCACAGGCCGATTGCACTCAGGGCGAGGGTGAACTTACGCATAATTATCCCTAAATTATCTGTTCGTTATTCTTTTAATGGTGAGAGTGGTCAAAATATTACCAGACCATAACGTCTAAACAGGCTAAAACAAAGAATTTTCTGAGGATAATCTAAATATTAGGAGGATCCGGGGGACAAAATTTGCGAAAAATGCTTTGCTTAGTTACGCTATTTTCCACTTACGCCCCCCGCACAAACGGGAAATTACGCCTGGCTGTTATCAGGTTCCTGGTTGAGATGATGCTCACGTGTTGCTGTAAAAATCATTCCAAGATATTGGTAGGCTGAGTACAGCGCAGGATCAGCAACGTCTCTTTTGGATAGAGAAGATTTTTGCAGATTAGCAATACCTTGCACCAACATAGCAAAACTGTCCGCGTTTTCCATGATGATATTTGCTTTAAGCATCGGGCTTTGTTTAATCATCTTTACGACAGCCTCTTCTTTCATCGGTTCTTTAATGTCAAAGTGCCTGTAAAACAGCGGCATAAAATCGAACCAAAGCGGGGTGCCTCTTATTTCCCCTTTATCCAGTATCTCGTTAAGGCGTTTTAGCGAGTCTCCTGGAGCATCTAGCCTGGGCGGTTGAGACATATCGGTATAGCTATAGAGTATATCGGTCGTCCTACCGGTGATATGGGAAGACTCATGAATAATAGTATGCTCCTGGGCATATTCTTTCGGATCGATAGTTTTTCCATCCTGCTCGATGGGCGGTAAGGCATCCTCAATAAAAAATAACCGCCGGAAGGCATCCCCTGGTATAACAAATGCCAGAGGCATATTCTCCCGTATATTATCAGCAACCGCACTACGATAGGTACCTGGAGAATCCTGGCTCGCTATCTGCCGACTGGAAACTATCCCTATGTTGTTGTAATTCGCCTGAGAGGACTCATGGAGAAAATCGCTGGCGCGTAAAATATTTACTTTTAAACGGTTAAGTACTTCTTCCGATATATCACCATGAAGATAATTTTCAAAAGAATCATTCAGATATTTTCTAATCGCGAAATCATAATCCTCATCATTTAATTTTGACAATGCCATCTCGAGGGTACGTTGCGCTTTTACAACATTCTCTCTGAGTTTCAGCCTGGCTTCAGTTAAATAAGGAGGGACTCGTTTTGATGCATAACCACTAATATCTAAACTATAAAATATATCATACGGCACATCTTTATAGTCATTAGCTAAAAGATCCTGTAACTGTACCTCGATAGTGCCGTAATGGAGAAAAACGGGCGTTTCCCGGAGCGGTAAAAAGCCCGTTAGCTTATGTTCATCCGTTAGTTCACCGCTTTCAACCTGCTGATCAAACGCCCATCTCTTATTCATATTCCCGGCGTCGGGCTGAATATTAGCTTCCACATTGATATTATTTTCCTCGCCCGCCACATCAAATGCTTCGGTTCGTTCAAAGGTACGACAGGTATATAAGTGAATTTTAATGTTATCATCGAGGAAAAGTTTCGCCAGCGACTCCGACAGGCTTGATAAACGTGTGGTCTTCGATGTTATCTGCACAATATTCTTATTATATTTCCTCGCAAGATACAAGTTATTAACGGGTTCATTACTAAAAGACCTAATAACATAGTTTTCGATTTGTTTACCGCCTTCAACTTTTTCCTTTGCCACAAAAGAGTCACTTAGCAAGTCCTCAATATTACCTTTATACGGGACTACCTGCTGACCTTTATTAATATAAAAATTTAATAGCGCGTTATCAGGAACGACACTGCTGGTTTCCAGTATTTTCCCATGTCCGGCTACATAAAAATCTAATGAAGCACCTTCAGGATGATACAGATTAAACCACGGGAATTCGATTCGCGTGACTTTACCAGGTAATCTGAATATACGCGTTGCCCCAGTGGGCACAATCACCTTTTTGTGTACGTCATATTTCGCAATTTCCCTAAAATCTGACCAGGGATCTCTGCGTTCATAGGCATCCAGATCGTTATAATAAGATAATGCATTCATACGTGCAGCACGGGGTTGAAGAGGGTATACGGTTCCAACTTTGGGATCGTAATAGTAAATTTGCCGCATTTCTTGCGGCGTGCCCACAGATATAACTTTCCCGCTATTGCCCAAAAATTCGATTGGATAATATTTTCCCTGCCAGCGAAAACAGTAACTATCTTGCTTCGTCATAAACATATTCCGTTTACCTGGAGCGGCCCCGACTATTTCAAAAGTATCTGATATATGGACGAGCCTGGAAATTTCGACTCTTGAGTTTATTACTGACTCAATATCATAGGCGGTTGCAACGTTCTGGATCCGCGCTTCGCGCAATACTCCGTATTTTTTTAGCCATGGATGGAGAATGGTTTCATCCAACCGGGATGAGGAGACCAGGTAATGAATATCATGAGCAATCAAGGTTATAAAATTATCTGAATTAAGTGTAATATGCGCACGGAACCCCGGGTCGTAACGCAGTAAATAACCAAACTTACGCGCATCTTCCGGCATTCCCGCCATCTGGTCTCGATGTTTTGCATAGATCGGCGAGTTTTCAAAATATCTTGAAATGACCTCGCTCATTTTTGCCACACTGTTTTCGTCCATTTTTGCATGTTTGGTAATAAACTGGGCATGTTTATAGGCATTTTTGACATTGACAAATATCCCATTTTTCGTTGGCAGCTCGATAATATGGAATGCTTTCCCTGATGATTGCAAGAGTGCACTCACCAGCACCGAGCTAAATGCATCTCTGGATTTCGATCTCGCACGCGCTTTTACAATTAGTTCATCCATATTGACAAATAGAGTTCCAGAATCCTCTTCGTGTATAAAAATCATCTGATCCGTATTTTTTCCGGTTAGAACAGGAATATCTTCCGGATTTTTGTAAGTAGTTAATAGTTTAACTTGCCGCTTGCTCAGCTCGTCTCTGGCCCCCTCAAGACGTTTACTTAGTGAGTATTCAATATCATTCATAAAATTAATTTCATTTTTCTTAAGGATTTCTATCAAGTAATCCTCAGCGATTGGATGATCATAATGGGTAGGTCTAAGAGAACTAATAACCGTAGCCAGAAGATCATTAAATATATAGTTCACCTGCTGCGAAACAAATTCTCCGGTATCTCTGAGTGCTGAATATGATGAACTGACGGCTGCTTGTAGATCGTAAGAGTAGACTTCAAGTTCTTTACCTTCCTTCATACTTTCCGGGAATAATTTTTTCTTAGCAGAAGTTAATAATTCACTCATGGGCAGCCTGCTCTTTTCCTTAATACTTAAGCTGCCCGGTGGCTCCACGTAAATACTTTCGGCCATCAGCACATCGTTAGTCAAATGCTCAAGAATTTCGATACTTTCTATATCATTGAAAGGGATTTTTTTAATATATTGTATGGCCTCATCCGCAGTAATGCCCAGTTTTTCTGCCGTATAAGATGCCAGCCCAGCCATTTTTAAAACGTTACCATCATCTATCATAACAATCGTTTCGATATTTCTTTCTGCCCGATAAAAATCACTCCGCCCCGTAACTCGCAGGCAAGGATGCCATGTTGGATTATCCGGGCTGTTTGCCTCAATAATTTTCGCATTGAAAAAACGATCGCCAAACTTAAAATAAGTCTTTTTGGTTAGAGCATCTTCATATAAATAAGGTATATCGTTTTTTCTGATTTCGGTTAATTTTTCTGCGCCGGGTACACTGGTACTGCCCATCTCATCCTTTACCTCTTGCAGAAGCCTGGTATGGAGAGCAGTTTCCATAGAAATTTTGGCACAGACGCCACCAGTGGGTGACCTTGCAACCCGACAATACGATATATCGGTATACTCTAATGCTTTGCTCTGAGGCTCAGTACGAACGCGAAACCAGGTATTTCTGTCCTGCCATAAAACTACAGGCGCAGACTTTTCATTTGCAGGTTTGATTTTTATCGTTCGAGCTGACAGCTCGCTAATGACAAATTTATCAATACTGACTTTAAACGCTTTGATTGTACCTTTTGTATTCTGGTAGATTCCTGTGCCAATCCGTTCTGGAAGATCCTCATTCGTGGTTAATGCATGTTCACGAAGGTATTTTAACGCGGCTTTCTCAATGCGGAATTTTTCCGCATTGGAAAGTATCTTTTCTGTTTTAGCTGCAAACAAAAAATCATCCGCACTTTCTAATGTAAAATAGTTCCTTGAATATTTAACGATGGCATTATTGAAATCGACTAATTTTAAAATTCCCTCGGGGTTACCTGGAGCAGTCTTTTCAACTTTATAATATTTGTAATCATGCTTAATATATGCTTCACCATTATTATCGTAACTAAGACCATCGATACCAACAATTGCGCCGATCGATTTTTGCGCAAGAGTAATACCTGCGCTGGCCTTGTTTCTGAGGAGGACTTCAAGATTTATCTCTTTTTTCACCGAGCTGCGTTCAAAACGCCAGCCATATTTATCCTGAACTAATAAGCGTTGCTCCTCCGACGCAACCTTATTATCTGTGGTATAAGCGACGATTTCATTACCAATTTTTTCAGCCCTGGCGGGAATAAAATCAGCGCCGATAAACACGCCGGTTATTTCCGGGGTATTTTTAATCTTTAATGTGACAATATCATTGTTATCTACCGACATATCTGGCTCCTCGATCAGGCCGGTAAAAACTTTGCGATATTTGTAGAGATTTTTTTCAGCCTCTTCCAGCACAAGATGCTCAGCGCCAGGATTAAAATCCCAATGATTTTCTTGCTGATTATAATGAATAAACCTTGTATGCCCCTCATTATCCGTCACTACAGGGTTCTCATCAAAAGTAATATCCAGCGGATATTCTTTCCCATCTACCGAGACCTTAATTTTACCTATTTGTTCATAGTCAAGTCCCTTACCGCTTTTTCCCGGAATAACAGGCCGTACCGATCGGCTGCCGCCACTCTTTTTGGCTGTTATTTTCCCCGCACGCGCCACGCCAAATGCCTGGGTAACCGCATTAAGGATAAGATACAGGCGGTCCGACCATGATGCATGAATACCCTCCAGGTCGTCGGCGGCCATTTCCAGGATAGGCCCAACAATATTTTTCAGTACAAATACCGGCCAGAGCCAAGGAAGCATTAATATGGTATTAATTGCGGCATCCAGCACATCGTAGCTTTTTTCGGTCCATTCAACATCTTCGGGGTCCGGACAGGTACTGTAGAGATCCAGGTGGGTGTCCTGCTGGTCGGCTAAAGCACTAGCAACCGCAGGACGCTGTAGCGCTTTCCCTACCTGCCTTAATATTTGCGTTGCCGTCACGGTTTTATCGCCCAGACACTCCAGACCTGGGATCGTTATGACTGTCACATTGCCATGACCCGGAACAAATACCTTTTTCGTTGGCAGCTCCAGTATTTCAATTGGTTTATCTTTCACTACCGGGGTGGTTTCAGCGATCGGCACAAGCGGGGGCACTTTTCCTTTATGATATTTATCCAGTGCGTCCGGATTAGGGAAAGTTTTATTGCCTGCTGGCGTAGTGTATATTCCCTGCCCGTCTTTATCTGAAGGTTGCTCGATTGTTGTTTTATTCGCTTTCCATTCATCGTTCACTCCTATACCTATCGCCACCGCAGAACCTACGCCCAACGCCCCCCCCAATATGGCCACGTTACCCGCTATTTCCTTCGCAGGTAGTGCCGGTACCGGAACTGCTGGCAGAGGCACACGCGGTATTGGAAGGCCTGGAACCGGAAGGGCTGGGGGAGCAAAGGGAATGGGAACAGGAGGCTTCGGCAAACCGGGGAACCCGCGCCTTGGTCCTGGCAACGCTTCAGGCACATTATTGGGCTGGTTACGCGGCAGGAACTCGACTTCGTCTTCTCCCCCCGCTGGCGGGCCACCTTGGGGGTTCGGCCTGCCCCTGGGCACCGACTCTTCTTCTTTGGCTTCCAGCCCTTCTTCAACCTCTTCCTCCACAGAACCAAATTCCGTTTCGTCATCGCTACCGGACTCATGCTCCCTGGCTTCCTTCGCCTCTTCTACCTCTTCTTCCGACTCCTGAATTTCTGATATTTCAATGCTCTCCTCCCTTTCCGGCCCCGCCTCATTCTCCTTCTCTCCCTCGCCAGACACATTCCCTGAGTGAGTTCGCTCGTCGTCTTCAACCTCAGGTTTCGGCTCATTTACAGGCTTTTTCTCTGCCTTAACGCTTTCCGGTTCGGCGTCTGGCTGGCGTTGTTTAGGCTGGTCATGTTTATCAGGGAAGTGTATGTGGTGATGCTCCGCCTCTGTCGCTGCCGTTACCGTTGCTGGCGTGCTTGACGATGTTGTACTTAAAGTCGTTATTTTTTGCGGTACATCCTCGTCAATCTCTTCGATAAGTACCGGGCTTGCCGAGGCTCGTAGCTGACCATATTCCTTTAGCCAGGGTTCAGACAAAGGCACGCCTTTTTCAGAACGGGTCAGCAAGTAATAAGCATCGAAGGAGAGCAAAGTGACAAAAGCGGGAGATGCCAGGAACAGATGCGCCCGATAAGCGGGATCATGGGTTGCCAGGTAAGCCAGTTTCGCAGGTGTGAGCAGCACCTCCATATTTCGCCGATAGGTTGGTATCCGTTGTAAATACTGTCGGCTTTCAGCCAGTAAAAAGCGCTGTTGCTCCGGAGTAAATTGCCCTTCTTTCAGGCTGGCTATTATCGCCTCGCTGGCATCTCTTACTGGAAGATACATACCATTGCTTTGCCGGATAAAAAGAAAATTACCGCCTGAATTTGCCGGGCTAGCCAGCGCAGGTAAAAGCTCAGACACCAGCCTTATTTGTGCGCGATCGTCAGGATTTATTTTTTGTGCATTAATATAAATATGTTTACCATCTGGGGCAACAAATACCCGGCCGCCGAGTGTTTTCTCACGCTGGGTTAAAAAAACATCGTTAGCCGATACGATTATTACATTATCTATATTAACCTCCCCGGCAATAAAACGCAGACGCTCAGACCAGGCAACAGCAATATCAGAAAGCAGCTCCTCGCTTATTTCCCCAAACGCGTTACGTAGATATGTTTTTATTATCGGCCATGATGGTCCATCATAATGCATAGCCTTATCCAGAACAGGCAGAATTTCTTTTTTTATGCTGTCAAAAACGCTATCCATCACCTCATATATTTTACGCCCGTTGGGTATATTTATTTCATGGTCATCAACGAACCTGAAAAACTCCAGGTTCTTGTCATTTACTCTGCCAGGGTAAAGTCTTTTCTTGATAAGATTTCGCTGTGCGGCCGTGTTCCATAGCATATTATTTCTTGTGATTGTTGTAAGTTGCGGAAGACGAGATTTCCCCTGAGCAACAGCCTCACTGACAAGCCCCTGGATCATGCGAATATTCGGTATATTGCGCCACGGTATATTGGCGTTATAAAGCGTGGCGATCTCTTTACTGACCTTTAATTTTTCAGCAAGAAAACTGTTCAGAGACTTCAATTCTATACGATCGCTTTTCTTCTCTATAACAAGTGATGATATTAATCTTTGTTGAGTAAAAAAATCTTCTTTGCCGAATACGTTAACAATAACAAGTCCAGTCGGATTACTTTGGTCATCAGCATCAGTAAATGTTGCCGGAAAATAATGCTCTTTATATAAAAAGCAGGATTGCCGGGTTTGTCTGTCATACCAGCCAATCGGCAAGGCCAGCTCTTTTATTGCTATTAGATTTTCGCCAGCAGGCGGTACCATCATTTGATTATTTTTCACATTCAGTTCTAAAAGCTTATAAAGCGCCGCTTCCATCATGATCGGCAAGGTATGTTGATTAAAAGAAAACTGTTTATAGGAGATATCTACCGGATTATTTCTGACACGTATCAGCGTATCACCCGCTGACCACAGCGCGATATCCTGCTGGCGATTCTGCGGATTATGTTTATTCTCCACACGTATAGTATCGCCAGTATATTCGCGGACTGCGTATTTCTGATTATTAATAACCAGCATGGCGGCGTAATCGTCGTCCTCTGCCAGACCTGGATGATATTCGCGCAGATCCCCCACCGGTTTTGCCTGCGTGGTGAGCGCGTTTTTTTGCAGATAATCCAGCGCTGCCGCCTCAATCATAAACGGCCTGGACTGAATAAGGGTGTTTCTGACGCGGGCGGCATCCAGCGCAAAAATCATCTCCTCTGCGCTTTTTAGCTGCATCACGCCGTTTTTATATTCGGCACGCGCCCCGGCATAATCCGTCAGCGTTATCGTTTGGCCTGCGCTCTTTTCACGCTGTACGCGAAAGTACTGGTTATCCTTTTTCAGCCAGTGATTACCGACTCTGTCGATGCACAGCCCGTCCACCGCGCGGATGGCGCCAATAGCCTTGTCAGCCTGGTTATCCACGCCCATCTTCTTGCTCTCCAGCAGGACTTTCAGGCACGTATCCATAGGAACAGAGGGCCGCTCAAACGCCCAGCCATAATCTCCTTTGATAATCAGCTGCTGTTCCGGTGTGTTCCCGCAATCAAAGCTGGAATACGTCTCGCCCTGCACATCGTTATGCGACCAGACCGAAATAAAATTACCGCTGATAAACACGCCCCAGGTATTTATCCAGCCTTTAGAAAGTATCCCTGCATAATCATATTCCGGGAAATAGGTCATGTTTGTTCCACGCGGAAGATTGACCGGGTTGAGACGATATTTTTTATTAAATTTTTTCGCCTGAGCGCTGTACCCCTGGTTATCAGCTTCTTGCACATATTCCCAGTGGCCTGTGCGCTGGTTATAACGAATGAAATGACAACGACCATCCATGGCGATAATAAACGGAGCGCCCTCCGGCGTAACCCGCAGAGGATATGTACGCTGGTTAAGCGCAATATGCCCCAGGCCATTATGAATAATAAACCGGGCAGCAAACGGGAGATCGTCTGCTACAGTACGATTGTGCCGGTAGAGTTGCAGCTGCTCCTCGACACTCAATGTGGAAAGCATCACATTCACCAGCGGGTCGAGTTGCTGCGCCAGGGAGGCTTTGTCCACGTCGCGCCACGCCGCACTCGCCGTCAGCTTCTCAAGCAACGGGCCAATGAGCAGATGTTCTGTAGGCTCAGCCCTGATACCGGGAAAGTGCGCCAGCACGCTGTCGCGTGTTGCATTCAGCAGGGCAACACGCTCCTGCAAGCGCGACACAGCGGCGATGCCTGAGGACTGTGTCGCACCAGGATAACTTGCCAGCGCCAGCGTTTGCGGCAAGGCGTGTTTCGCCGTTCCCTGCGGGGAAATGGCGGCTTCGCCATCATCTGACTGGCTGTTCTCCTCGCGACGGGCCAGCCCCCAGGCCAATGCCCCGGCGGTAGAAAACAGCGTCAGCGCTACGCCTGCCGTTAACCAGAGCCGACCTTGTGCCTTTTCAACAGCCGCAGCAATACCGGCTTCTTCGCTGAGGTGATCGGCTAAGGACATTTTCTCCGGCAGCAGCGGTGCGCTTTCTGTATGCAGACGATTTTTTAACCATTGCCAGGCCCCGCCAGGAACAGGGCTAATGTGTGCAGCTTTTTCCTGTGAGGGACTGACAGACTTAAGTGTGTGGATGACGAGCGGGTGAGTTTCAGAGCGGGTTGCGCAAACGGGCGCGCTGGTGCGGGTATTGTCACGTATGACGGGCAACATTTCAGGCATAAAATCTCCTTGAGATCCTTGGTGTCAGCCCAAAATAAGCCGTAAGCAGCGATTGATTCGTACAAAAATCAATCAAATCAGTTCTTAAAAGAGAAGGAAAAACCGGGAAACAGAACAGTATTCCCGGTATTGCGCCGGGAATATTATTGCAGTATTGCTTTAAAAATCAGGAGATATAAAGTAAGTAAGCACTTACATAACAGCTGCGAATGCCTGTGCGACACGCTGGACGTTACGGCTGTTCAGACCGGCCACGCACATCCGCCCGCTGCCAACCAGGTAAATAGCAAATTCTTCCCGCAGCCTGTCCACTTGCTCAGCGCTTAAACCGGTGTAGCTGAACATCCCGCGCTGTTTCAGCAGATAGTCAAAATTACGCCCCGGTATGGCCTCTTTCAGCACATTAACCAGTTGTTGACGCATCGCCAGAATACGCGTGCGCATCGTTTCCACTTCTGCCAGCCAGGCGGCTTTTAATTCCGCATCACCCAGCACGGTAGCCACCACTTCAGCGCCAAAGTGCGGCGGGCTGGAATAATTACGGCGTACCGTCGCTTTAAGCTGACCAAGCACCCGTGCAGCGGCATCTGCATCTTCGCAAACCACCGAAAGCCCGCCGACGCGCTCGCCATATAAAGAGAAAACCTTCGAGAATGAGTTACTCACCAGCGCGGGCAGCCCGGCTCCCGCGATGGCGCGAATCGCATAGGCATCATCTTCCATACCGGCACCGAATCCCTGGTAGGCAATATCCAGGAAGGGGATAAGATTTCGCGCTTTCAGGACTTCCACCACCTCATCCCACTCGGCATGGGTTAAATCCGCGCCGGTCGGGTTATGGCAGCAAGGATGCAGCAGGACGATGCTCTGCGCCGGCAGGATTTTTAATGCCTCAAGGAAGGCGGCAAAGCGGACGCCATTGGTTTCGTTATCGTACCAGGGGTAAGTACTCACTACGAACCCGGCACCTTCAAAAATAGCGATGTGGTTTTCCCATGTCGGGTCGCTGACCCACACGCCTGAGTCCGGGAAATAGCGCTTGAGAAAATCTGCGCCCACTTTCAGGGCGCCAGAGCCGCCCAATGTCTGAATCGTCGCAACACGGTTTTGCGCCAGCAGCGGGTTATCCGCGCCAAACAGCAGGGGTGCAATCGCGTGGCGGTAGCTATTCAGCCCTTCCATCGGCAGGTAGAGGGACGCGCCATGCGGTTTTGCATTGATACGTGATTGTGCTTCAGCAACCGCTTGCAGCTGCGGGATGATGCTCTCTTCGTTGTAATACAGCCCGATGCTGAGATTGACTTTATCGCTTCTGGGGTCTTCTTTGAAACGCTCCATTAACGAAAGAATGGGGTCGCCAGCGTAGGCGTCGACTTTCTGAAACACGTATCTCTTCTCCGGATTAACAGTAGGCGGGAAACTCCACAATAAACCGGAACAGCGGGAAGATCGAGGGGTAGCGCTTTCGTTTGTAGAAAGCGCCAGAGGATTAATCGAGGTATTTCAGCGTCGCCCTTGAAGTCAGGCGCGTAATAAGTTCGTAAGCACTTACATTTGTTATTTCTGCGATGCGTTCAACGGGCAAACCTTCTCCCCACATCACCACTTCGTCACCGGGCTGGTCTTGTGCGTTGGGGCCAAGATCGACACAAATCATGTCCATCGCAACACGCCCGGCAATCGGTACTTCACGACCGTTAATCAGCATCGGCGTACCGGAAGGCGCGGCGCGCGGGTAACCATCGCCGTAGCCCATTGCCACCACGCCCAGGCGGGTATCGCGCTCGCTCACCCAGGTACCACCGTAGCCCACCGGTTCGCCCGCTTTATGTTCCCGCACGGCGATAAGCTGCGAGGTCAGCGTCATCACCGGTTGAAAACCAAAGTCTGCGCCCCAGGGTTTGCCACAGAGCGGCGAAACACCGTAGAGAATTATCCCAGGACGTACCCAGTCAAAGTGCGACTGCGGCCAGAGCAGCGTCCCGCCGGACGCGGCAATCGAGCGCAGGCCGGGCAAATCGTGCGTAAAGGAGGTGAAGAGATCCAGCTGGCGCTCGGTAGCGCCGCAATCCGGCTCATCGGCGCGGGCAAAATGGCTGGCGACGTTCACCGGCTGCCGCACATTTTTGCAGGCGGCCAGGCGCGCATAAAACGCTTTCGCCTCCTCAGGATGCACACCCAGGCGGTGCATACCGGTATCCAGCTTCATCCAGACGGTTACCGGCTCTTTCAGCGACGCCTTTTCCAGCGCGTCGAGCTGCTCATAGCTGTGGATCACGGTATGGAGCCGATTTTCAGCCACTAACGGCAGATCGCTGGCGGCGAAAAAACCCTCCAGCAATAAAATGGGCTGTGTTATGCCGCCTGCACGCAGTTGCAGGGCTTCTTCGAGACGGGAGACGCCAAAAGCGTCGGCATCAGGGAGCGTTCGCGCGGTCTCAAGAAGACCGTGTCCATAGGCGTTCGCTTTCACGACCGCAACCAGCTGACTGGCGGGAGCCAGTTCGCGCAGGCGTTGCAGATTGTGTCGCAGAGCGCGGCGGTTTACTACTACGGTTGCCGCTTGCATGTTTTTCCTTGCCTTTGAGTAACAATAAAGAAGGGTTATTCGTCGTCGTATTGCGGTCCCGCGTAGTTATCAAAGCGCGACCACTGCCCGTTAAAGGTTAAACGTACCGTCCCGATCGGGCCGTTACGCTGTTTACCAATAATAATTTCTGCGATGCCTTTTAAATCGCTGTTTTCGTGATACACCTCATCACGGTAGATAAACATGATCAAGTCAGCATCCTGCTCGATAGAGCCGGACTCACGCAGATCCGAGTTCACCGGGCGTTTGTCGGCACGCTGCTCCAGCGAGCGGTTAAGCTGCGACAGAGCCACCACCGGCACCTGCAACTCTTTAGCCAGCGCTTTCAACGAGCGGGAAATCTCGGCAATCTCCAGCGTACGGTTGTCCGAAAGCGACGGCACGCGCATCAGCTGAAGGTAGTCGATCATAATCAGGCTCAGCCCCTCATGCTCGCGGTAAATGCGTCGCGCGCGAGAGCGCACTTCCGTTGGCGTCAGGCCGGATGAGTCGTCGATATACATATTCCGCTTCTCCAGCAGAATACCCATCGTGCCGGAGATCCGCGCCCAGTCTTCATCATCTAACTGGCCGGTACGGATACGCGTCTGATCCACGCGGGAGAGCGAGGCGAGCATACGCATCATAATCTGCTCGGCGGGCATCTCCAGACTGAAGATAAGTACCGGTTTATCCTGCAACATCGCCGCGTTTTCGCAGAGATTCATTGCAAAAGTCGTCTTACCCATCGACGGACGCGCAGCCACAATAATCAGGTCGGAGCGCTGCAAACCGGCGGTTTTTTTGTTGAGATCCTGATAGCCCGTATCAACACCGGTCACACCATCATGCGGCTGCTGGAACAGCGTTTCGATACGCGCAACGGTCGCCTCAAGGATCTGATCGATACTCTTCGGGCCTTCGTCTTTATTCGCCCGGTTCTCCGCTATCTGGAAAACGCGCGATTCCGCCAGGTCGAGCAAATCCTCACTGGTGCGCCCCTGCGGGTCGAAACCGGCGTTGGCGATTTCGTTCGCCACAGCAATCATCTCGCGCACTACCGCACGTTCACGCACGATGTCTGCATATGCACTGATGTTTGCCGCACTTGGCGTATTTTTAGAAAGCTCAGCGAGGTAAGCGAAGCCGCCGACAATATCCAGCTGACCTTGTAATTCCAGCGATTCCGCAAGCGTAATCAGATCGATGGGTTTGCCCATCTCTTGCAGGCGGTGCATCTCGGTAAAAATATGGCGGTGCGGACGCGTATAGAAATCTTCAGCGACAACGCGCTCTGCGACATCGTCCCAGCGCTCGTTATCCAGC
Source organism: Vagococcus sp. WN89Y (assembly GCF_052220145.1). Lineage (NCBI taxonomy): Bacteria > Bacillati > Bacillota > Bacilli > Lactobacillales > Enterococcaceae > Vagococcus > Vagococcus sp. WN89Y. Next base: position 57,846 of record NZ_JBQPOM010000066.1, on the reverse strand, counting down.
ATTAAACCGCCCAACACCGACTGCTCCGCTTCAATCGAATGCGGAGGAACCTTCATCCCCTCGACCTGGATATCACGGGGTTCAGTCTGTTTGTTGAAGGGTTTATTTCCTGCCATAGTGAATGGAGTTACCTGGGTAATGAATGGTTCGAAAGATTATCACAGAGTTCAGGAGGAAGCATGGCGACACGCATAGAATTTCACAAGCATGGTGGTCCTGATGTGCTGCATGCCGTGGAGTTTACCCCACCCGCCCCGGCAGAAAACGAGGTGCAGGTAGAAAATAAAGCGATAGGCATCAACTATATAGACACCTATATCCGTAGCGGATTGTACCCGCCTCCCTCGCTGCCAAGCGGCTTAGGCACCGAAGCCGCAGGTGTGGTCAGCCAGGTCGGGAGCAAGGTTACGCATATAAAAGTTGGCGATCGGGTGGTGTATGCGCAATCGGCGCTGGGCGCGTACAGCACGGTGCATAATGTCCATGCAGATAAAGTGGCTGTTCTGCCGAACGCTATCTCGTTTGAGCAGGCGGCCGCCTCTTTTCTGAAAGGGCTAACGGTTTTTTACCTGCTGCGCAAAACCTGGGAAATCAAACCGGACGAAGTGTTTCTGTTTCATGCGGCGGCAGGCGGCGTGGGGCTTATTGCCTGCCAGTGGGCAAAAGCGCTCGGCGCAAAGTTAATTGGCACCGTGGGGTCTGCGCAAAAAGCGCAGCGCGCGCTGCAAGCGGGAGCCTGGCAGGTTATCAATTACAACGAAGAGAATGTTCCTGAGCGTGTGAAGGAGCTGACGGGCGGTAAAAAAGTAGGCGTGGTGTATGACTCGGTAGGCAAAGATACCTGGGAAATATCCCTCGATTGTTTGCGCCGTCGCGGTCTGATGGTGAGCTTTGGTAACGCCTCCGGGCCAGTCACCGGGGTGAATCTTGGCATTCTGAATCAAAAAGGTTCGCTCTACGCCACGCGCCCCTCGCTCAATGGCTATGTCACTAACCGCGCGGAGCTGGAAGAAGCCAGCAATGAGCTTTTCTCGCTGATCGCCAGCGGCGTCATTAAAGTCGATGTCGCGGAAAACCAAAAATTTGCCTTAAAAGATGCGCAACGCGCGCATGAAACGCTGGAGAGCCGGGCAACACAAGGTTCCAGTTTGCTGATCCCGTAAAAGATTAGGGCTTCCCGCAGGAAGCCCGTTCTTTTTTTGTTCGGCTGCATTGTAGGGTACAGCGCGATGAATACATTACGTTGAGATAGTGCCAGATTTAATAAGCATATCCTACGTCGTTATATGCAATATACCGGGAAATGTTTCAAGGTTGTGACGAAACACGCATCCTTTAATAGCGCCAGCGGTCATTTCGCGACCAGCGCGGCACCCTCGGTTCTTTGATTGCGCGAACCACCCAGACAACAGCAACCGCCAGCAAAAGCCAGGGTAACAGTTTGATCATCAAGGCGAATAAACCGCCCACAAACATCACCACCGTGGCAACGACCAGCGCCGCCAGAATGCCAAACAGGGAAATCCCCGTCACCAACAGCATGATAAAAAAGCCGATAATAAAAAGTAGTTCCAGCATGTCTCTCTCCCCGGAAAATAGCTCTTTCTTTTCCTATACAAGAAACGTGCCAGTTAGCGTTGATTGATTTAAAACGGAAAAGTCCCGCAGCACGCAACGGGACAGAGTGAATTTGACGACTTTTTGGTGAATTTTAACGATCGCGCGCCACTAAACTCAGCGCATGCTCAACCACCGCCACATCGGCGCCGGGTTTGTGCGCGTTTTCGCTTAAGTAGCGACGCCACTGGCGCGCGCCCGGAATCCCCTGGAACAGGCCGAGCATGTGCCGGGTAATATGGCCCAGATAAGCGCCCTGGCTCAGCTCGCGCTCAATGTAGAGGTACATCGCCCGCACCACGGCGACCGGGTCGGCATCGGCAACGCTCGCGCCATAAATTTCCCTGTCGACCGAAGCCAGAATGCCAGGGTTTTGATACACCTCGCGCCCCACCATCACGCCATCCATATGCGCAAGATGCGCTTTCGCCTCATCGAGAGATTTTATGCCGCCATTAATCGACATCGTTAGCTGCGGGAAATCGCGCTTCAACTGGTAGACGCGTGGATAATCCAGCGGCGGAATCTCGCGGTTTTCTTTCGGGCTAAGGCCGGACAGCCAGGCTTTGCGCGCATGGATAATAAAAGTGTCGCACTCCCCTTTACCGGCGACAGTACCGATAAAGTCGCACAGGAATTCATAGCTGTCGCGTTCATCGATGCCGATACGCGTTTTCACCGTCACCGGAATAGAAACCACGTCACGCATCGCTTTGATACAGTCAGCCACCAGCTGAGCTTCACCCATCAGGCACGCACCAAAGCGCCCGTTTTGCACCCGGTCAGAGGGGCAACCCACGTTGAGATTTACCTCATCATAGCCACGCGCTTCGGCGAGTTTGGCGCAGTGCGCCAGCTGTGCCGGATCGCTGCCGCCAAGCTGCAACGCCACCGGATGTTCTTCTTCGCTGTAAGCCAGGTAGTCGCCTTTACCATGAATAATTGCGCCGGTCGTCACCATCTCGGTGTAGAGCAGTGTGTGGCGCGATAACAAGCGTAGAAAGTAGCGGCAATGCCGGTCCGTCCAGTCAAGCATAGGCGCAACGCTAAACCGGCCATTCCAGTAGGCGTCAGATATTACGGGTTTGGCAGGGGTTTGCTCAGCGTTCGTCATTTCAGAAATACCGTACATTTATAGAAAATGGAGTCTGCGTATCTTACCGCCCAAAGCCGCGTCGTCAGGCACCAGCACCACGATAAGACAATAAGGATTTATTGTATCACAACCGACCCGGCGCCCTGTTTAAGACATTTTTTACCTTGTTGCTCTTCCGCTCTCGTCTATATTTTGAACAAGTTGTACCTATGGAAGACGAGGAACAAGGAGTGGTCTTCCCCTTTAACAGAAACACGGAGTGAATATGTCTAAACCTTATGTTCGTCTGGATAAAAATAATGCTGCCGTTTTGTTAGTGGATCATCAGGCCGGTTTATTATCGCTGGTCAGAGATATCGATCCGGATAAGTTTAAAAATAATGTCCTGGCATTAGGGGATCTGGCTAAATATTTTAAACTTCCCACCATTTTAACCACTAGTTTCGAAACCGGCCCGAACGGTCCATTGGTGCCGGAACTTAAAGAGCAATTTCCTGACGCGCCTTATATCGCTCGCCCTGGCAATATTAATGCGTGGGACAATGAGGATTTTGTGAAGGCGGTAAAAGCAACCGGGAAGAAACAGTTGATTATTGCCGGTGTGGTGACGGAAGTTTGCGTCGCTTTCCCTGCGCTGTCGGCAATTGAAGAAGGTTTTGAGGTTTTTGTGATAACCGATGCCTCAGGCACGTTTAATGAAATCACGCGCCATTCTGCATGGGATCGCATGTCCCAGGCGGGTGTGCAATTAATGACCTGGTTCGGCGCAGCCTGCGAGCTTCACCGCGACTGGCGTAATGATATCGAAGGGTTGGGCACGCTGTTCTCCAACCATATTCCTGACTACCGCAACCTGATGACCAGTTATAATACGCTGACCCAAAAATAAGGCGAGAAACCGGAGGCTCTGCGCCCCCGGTTTATTTTTTAGAAAGTCACTTTCACCTGAGCGCCCGCCCCCCAGGTTTCGTCTTCGCCGACCAGCCCCATTAAATCAAGGTGTACGCGGTTAAAGGGCGCAAACCCCACACCGCCGGTAAAGACGTTTTTATCATCCCCTTTGACATCAGCGCGATAACCGGCACGCACGGCCAGCCAGCTCAGCGGGCGCACTTCTGCGCCAACACCCACATACTGAGAATCTTCTTCGCTCTTAAAGCCCTTCGTCGCGGTTAAATCACCGTCGGCGCTCAGCGTGACCAGATCGTTATGCCACGCCACGCCAGCCGTCACGACCGGGCTGATTTGGTAGGTATCTTTATAACTTACGATGTCGCCCGTTCTGCCGTTCTCAATGAGGATCTCTTTGCTATCGATATCGCGGGAGATCAGGTTCTGACCCGTCAGACCCACCGTAAAATTCTCACTTAAATCAGCGGCTAAACCCACATCGATGTTAAAGCCAGTGTCATCGGTACGATAGCGGCTACTGTTCCAGTCACCGCTGTCGTAATCATAAATCGAGGCGGTGTAGTTATAGACCCAGGTTTTTTGCAGCTTCGGCGTTACCCCCACTGATAATGGTACCCCGCCGACATCAAACTGGCGCGCCATCGCAATCCCGAAGTCCGTGACGATAGCCGCACGACCGGAAGCAGTAGAGTTCAGGTTTTTGGTTATCTCCCGGCTACCGTCCGGCGATAGCGCGGCGTTTAAGGCTTCACTGGCTGCAACAACCGTGCTGTTTTGAATACTCCGCAGGTAATCAATATCTTGCTGATCAACAGAGGAGCTGACGCGCGCGTGCGCATAGCCTTTCGTCACAAAAGCAACTGAGAGCATATCATTTGGAATGCTGACGGCTATCCCTGCGGCGGCTTTTGCCTGTGCTGTTTTGCCCCGCAAGAAATCCAGCTCATCCGCCAGATCCTTTGCGGCGCCCTGGAAGAGATTCACCGTGCCAATAGGATCAGCGACGATCTGGCCCGGCGTCAGGCTATCAACCACGTCACTGTAGTTATCGATCTTGTCACTGATATCGTCGATTTCATCGCGCAGATTATCCTTATCGGTAATTTGCGCCTGAATGCTCGGCAGAATAATGGTTATGTCATCTTCCGGCTGCGCTTTTGCCAGCAAGGCCGGGTTGATTAAGGCACCGCTACCATAGTCTGCCGATGCAACGCCGGTACCGCCCATCGCATCATTACGTGCTTCCGCCCAGGTATTGGTTGCTCCAGCTTCATTGACAGCGAAAAAGGAGACAGCGATAGCAACCACCGACAATCTGAATGTTTTTTTCACAGTTTGCGTCTCATAATCAAATGATTTTTAAGCCTGTTTGCCACCACAAAAACAGGAATGCTCTATTGCTGTGAATAACTCAAAAATAACTAAACGTTCTGCACACGGATGAACGGGCAGAATCATTTTTTATGGTAATGACACACATTATTTATAGAAGACGTTATAGGTTTCGTGAATAAAACCATTCAAAAGAGATCGTCAGACGCCTATTCGGTGTTTCTGACAGGGCATGATAAAGTGTATGTTTACCGTCCTTTGAATCGAGATCGCCTATGGATAAGACCACTTCGCAAGAGATGTTAGCGCAGGCTGAAAAGCTCTGTGCCCAGCGCAATGTGCGCCTGACTCCCCAGCGTCTGGAAGTTTTGCGACTGCTGAGCCTGCAACAGGGCGCAATCAGCGCATATGATCTGCTCGATTTGTTGCGCGAAAGCGAGCCGCAGGCCAAGCCGCCAACCGTTTACCGTGCGCTGGATTTTCTGCTGGAGCAGGGTTTTGTCCATAAAGTCGAGTCGACCAACAGCTATGTGCTGTGCCATCTGTTCGACCAGCCGACACACACGTCCGCCATGTTTATTTGCGACCGTTGTGGCTCGGTAAAAGAAGAGCAAGCTGAAGGGGTGGAAGATATTATGCATGCGCTGGCAGCAAAGCGCGGCTTTGCTCTGCGTCATAATGTCATTGAAGCCCACGGCTTATGCGCCGCCTGTGTAGAAGTGGAATCATGCCGCCAGCACGACCATTGCGAGCACGATCATACTATTCAGATAAAGAAAAAGGTCAGATAAAGAAAAAGGCGCGTTAGAGGTTATTACAGCAGGATAATGTATCGCGCAGAGAGATTAGCGCGGGTCTTGAGGGTGGTACATCCTTGTACCTTCGGGTAGAAATACACACATTGAGGGGGAGCGCTGATTACCAGCGGTAATCGTTCCGTGTTTCCCAGTCCCCAACTTCTTTCTCCGCCTGGTCTTTTGCGTAACCGTAACGCTCCTGGATTTTACCTACCAGCTGGTCACGTTTACCTTCGATAACGGTCATATCGTCATCGGTGAGTTTGCCCCATTTCTCTTTAACTTTACCTTTGAACTGTTTCCAGTTACCGCCGACTTCGTCTTGATTCATCGTTGACTCCTTATCGTTCGGTTAAGAAATTACGTTCTGTTTGCTGAACGTACAGATAAGTGTAGTTAAGGATTTTGCCTTTCGGTTTATATTCGGAATATATAACCATAGAAGGGAACGAAGTCAGGGGAAAGCGAGGCGTGAAACCCACCATAACGAGGCCAGATAAGGTGGATTGGCTATCAGGAAGGGTTAGTTAGCGCCTGCAAACCAGCTGCCTCTGCGCCAGTGACGCCGCCACAGCCAGGCCAGCGTTAGCCCACGCAGCGCGAGAAAAACCGCCAGAGCGAGCCATAGCCCGTGATTGCCGAGCGCAGGAAGCGTGAATAATGTCAGCGCAAAGCCAGCGGCAGCAACCGCCATGCTGTTGCGCATCTCTGCTCCCCGCGTCGCGCCGACAAACATACCGTCCAGCAGATAACACCACACGCCCACCAGCGGCAGGATAACTTGCCAGATCAAATAGTGGTCGGCCAGCAGCTGCAGCTCCGGCAGCGAGGTAAGCAGCGCAATAATACGCTTGCCTGCCAGCGCATAAACAGCGGAAAAGGCCAGCGCCACAAGCAGGGACTGACGACATGCCGCCCGCCAGACCTGCATAAGTTCGCTGCCATCCCGTGCGCCATAAGCCCGCCCGGAATGGGCTTCGACAGCATAAGCAAAACCGTCCAGCGCGTAGGCGGTGAACGTCAGGAACATCATCAGCACGGCGTTTGCAGCAACCGTATCCGCCCCCAGCCGCGCGCCAAACACGGTGATGGACGCGAAGCAGAGTTGCAGGAGCAGCGAGCGCAGCATGATGTCGCGGTTTAGCGCCAGCAAACGCCGGACTCCACCGCGCCATGCGTTTTTCAGCATAGCTACTGGGATCTTACGTAGGGACAACACGCGCCATACCATCAGCAAACCGATAGCAAAAGTGACATACTCGGCGATGGCGGTAGCAAGCGCCGCGCCCTGCACATTCATATGCAGCCCCATGACCAGCCAGACATCCAGCACAATATTGAGCACATTGCCCACCACCAGCAAAATGACCGGCGCACGCGCATACTGCACGCCCAGCAACCAGCCGAGCAGGACAAGGTTGCCCAGCGATGCCGGTGCGCTTAGCCAGCGGATATTCAGAAAGCGCCGCGCCTGCTCCAGCACAGCGTCGCTGCCGCCGGTAATATGCAGCGCCAGATCGATAAGCGGCGCGCGCAGCAGCACAATCAGTACGCCAGCGCCCAGCGCCAGCAGTAAGGGCTGCACCAGCGCACGTAAAAGCGCCGGTGCGTTATTAGCGCCGAATGCCTGCGCCGTCAGACCGGTTGTGCTCATGCGCAGGAACAGCAGCAACATAAACAGAAAGCTGGTTGCCGTTGCGCCAATGGCAACACCGCCGAGGTACACGGCGCTGTCGAGATGGCCGATCACCGCCGTATCCACCAGACCCAGTAGCGGTACGGTGATATTGGAGAAGATCATTGGCAGGGCAAGCCGCCACAGGGCTTTATCGGATGCGGTTAAAAACGCCATGGCATCACAATCAGGTCAGGGAATACGTTTTACGCTGCGGAACCTGAAACGGTGCCGCAGCAGAGAAGAGAGGCGTTACAGCCATTCGCCATTGCGGATGACGCCAACGGCCAGCCCTTCAATGGTAAAGTTTTGATCGCGCAAGTCGACGACAATCGGGGAAAACTCGGTGTTTTCCGGCAACAGTTCGATAGTGTTACCCTGCTTTTTCAGTCGCTTAACGGTGACTTCATCTTCGATGCGCGCCACGACCACCTGGCCATTACGTACATCCTGAGTTTTATGCACCGCCAGCAAATCGCCGTCCATAATACCGATGTCTTTCATCGACATACCGCTAACGCGCAAAAGGAAATCTGCGTGCGGTTTAAACAGCGCCGGATCGACCTGGTAGTGCCCTTCGATGTGCTGCTGCGCCAGCAACGGCTCACCCGCCGCAACGCGGCCAATCAGCGGCAGCCCGGCGACTTCTTCTTCCACCAGCAGGCGAAGCCCGCGTGATGCGCCGGATACAATTTCGATAACCCCTTTACGCGCAAGCGCTTTGAGGTGTTCTTCAGCCGCATTTGGGGAACGGAACCCCAATTGCTGCGCGATCTCCGCACGCGTCGGTGGCATACCTGTCTGGGAGATGCGATCGCGGATAAGATCGAACACCTCTTGCTGCCTGGCCGTTAATGCTTTCATTCCGCCCCCTGGGTGTATATACAGTTATGCTGTGAGTATATACAGTTAAAGGTGATTTTGGAATCAAATTTAAGTAAAAAACCAGGGCGTTATCTCATTCTGGAAGCATTATCGGAAATGTGACCACAAAAGCGTGACCCAGGTGAATAACGCGAGCAGGATAGACATCAGCACCGCTGCCGAACCCATATCTTTCGCGCGGCCAGAAAGTTCATGGTATTCAGCGCCAATGCGGTCGACCACCGCTTCGACGGCGCTGTTGAGAATTTCTACAATCATTACCAGCGACACGGAGCCAATCAGCAGCACGCGCGTAATAGCGTCGACATCCAGAAAGGCCGCGATAATAATGGCCAGAACGACCGCTACGCCTTCCTGGCGGAATGCCGCTTCATTGATCCACGCGGCACGGATGCCCTTCCAGGAATAACCTGCCGCTTTGATAATCCTTGTTAATCCGGTGGTATTATTGGCCATACACGAACCTTTTTTATGTAAATATGCGTCAATGTCTATGTTAGCGTGCTGAGGTACAACAGAAATCATGTGCGCTTTCTGATATTCTTGCCGCGCAATGGCACTATTAACCAGAGGCTTTACATCCTTTATGTCCGGCTGGCCACGAATTTACTACAAATTACTTAATTTACCATTAAGCGTGTTGGTAAAAAGTAAGTCGATACCTGCAGAACCTGCACAGGAACTTGGTCTCGATACATCACGCCCTATTATGTACGTACTGCCTTATAACTCTAAGGCAGACCTGCTGACATTGCGCGCGCAATGTCTGGCTCACAGTCTTCCCGATCCGCTGGAACCGCTGGAGATAGACGGCGCTTTGCTGCCGCGTTTCGTGTTTATCCACGGCGGCCCGCGCGTATTCACCTATTACACGCCGAAAGAAGAGTCCATCAAACTGTTTCACGACTACCTGGATTTACACCGTAGCCATCCGGATCTGGATGTGCAGATGGTGCCGGTATCGGTGATGTTTGGTCGATCGCCCGGGCGCGAGAAAGGCGAAGTCAATCCGCCGTTGCGTATGCTCAACGGTATTCAGAAATTCTTTGCCGTCTCCTGGCTTGGCCGCGACAGCTTTGTGCGTTTCTCACCGCCGGTGTCGCTGCGCCGCATGGCAACCGAGCACGGGACGGATAAAATCATCGCGCAGAAACTGGCTCGCGTGGCGCGTATGCATTTCGCCCGCCAGCGTCTGGCTGCCGTTGGCCCGCGCCTGCCGGCCCGTCAGGATCTCTTTAATAAGCTGCTCTCTTCCAAAGCAATCGCCCGCGCGGTGGAAGACGAAGCGCGCAGTAAGAAAATCTCCCATGACAAGGCACAGCAAAACGCAATTGCGTTGATGGAAGAGATTGCGGCCAACTTCTCCTATGAGATGATCCGCCTGACTGACCGTATCCTCGGCTTTACCTGGAACCGGCTCTATCAGGGCATCAATGTGCATAACGCTGAGCGTGTGCGCCAGCTGGCTCATGACGGGCATGAAATTGTGTATGTGCCCTGCCATCGCAGCCATATGGACTACCTGCTGCTCTCTTATGTGCTCTATCACCAGGGGCTGGTGCCGCCGCATATTGCTGCCGGTATCAACCTGAACTTCTGGCCCGCCGGGCCGATTTTCCGCCGCCTCGGCGCGTTCTTTATTCGCCGTACTTTTAAAGGCAACAAACTCTACTCCACGGTGTTCCGCGAGTACCTGGGCGAGCTATTTAGCCGTGGTTATTCGGTAGAGTACTTTGTCGAAGGCGGTCGCTCGCGCACCGGGCGTTTGCTGGACCCGAAAACCGGCACGTTGTCGATGACGATTCAGGCGATGCTGCGCGGCGGTACGCGCCCGATCACGCTGGTGCCTATTTACATCGGCTACGAGCACGTGATGGAGGTGGGGACGTACGCGAAAGAGCTGCGCGGTGCAACGAAAGAGAAAGAGAGCTTCTTGCAGATGGTGCGCGGCCTGAGCAAGTTACGTAACCTCGGCCAGGGGTATGTTAACTTTGGCGAGCCGATCCCGCTGGTTAACTACCTGAACCACCATGTACCGGAGTGGCGCGAATCCATCGATCCGATTGAAGCCATTCGCCCGGCGTGGCTGACGCCGACGGTGAATAATATCGCCGCGGATTTGATGGTGCGTATCAATAACGCCGGTGCGGCCAATGCGATGAACCTGTGCTGCACGGCGCTGCTGGCTTCCCGCCAGCGTTCACTGACTCGCGAGCAGTTGACGGAACAACTGGAGTGCTATCTCTCATTGTTGCGCAATGTACCTTATTCGCCTGATTCAACGGCTCCGGCGGTCAGCGCCAGCGCGCTTATCGACCACGCGCTGCAAATGAATAAGTTTGAAGTCGAGCAGGATACTATCGGCGAAATCATTATTCTGCCGCGCGAGCAGGCGGTACTGATGACGTACTATCGCAACAATATCGCCCATATGCTGGTGCTACCGTCGCTGATGGCGGCGATCATCACTCAGCATCGCGCTATCTCACGAAGCGAAATGCTGCGCCACGTTGAGCTGCTCTACCCGATGCTGAAAGCGGAGCTGTTCCTGCGTTGGGATAAAGCAGAGTTGGCTGAAGTGCTGGAAAACCTCAGTCAGGAGATGCTGCGCCAGGGGCTTATCACGCTGAAAGACGATCAGCTGTGCATTAACCCGGCCCGCTCGCGCACGCTGCAACTGCTGGCGGCAGGCGCGCGTGAAACGCTGCAACGCTACGCCATCACCTTCTGGCTGCTGAGCGCAAACCCGTCGATGAACCGCAGCACGCTGGAGAAAGAGAGCCGCACGCTGGCGCAGCGCCTGTCGGTGCTGCACGGCATCAACGCGCCGGAGTTTTTCGATAAGGCGGTATTCAGTACGCTGGTGTTAACGCTGCGTGATGAAGGCTATATCAGCGACAGCGGCGATGCCGAACCGTCGCAGACCCTGGCGGTTTACCAGCTGCTGGCGGAGTTGATTACCTCCGATGTGCGTTTGACGATTGAGAGCGCTACGCAGGTGGACGCGTAAAGAATCAGCCTCTCCCGCAAGGGAGAGGCTGTATTACAAAGCTCAATGCAGGTAGCTCACCGCCAGGCCTAAAAACAGCGCCAGTCCCACATAATTATTATTCAAAAACGCTTTAAAACAGGCGCCGCGCTCGCGGCCAGCAATCAGCGTTTGTTGATAGGCAAACAGCGCACCAGCAATCAGCACCGCTGCGTAATATCCCGAGCCTAACTCATTCAGCCAGCCGATAGCGGCCATCAGCACCAGCACCGCAACCTGCAAAATACCGATGATCAGCTTGTCATGGCGACCAAAGAGGATCGCCGTCGATTTGATGCCAATCTTCACATCATCATCGCGATCCACCATGGCATATTGCGTATCATAAGCCACCGCCCACAAAATATTGGCCAGGAACATAATCCAGCAGCTCAGCGGCACAGACTCGCTGACGGCGGCAAAAGCCATCGGGATAGACCAGCCGAACGCCGCCCCCAGCACGACCTGCGGCAGATGGGTGTAGCGCTTCATAAACGGATAGATCCAGGCCAGCGCCAGCGCCGCGACCGAGAGCAGAATGGTCATCGTATTAAGGGTCAGCACCAGCGCGAAGGCGACGAGCACCAGTACCACAAACAGCGCGCGCGCTTCGTTTTCCGTGACTGCGCCGCTCGGCAGCGGTCGATTCGCCGTGCGTTTCACATGTCCGTCGAATTTACGGTCGGCATAATCATTTACCACACAACCCGCTGCACGCATCAGCCAGACACCGGCAACAAACACCAGCAAAATCCACAGCGGCGGTACGCCGGGCGTGGCAACCCATAGCGCCCATAACGTTGGCCATAACAGCAGCAACGCACCGATTGGTTTGTCCGTACGCATAAGCCGGTGATAAGCCAGCAGCTTATTCTGCGTGAGACTCCACTCCATTTTATCTTCCTCTTAGTACAACGGCGACGCGGGTAAAAACAGTTCTGTCAGCATAAGCGGCTTTCCCCCCAAACGCAGGCGGGAGCGGCGCCCCCAAAGCTGCTCATAACGACCAATATCAATAAAATCTCGCGTAAGTGTAGAAGAGGTAAAGAGGTAACGCCCGAGCGGCGTTTTCCCCAGTTTTTGCAGCGCCATCTCCGGGCCGCTCAGGGTTGACTCCGGCACCACGGTGCGCCCGGCAAGCCAGGGCTCATCATCAGCACAAAGAATGATTTCCCGCAGCCAGTAGCGCGGCTCCTCGGGCAATAACGCGCGCTCTGGCGTGATAAATTCAGCCGTCACAAACCCTTCCTGAATAAGCTTAACGGTGACCTTTTTGCCTTGTTGCTCAAAGCGTTTGGTCATTGAATCTTCCAGCAACAGCCAGTCGAGTAGCTGCGGTTCCAGCGCGGGGATTGCGTCAAAATAGCGCAGCGCACGTAACTGCGTAAGCGCAGGGTGTGACATGCCTAACCTCCGGTACATAACGTAGCATTATTGTATCGCAGAACCGGCGGGCAAGTGCGGGGAAGTTTGCAACAGCGCAACAGAGATGTAACAGGGTAAATTATTGAGGTAAAAAGGGTGCGCCGACTGGCGCACCAGTTGTTGCAAAATCAGCATTGTGGGGAGACTGTCACCCCTTGCCTTTTACACTGCTGATAAACGTGGAGCGCGCGGTTTTTGAACCGAGACGCTCTGCTTCATCCAGTAATCTCAAAGCCTTATCTACATCGCCTTTGGCAACGGCTTGTTTGATGGCCTGGTTAAAATAGCTTTCCGTATCGTTGAGCATCGGCTCGCTTTTCGCGGCGGGTGCAGGAGCCGGGGCTGGCGTAGTCGTTGCTGCGACAGGCGCGGCGGTATTACCCACCACTACCGGCCCTGCGCCGGAAGAGCCAAACAGCGGGCCGACCAGCACGCTGGAGCTGGTGCTGGTTTTCACTTTCAGGTTGACTACGCCATCGATAACGTGGCGCGCGATCGGGTCAGGAATAGACGGTACGGCATTGCCGACACCTTTGGCGTAAGCTTTTGCCGGATCAAGCAGCGTGGTGGTGTTTTGCAAATCTTTGTCGGTGGTAAAGACCAGCACGTAAAGTTTTTGCTGGCCCAGCGCGGGCGTCAGACGCATCACGCCTTCCAGTCTGTCTGCCGACAGAACGCCGGGTTCCTGGTAGGTAAAGTATTCGCTGGGGAAGAAAGCAGATGGCGTCATGTTCTCATCAAGAATAAGCACATTCGGCGCAAATACACCGCTTTTTTTGTTGACATCGCTGGAGAGCGTCAGGGACAGCTCGCCTACATTGGCCGGCACGCTAAAAGCAGCGACAGGGCCTGCAATGCCCGGCACATTCACGCGTTGCCCGGCGGTCGCCAGGGAAACAGTTTGCGTTTTTGAGGTGTTTACCGGTGTCCAGCTTAACTGCTGCAAGGCATCGCGCGGAATGCTCGGCGCGGCGCTGGTATTTTGTGGAACGATATTAACATCCGCAAACGTGATACCCGGTACGCTGGCGAGCAGGCCCGCCGTCATGCACAGGGCGATGAGCGTTTTTTTCATTTTCATAGTTATCACCTTTGTTATGCGAAGCAGCGTTAGCCAGGCAATAGCGCGCTGTTCAAGGGTCGAGGGGCTTGCGCCCCTCTTTTTTGGTCACTACGCGGTAAAAATTGATTACCACCAGATTTCCATCTGGGCGCCGAAGGTCCATTCGTCGCTATCGCCACGGCCGAACTTCTCGCCGCCGGTACCATTGCGGGTTGCCAGCGAGTAGTCAACGTTGGTGCTGGGATTACCGTTGTAGTTGTAGCCCCATTTTTCATCCCATTTGGCATAGGTGGCGAACACACGAATAGCCGGGCGAGACCAGATGCTGTCGCCAGCCTGCCATTGCTGAGCAAGGGTGATTTTGTACTGATTGTTGGTGTCGTTAGTGCGCTGGGATTTCACGTTGTCATAGCCCACTTCCAACAGGGTGCTCATGATCGGTGTCCATTTGAACATCGGGCGCACACCAACAGTCCACCAGCGGGTACCGTTGTTGTTATCCCAGTCGATATCCTGATACATACCGACGTACATCAGATCCCAGCGCTCGCCCAGCGAGATAGCACCGTGGTCGAGGATACGCAGCAGGTGGCCGTTATTGTTGGCGTTATAAGCAGCAATGTTGCGAGCAACATTAGAATCAATACCGACACCAGAGCCCTGGGACAAGCCTTTACCCTGGGAAGTCAGCGCATCGGTCGCATACTGCACAACGAATTTGTTATAACCTCCGAGCATGCTCTGAACGTGCTCGGCAGTGAACATCCAGCCATCTTTGGATTTGGTGTCATTAAACAAATACTGGCCATCACGCTCGTTAGCGCGGCCATAGTCCACGCCTAATTCAAGCTTACCGTCTGGGTTAGTGTTTAATTCAGCTAAGCGCACATCGAAAACATCGTTGGCGGTTTTTTCGGTGTAATCATAGATGGAGTTGCTGGCGAAAGTCGCAGAACCACCGGCTTCTGTAGAGCGTGTCGCCGCAATAGATAGCTTACCAAAGCCCAGGTCTACGTTTTCCAGACCGGCACCAGGACCAGAAATATCCCAGTAGTAGAAGTCAATCATATGCACGTCATGACGCTGGTAGAAGCGCTTACCGGCCCACATAGTCGAACCTGGCAGCGCGTCAATCAGGTTTTTACCCTGCACGTTGGCTTCACGAAACGCCGGGTCGGTTGCTTCCCAGTCATTTTGTTGTGCTACGGAGTACGCCACGTTAGTGTCGAAGTAGAAGCTTTTATCGCCCTCTTTCCACACTTCCTGACCCAGTTTTAATTCTGCATAGGTTTCGCATTCGTTACCCAAGCGGTATTTTGCGCCCGCACCGGTGGCCTGGAAGCATTGCTGCTCGCCGCCGCTGCCGGTCCAGCCGATGCCGGAACGTGCGTAACCTTTGAAATCAACGGCACCTGCCTGAGCAGACATAACGCCCGCTGCGATGGCGATAGCCAGTGGAAGTTTGCGCAGAGTAATCATCGTTCTATCTCCTGAGATCATTGCTTTTCTTTTTACACGCCACCTTTTGCGCCGTGTCCTCGTTGGCTGCGTTTCACTTGCCGCCGTGCCACCGCACGAAGAGAGCTGTGTAAGTTTGTGGAATGCTTAAACGCCCGGCTCTTTATGTAACCGGCGGCAGGCGGAGCCATCTTCACGGAACAGATGGCAGCGCTCCGGCGGTAAACCGATAGCGAATGTGGCACCCTCTTCTACCAGCACTACGTCAGTCTGGCGGTACACCAGGTTTTGACGTATTGCGGGGATCTGGATATGGATTTGTGTTTCATGACCAAGCTGTTCTACGACCTGAACTTCGCCTTCCAGCGTGACATCCGCGATATCACACGGCAGCAGGTGCTCCGGGCGGATGCCCAAAGACATATTGGCGCCCACCTGCACCTTAGTACTCTCCACCGGCAGCCAGACGCGCTGGCGGTTCGGTAGCTCAACCTGTACCTGGTCAATGGCGGTCGCCGTCACTTTTACCGGCAGGAAATTCATCTTCGGCGAGCCGATAAAACCGGCGACAAAGCGATCCGCCGGGTAGTGATAGAGTTCGAGTGGTTTGCCGATTTGCGACACGCGCCCGGCGTTAAGCACCACGATTTTGTCGGCCAGCGTCATCGCTTCCACCTGATCGTGGGTGACGTAAATCATCGTGCGGCCCAGGCGCTTGTGCAGACGGGAGATCTCAATGCGCATCTGTACACGCAGCGCGGCATCCAGGTTGGAGAGCGGTTCATCAAGCAGGAAAACGCGCGGCTCAGCCACCAGCGTTCGGCCAATCGCCACACGCTGACGTTGCCCGCCGGACAGCGCCTTCGGTTTGCGATCCAGCAAATGCGCCAGCTGCAACACCTCTGCCACCTGCCTGACGCGAGACTGAATGGTCTCTTTTTTCGCGCCCGCCAGTTTCAGACCGAAGGACATATTCTCCGCCACCGACAGGTGCGGATAGAGGGCGTACGACTGAAACACCATGCCAACGCCACGGTCGGCCGGGGGAATATCATTCATGCGCGTGTCGCCAATCAACAGCTCGCCGCTGGTGATGTCCTCCAGTCCGGCAATCATGCGCAGCAGCGTCGATTTACCGCAGCCTGATGGACCCACGAACACCACGAATTCACCCTCGTGAATGTCGAGATTGATGTCTTTTGACACCACTACGTCGCCCCAAGCTTTCGTTACATTACGCAGCTGTACGCTCGCCATGCCCTTCTCCCTTCGTTACAACCGGTCACCAACAGAAACATTCAATGTGGGTCGACTATGCGGCATCTATTACAGGGGCGAATCCTCCACCCCCCTGGTTTTTTATGGGGGAGGAGGCGGGAGGATGAGAAGGACGCGTCTGCCCCATTGCGGGGCGCTCTGCGGGCATTTTCGTGACAGGCTTTGCAAAACACAGCGCGATTTTATGTGCGCTGACACACATAACATCAAATTATGTAACACAGGTCACACAAATCATCCCAGGGGCGTAGGGGTAAGGATGATGAGAAGCGCTTGCCAAATGGAGAGACTAATCCGGACAAACCACGCTGAGCGTATCCACGAGCACATCACCTAAAGGACGGGATATATGAAAATCAAAACAGGCGCACGCATCCTTGCACTGTCCGCAGTGGCAACGATGATGTTTTCCGCCTCTGCCCTCGCCAAAATCGAAGAAGGTAAGCTGGTTATCTGGATAAACGGCGACAAAGGCTATAACGGCCTGGCCGAAGTGGGTAAAAAATTCGAGAAAGACACCGGTATCAAAGTCACGGTGGAGCACCCGGACAAGCTGGAAGAGAAATTCCCGCAGGTTGCCGCAACCGGTGACGGCCCGGATATTATTTTCTGGGCGCATGACCGCTTCGGCGGCTACGCGCAATCAGGCCTGCTGGCAGAAATCACGCCGGAAAAAGCCTTTCAGGACAAAATTTATCCTTTCACATGGGACGCCGTGCGTTACAACGGCAAGCTGATTGCGTACCCGGTTGCGGTAGAGTCCTTGTCACTGATTTATAACAAAGACCTCGTACCCAACCCGCCGAAGACATGGGAAGAGATCCCGGCGCTGGATAAAGAACTGAAAGCGAAAGGTAAGAGCGCGCTGATGTTCAACCTGCAAGAGCCGTACTTCACCTGGCCGCTGATCGCAGCCGACGGTGGTTATGCCTTCAAGCTTGAAAACGGCAAATACGATGTGAAAGACGTCGGCGTTGATAACGACGGCGCGAAAGCAGGGCTTGGCTTCCTCGTGAAGCTGATTAAAGACAAACACATGAACGCCGACACGGATTACTCCATCGCGGAAGCCGCTTTCAATAAAGGCGAGACGGCGCTGACCATTAACGGCCCGTGGGCGTGGGGCAATATCGATAAGAGTAAAGTCAATTACGGTGTGGCACCACTGCCAACCTTTAACGGTAAGCCGTCTAAACCGTTTGTCGGCGTGCTGAGCGCAGGTATTAACGCCGCCAGCCCGAACAAAGAACTGGCGAAGGAGTTTCTTGAAAACTATCTGCTGACCGACCAGGGGCTGGAAGAGGTCAATAAAGACAAACCGCTGGGCGCTGTGGCGCTGAAATCCTACCAGGATGTGTTAGCCAAAGACCCGCGCATTGCTGCGACAATGGATAACGCGCAAAAAGGTGAAATCATGCCGAACATCCCGCAGATGTCAGCCTTCTGGTATGCCACCCGCACCGCTGTTATCAACGCAGTCAGTGGCCGCCAGACTGTGGATGCCGCACTGAAAGACGCTGAAGGTCGTATTACTAAGTAAGCCTTTTCATTCCTTATCCCCGCAAGGGGATAAGGTGAACTGAACATGTTGTATACACCGCATTCTTCGTGCTGCACCAAAGCGGCACGATGAAGTGCTCTCATCGCTCCGGCTGGGGCGCACGAAGAATGCGGTGTAGAGGAGGAATTCCCCATGGATATTGTTAGAAAGCGCCACTGGTGGCAAAGCCCGCTGTTTACATGGGCCGCTATTACCCTTCTGGGGCTGCTGGTGGCATACCTTGTTGTGTTGATGTATATCCAGGGCGAATACCTTTTTGCGATTACCACGCTGATCCTCAGCTCCGTGGGCCTGTATATTTTTGCCAACCGTAAAGCGTATGCCTGGCGCTACGTCTACCCAGGTCTTGCTGGCATGGGACTGTTTGTTCTCTTCCCGCTCATCTGTACTATCGCGATTGCGTTTACCAACTACAGCAGCACCAACCAGCTTACCCAGGAGCGCGCCGAGCAGGTGTTACTCGACCGCACTTATCAGGCGGGCAAAGCCTATAACTTCGGGTTATACCCGGCGGGCGACGCGTGGCAGCTGGCGCTGACCGACGGTGAAAGCGGTAAAAATTACCTCTCAGACGCGTTCAACCCCGGCGGTGTACAAGAAATAAAGTTAAAAGAGGTCGCGGCGCTGCCCGCAGGCGAGCGCGCAAATCTGCGCATTATTACGCAAAACCGCCAGGCGCTAAATCAGCTCACCGCGCTTTTGCCAGATGAGAGCCGCGTTGCCATGAGTTCGCTGCGCCAGTTCTCCGGCACGCGCCCGCTCTATCAACGCGAGGAAGACGGCACGCTGTTAAACAACCAGAGCGGCGTCAAGTACCGGCCAAATAACGACATCGGCTTCTATCAGGCCATCAACGCTGACGGGACATGGGGCGATGAAAAACTCAGCCCGGGTTATACCGTTACCATCGGCTGGGGGAACTTTACCCGCGTCTTTACGGACGAGGGGATCCAAAAACCGTTTGTCGCTATTTTTATCTGGACGGTGGTGTTCTCGGTGCTCACCGTGGTGCTGACGGTCGCCGTTGGCATGGTGCTGGCGTGTGTTGTGCAGTGGGAGTCGCTCAAAGGTAAAGCCATCTATCGCGTGTTGTTGATCCTGCCCTATGCCGTGCCGTCGTTTATCTCAATACTGATTTTTAAAGGTTTGTTTAACCAAAGCTTCGGTGAGATCAACTTGATGCTCGGCGCGCTGTTCGGCCTGAAACCAGCGTGGTTTAGCGATCCGACCACCGCGCGAGCGATGATCCTGATAGTCAACACCTGGCTGGGTTATCCCTACATGATGATCTTGTGCATGGGTCTGCTCAAAGCGATCCCTGACGATCTCTATGAAGCCTCAGCGATGGATGGCGCGGGGCCGATGCAGAACTTTTTCCGCATCACGCTGCCGCTGCTGATAAAACCATTAACGCCGCTGATGATTGCCAGCTTCGCCTTTAACTTTAACAACTTT
Organism: Vagococcus sp. WN89Y; assembly: GCF_052220145.1. Classification (NCBI taxonomy): domain Bacteria; kingdom Bacillati; phylum Bacillota; class Bacilli; order Lactobacillales; family Enterococcaceae; genus Vagococcus; species Vagococcus sp. WN89Y. Next base: position 38,264 of record NZ_JBQPOM010000066.1, on the reverse strand, counting down.
GTGCTGATCCAGCTGTTGACCAACGGCGGGCCGGACCGTATCGGCACGACCACGCCAGCAGGCTATACCGACCTGCTGGTGAGTTACACCTACCGCATCGCCTTTGAGGGCGGCGGCGGTCAGGACTTCGGGCTAGCTGCCGCCATCGCCACGCTGATATTCCTGCTGGTTGGCCTGCTGGCTATCGTCAACCTGAAAGCGACACGCATGAAATTTGATTAAGGAGGACGCGTTATGGCTATGGTGCAAGCGAAGTCGCAAAAACTCAGGCTCTTTTTCACCCATTTTTTATTGCTGGTGTTTATCGCCGCAATCATGTTCCCGCTGTTGATGGTCGTCACCATATCGCTGCGTGAAGGTAACTTTGCCACCGGTAGCCTGATCCCGGAGAAAATCTCCTGGGAGCACTGGCGGCTGGCGCTGGGCTTTAGCGTGGAGCATGCCGACGGGCGCGTGACCCCGCCGCCCTTCCCGGTGCTGCTGTGGCTGTGGAACTCGGTAAAAATCGCCGGTATTACCGCCGTCGGGATTGTCGTGCTCTCCACGACCTGCGCATACGCTTTTGCCCGCATGCGCTTTCGCGGAAAATCCTCGTTACTCAAAGGGATGCTGATTTTTCAGATGTTCCCGGCGGTGCTCTCGCTGGTTGCGTTGTACGCCTTGTTTGATCGTCTGGGCCAGTACATTCCGTTTATCGGGCTGAATACCCACGGCGGAGTGATCTTTGCTTACCTGGGCGGGATCGCGCTGCATGTCTGGACGATCAAGGGCTATTTCGAAACCATCGACGGTTCGCTGGAAGAAGCGGCGGCGCTGGACGGCGCAACACCGTGGCAGGCATTTCGCCTGGTTCTGCTGCCGCTGTCGGTGCCGATTCTCGCGGTGGTGTTTATTTTGTCGTTTATCGCCGCGATCACCGAAGTGCCGGTCGCGTCGCTGCTGCTGCGGGATGTTGATAGCTATACGCTGGCGGTGGGTATGCAGCAATACCTTAACCCGCAAAACTACCTGTGGGGGGATTTTGCCGCGGCGGCCGTGCTGTCTGCTATTCCGATTACGTTAGTCTTCTTGCTCGCCCAGCGCTGGCTGGTTAACGGCCTGACGGCGGGAGGCGTAAAAGGTTAAGTTTCATCGTTATTGCGCCCTGCGTCGTTTAAGCAAGAGCAAAGGTTCTTGCCGAAAAGATAAGGGGCGTAGCCACTGCACCCTCGTTTTTCCCGACTAACTTGTGATGTACTTAGCGGTCTTTTACGACCGCTTTTTTTATTCACGCTTTAAACGCGACGAATTACAGATCCACAGCGTTATTACTAGCAAGAGGATCGCCGCAGAATAGATCAACACATCCATCGGGGAGTCATGATCGATAATGATCAGCCGCACAATGGCCGTGATGCCAATGTAGACAAAATAACGCAGCGGGAAATGTAAGCCTGACTGAAAATACTTCACGATCAGGGCAATAAACTCAAAATAGAGAAAGTAGACCACCAGGCCTTCCACCAGCTCATATTTCGTGGTCTGTACCGGCGCAAACAGCACATCAGCCAGATGCAGCGTCTCCTTGCCCAAAAAAACAATCAGAATCAGGCCCAGGCTTAGCAGACCGAGGTTAAGCACGGCCTGCAAAATGGTCGAAATAAACTCAACGCGTGGTCGTGTTAACGGCGTCATACCAGCACCTCTGTTCAGGAATTTGCAGGCTACAGTGTATAACGCGAAAACGTGATCTGGATCTACATTTTTTACTTATGTTTTCTCCTTTCCCATGATGATATGGCATGCGTTTTAACCTGCTCAGGAAGCACAAAAAGAATCCTTACACTACGGAAGGCCCATCCCGACGACGCGCCGCTTTTGAGCACAATGGGTTATGGCAGCTATACCCATCACTGTAAATAGCCGTTCGTGATAACGGTTATCTATAAACCCGGCCCAACTGTAAACTGATTGTTTTTTGTACGCACCTGGCACACAACAGCGCGTATGGTTACCCGACAGAAGGATCTGTCGGAGGCGCTATGCCAAACATGTTGCCCGTTGAGCGTGATTATATCCAGCCCGCTTCGCACCCGGAGCCGCCGCGTCGTGACTATCACCCGCTGGTGATGAAAGAGCTGAGTTCGGTCACTCACTCGGCGGTGAACCGTACACCTCAGCACTGGCTGACCCGTTTTTTCTCCCCGCGAACGCAACCGGCATTGCCGGAAAAAATGGCTTTAGCGCAATGCCTGGAGGCGCAAACGGCGGAGGCCGCACCGTCCCACTTATGGTTAAAGGCGGGCGTCGCGCTGACGCTGTTTTCCGCCGCCGGCGCACTGGCCTGGGGGATGACTCGCCGCTTAACGGCTAATGAGGAAGCGTCAAATAATAATACCGCACCCGCTTTGCCACAGCCTGCTGCGCTGGCCGATTCCCTCACCCACTCGTTTGCGGGAACACGCGCCATCGCAGCCGCTCGCCAGAGGGAACGTACCGCCATGGTCGAGGCGATACGGGACGACCTGCTGATTCGCTTTCCCGGTATCCGGGGAGTCGCGCCGGATCAGCTGCTTATCACTCCGCTGCTGGAGATGCTCATAGCCAGCGCCGGGGGGCGTGATATGGACAAAGCCGCACTGGCGCAGCAACTTACCCGGCTGGTTAATGTGACGCTTTCCACGCTGAGTATCCGCGAGCATTTGCAGCTTTACCGCCGCGAACGTACGGCAGAGGACAACGCCCCGCTCGCCTTGCGGTTTACTGCACAGGATGGGCAGGGCTACGTCCCGCTCTATCAGCACGAATATCCCTTAAAGGTCAGGCCGGATGGCACACCGTATATCACAGATGCAAAGGGGCGTTGTTTCTTCATCCGCTATAACCAGCGCACAGGCAGTTGGGAGTATGTTAATGAAGCCGACAACCAGGGGTATTCCGCCCAGGCGCGAGATTTTAATCAGCGCTATCGCCTCAGGCTAATCAACCTGCCCGACAAATTTACCATGGATTATTACCCCGAACAGGATTGTGCAGGAATCACTTCCAGTGGCTGGATACATACCCGTGGGTTATTTATCGCCGGTAACTTTCTCCCGGTCTGGTCGCCCGGTAATGTGAAGGGTGAAACCTATATCAACAGGGGTGATGAATACACGCATCAGCGGCATCTGCTGGTCAGGGGAGATTATGGCTGGGCGTTTGAGCGCCCCTCCGCGCGCATGGATGCGTACCTGAATGCCCTGCTGAGCAGCGCAGACAAGGGGAAAAATAACGACTTCGAGAAAGCTATCGGCGCTATTCACGAGGCGGACGAGCAGTGTATCGACAGGGCAGGTAGACGCTGGCTGAAAAAGGATAACCAGTACTTTCGCGCGCAGTGCGTAAAGGGTACGGGTCAAACGATAACGCTGATAGATTATGCCGGGGCGCGCGCAGAATATAAAAACGGCGTGATGCTGCTACAAAGCGCCGAGGAGATGATTTTTGCGCTGGATACTGCCAGCGTCAGCAATACCGTTATCTCATCCGGGCCGTTTATGATTGAAGCGGCAGCGCTGGATTACCTGCAAAAAAAAGCGCTCACCACGCAGGCAAAACCGCTGGAGGATCTGCGCGATTATCATCCGGGTCTGGCTGAGGACGACGATTACTCCACCATGCTGGTTATCAACGATCGGAAATATGCCGTACGGGAATATGGTGGGGGGTATATTCGCGTGGAGAATAAGCATAACCCATACCACCGACAGCAGGATATTGTTTTGTGGTTGGCGGGAAATACGCTACTGCGGGTGCGAAACACGCCGACAACTATTCCTTACACTGTACTTAACACAAAGTATTTTAATAAACCTGATAATATAGAAACCAAACTTTACCAGAAACTTAACGATTATATTGATACGGGCAGGGCGCTCTCTTTACCCGCAGAAAGAAAAAAACTCATCCAACCAGATAAACTTGCCTTACCCGCTATCTGGCTCGACGCCCAGGCTAACAAACATTACTTTTTATATAACGGCAACTATTTTCCGGCGACGTTATCAGATGCTAATGACAGAGATAATCCAACCGGGCTAAGCCGTGTGAATGTTTTCGCCTGCGAAAGTTTTTATAGCCAGCAAGAGTTAATTGCCTCGTTGGTGATGGAGAAAAAAACAGACCACGTCGAAATAAAAACCCCTGCCAGCTTATTGGCTGAAAAATTACACATCAGCAAGGGTATCGCCGCGCTGTATTGTGATCATCAGGAATGGAGCAAATTCAGCGATATGACTTCTGTGGCGCAAGCCGCCAGCGCAGTGTTAGCCACAGGCAAGTTTTCTGTCGTGCCGCCCGGTATCGTTCCACTAAAACAGGACCTTATATGGGGCAACACCGGGCACGCCGCACAGATCAAAAACAGGCTTTACCCCCCGCGAGTAAGCGAAACACGACTTGAGTTATTCAGGCTCACTGACGATCACCTTCCCCCCGGCAGGCAAAAAATACAGCGGGCAATAAATGGCACGCTGCACCTTATCAAACAGCAAATGCTACCGTTACTGATTGAATCGATCCGCTATGACACGCCTACATGGCCCGTTCTGCAACCTTATTTACACCAGGTTCTGCCTGAGGCGAATGATGAGTTATTATCGGCTATATCTGTCGAGTGGTGTGATCGCCTGCGAATGATTGACAGCTGGCTGAGAGCTGAAAATATTTATTTACTTGGCGGCGAAAACATTTATTTAAGACAAGAGGAAAAACACCATGGCAATAGCGTTTTTATGGCACCATCCTCCAGTATTTTTTATATTAATACGCATAAAATAAACCTGGAAGATAAAGCACAACTTAGACTGGCTACTGAACTCTTTTCAGCATCCATAAATATTGCAGATGTGGAATGCGCATTTAGCTCGCTCAGGCAAAATAACGGTATATTCCCGCCTGTGGGGGATACCCGGCGAGCCATGGTTGATATTCTGAAACAGAATCAGCTAACGCCGGATCAGCAGCACTCTATTCAGATGATAAGTAAAAAATACCTGCAAAGTGTCCCGCCCTATAATTCAGAAACAGAGACATTGCTGAAGCCAGAAAAGCTGGCATACCTGGCGAAATATGACCCGGCGTACAGAGCACATCTGTTTGTGAACACCCCCTCTTTGCTCTCTCTGCTCTCCCTTGATAGCTATTTCCTGTTGGCCACAAGCGGTCGGCATTTCGCTGGAGCAGAGGAGTGGCTGAAGCACTATGGCGCGCTTCGCGCCAGCGATATAACGCTGCCGGTTGCCCAAACAACATCAACAACCACTGAAACCTCCACACCTTCGGCCACAACGCTTGCTCTGGAAACACATCACCATTGGCACCTTCCCGATCATCCACACGGGCCACACAAGCAGCCCCGGCAGGAACCCGCCAATTCAGAAACCAGGCCAGCAAATACGCAGCAACAAGGGCAATCTTCTGACACCCGTTCAAATGGCGAACCCGTCTCAGGCCCCGGCGAAGGTAAGGGCACAAAAGCGGATAAACCAATAGATTCACCACAGAGTTCAGAAAATCAGACACAGGAGACGTCAGAAGAGGTGGAAGAGGAGTCGTCTGAGGAGACTGATCAAAAACGTAAAGAAGACTCCTCAGATGAATCAAAGCAGATCCGCGAAGATAATTCTCCTGACGAACAACAGAAACCTGAGGAAAAGTCCCCCGACGAGCAGAAAGTGCCTGAAGAAAACTCGCCCGATGAACCGCAGGTGCCAGAAGATAATACGCCTGACGAGCAGGAAATCCCCGAAGATAACTCGCCTGATGAGCGGCAAATACCAGAAGAAACTTCCCCGCAAAAGCCGCCGTCAAAACCAGGCAGCCCGCTTCCCGCTCCATTGCCCCTCCCCCCAGGGCCACCTCTTCTGCCTGTCCCCCCGGCTCCTCCGATCCCTGCCCCGCCGCCCGTCATTCCCGACCTGAATAGCCAAATAGCAGGTTACGGTGCGATTGCCGGTGCTGGTATCGGAATTGGCCTCGGTATTCCGGACGTGAATACGACTACGAGCACCACTATGCCACAGCAAAATACGTCCACCACATTCCCTGCGCCCTCATCGCTCACGGCCATCAGCTCTGAAACCACGCCCTTGCCAACTGATGTCCATATGCACCGGGAAGGCGCTAAGTTTTTCGTTAAGCCCGAAGCTCAGGATAAGAACAAAGGAGAGAGATTTGAGCCAGATTCTCGCGATGACGTTTTTCTTCCCGGCGCGCAGACGAGCCAGACCAGAGAGCCATCGCCCGAAACCAGAGTGTATGTGCCAGGCCGTGGCAACGTAATAAGAGTCGAGATCCCGGAGCTTAGCTGCCTGGGTGAAAAAGACCTTACACTTGCAGAAGAACTCAGATATATCGGGCAGGCGCTACAAAGTCCTATCACCGCCAGCGCCCTGGCACGACAGGAGACTGAGTATATTGATATAAGAGGAGGTGATTGTCCCACCGCCGAAGAAGCCTGGTGGCTGGAAGACAGAACGACCGCATTCGATGCAATAGTCGATTTGATAATGATGATGGCTCCCCAGTTACGACTGTTATATATTTTTAGAATGATAGTAGGCCCGTTATTATTAATGATAGCGGATGATTTAGAAGGGAAAGAAATTACACTAAAAGACAGGTTTTATTATTTCCTTAATGCCGCGATGCAAGTCATGTCTATATTCAATGTTAAAGTCCCCACGCTCAAAGGCACAGCCCGCTCCAGTATTTTTAGAAAGTCCGGCAGTAAAATAACGCGAGGAAATTCAGGCTCTGCTTCATTCGACACTCGATTCTCATATATTCGTAATAATGAAATTTATGTCAAGGTGGAAGGAGAAGAATACCCACTTCAGACCAGCTATGACGAAGAACCTATGGTGCAAAATGAAAAGGGACAAAGCCGTATAATAAAATTCAACCAGCAGGAAGACCGCTGGTATTTTGATGAGGATATCGATCAGGAAGTTCGGGACGAGAACAAAAGAAATCAAAATAAATTTAAACTGCCTCTTGCTGAGCTTCCTGATGATGTGGTGATAGAGGCGGAAAACAATGAAATGTTTACCATCAAAATCAACGGCAGAGATGATATAACAGGTGTTTTTACAGACATGGAGTTTATTCCTGCCCGGCTGGAATATATCGGTGCCGAGGCCGTCGCTTATACGACCAGTGAATTGATGCCGCAACAAGAGCAGCGGTTACTTATCCACGATGAGTCTGGCTGGGATTTTGAGCGAAAATCAGCAAAGATGGATCAATACTTTGAAATCTTGCTTACTAACAAAAAAGAGAAAAGCTTTTTCCCACAAAACAGTTTCGGTGCCATCCGTAAAATAGATGGGGTTAGTCACGATATCTTTGGTGATGCTTTTATTAAGAAAGACTATAAATATTATCGTGTCGAAAAGCTGAACAGGCAAAGTGAAGATATAATCTATAAACTGCCGGACTACGAAGGAGGCGTGGTTAGATATAAAAATGGCTATTTTATATTAGAAGGTGGAACCGATATTTTATTTCCGGCCAAAACTGAATTAATTAGAGAAAAAGAAACAGCATTTCGCATAGAGGCCGATGTACTACCGATCCTGCACAGTAAAGCGTTATTCGCCGACGCGAGTTTTCCTGAACGCATTGCGCCCGGGCTTTATTCTACGCCAGACCGGTCAGCCAGCGCGTTTATCATTAATCAAGAGCAGTTTGCGGTACGTTTTCATACCGACAGAGAGATGCATATTATTAGAAAAGACACGGATAACGCAGGCTCAGATATAAAACTCTGGCTGGATAAGAACACCTGGTTTCGTATTCGTGAAGAGGTAGAAGAGACGCTTTATAAATATGAAAACATTGCCTCTTGTCGGGTTGCAAGAACACCAGGCGGCGGGAGTTCCTGCCCTGGTGCTAATATTATGATCGAGTCAGGACTTAGCAAAAAGCTGGTTCAGGATGTACACGATGGAATGGCGCTTGACACGGTTCCTGAAAGGGAAAGGCTCGTTGAAACCCGAACCGGCGATATTCCTTTTTTATATCAGGATAAAGTAACAAAAAAATATTACTTCAAATATTCCAATAATTATTTTAACGCCAGGATAATTGAAACAAAAGACACGGGAGAAAACCCAACCGGTTTCCCCTGTATCAGAGTGACAGGCCGCAGTGATTTCTACCGTGCAGAAAAAAACGTTGCCACCATCGTTATGTACGATGATAGTAACTCAATTAAAATGGTCGATTTATCCACTTTTATTGCGGAGAAGTTAAAAGTCAGCCCGGAAGAGGCCGTTATTTATAATAAAAAGACGCTGTTTCACGATATGGAATATATTGAGCTTCTCGAAAAACTGACAAATGAAGCCCAGATATCAGAAAATACCTATGTCGAGCAGCCTATTGAGATTACAACTGTACCTGAGTTTTCTTTATCCGGGGCTGCGCTTGACGATGCCGCTAAAAAAACATTATTTTCACAGCAGGTGCTTAAAAATAACCAGTATTCGATTCACATTTATGGACTTAATACACCAGCAGCACAATCCAGCCCTTACGTTCAGGACAGCATAAGGTTTGTCAAAAGGAGCCTTGATTACTTACGCCAGACGATGCTTCCGCGCGTTATGAACTCGCTCCGCATTAGCCATTATAACCATCCCATCACCGAAGATTATTTAACAGAAATAATGAAAAAAAGTGACACAGACTTTATCAGAAAAGTCGAATTGTCATTGTTTTCACGGCTCGTCAATGCCAAAGATGAAATAAACTATCGCATCATAAAATTGATGACCGTAGTGGATGATGTTAATCATCAGCATCCTTTATACACAAGAACAACAGACTCAGCGGTTTTTATCGGCGATAAAGAACATATCTATATTAATATCGATCTATTGGATATTGGTGAAAATGCGAAATTAACTGATACACATGATTTAACCGGGGCCATCCTTACTGCCGCGCTGGGTGCAACGGGAAAAGCTTCCCATATTGTTGATATTCCCAGAAAGAACGGCATTTTTATTAATATTAAAGATGCATATCGTTCCATACAAAATACAGTAAAATCGTCAACAACCAGAGCAGAAAACATACCGCGTATGCGAGAGGTTATTTTGCGTTACCTGAAGAACTCGCCTCTGTATCGTTCCCATATCGAAAAACTCATTGATATGCCGGTAGACTGGCGAAAATTCAGTTATATGCTGCGCTTTGACCCTGGCCTGCGGGCACAGATCACGCTCAACTCTGATGAATTATTAACCTTAATGACGCAGGATATTCATTATCTTATTTCTTCAAGCGAACAGGAAATGTCCATTCTGCATCCCTGGGTTAAAAAATACGGTAAAAACCGCGGCATAGTAAAATCTACTGCCGAAAAAGTGCAGATTACCGATGCGATGACCTCTGCAACCGTAGATGTCGGCTCGCTTACCGCATTCAGCGCTGAAGAAACGATTACACGCGAGCTGCCTGGCAATAAATATATCTACAGCACCACTGAAGGTAAGATGTTATTTAAATGGCACAATAAATATTATCCTGTTGAGTTTATTGGCCCAAGCGGTATGTTAGTTTCAATAGGTTCGTTCAGCGAGATTCGCCAGGTTTACTATTACGATCCGGTTACCGGCGAGCTATCGCCGGTGCAACAGCCTTTTGCACGCAGTAATGTACTAACCTATGACAGTGATATGGATGTTTATGTCAGCACCGCCCCGGCAGCCGATTATTCAGCAATATTAAAATTTGACAAAGATAATGATCTGTTAATTCTTACGGGTGCTAACAGAATTACACATTTACCCGGCCGGATAACGCGTGTCGAATATCCGTGGTTTAATTTATATCATCCTGAAGGTGCTTCTCATGATGTCTATATCCACGGACATGGGAAAATTCTAAAAACAAAAACCACCCTGCCTGACAATATTAAAGTGCTTTATTACACGCACAAAAACGGGCAGTTAATTCCTTATAAAGGCGATATTGAAGGTCTTTTAAGTAGTCGATTCGTACCGAGAGAGGAGAATAATCCGGGTGATGAAACAGAAGACTATTTGATTACCCCGATGAGTCATGAATATGTTAACTATTATCATATGGCAAGACGCTATAATAAAAACATTATTCAACTCAGGTCAAAATCTACCCTTTCTGCAACCATCATCGAAGCGGCTGCGCGATTATTTACAGATGATGAAGTAAATATCCACCTGTATATAGGTCGTGCAACCGACGAGCAACGTATGTTACCTGTTGCGCCTGGCAGAGGTACTCCCTCCCTAAACAGTGAGTTCACGCAATACAAGCCTCCCGCCGCACATTGGGCATTCGATCAACAAGTTAACGGTGGTGCGGTGCAGCCTGACCGTGTACTTAAGGGGTTTATACCGCTCAAAGAAACCCATGTCTATTTGCACTACGGCACAGTCGATACCATGGCAAAAGGTTGTATCGATTTTTTCCTTAAACAAGAACCCTATGAGATTTTCTATGGCCTTGATATCGACGGCGAAGCCAGCATTCATACGCCAGTTTATATAAAAAATATTCGGGTACAGGCTGCAAGAAATATTGAAAAAGCCAAAAGCAGCCTTGATACAGCATGGGTTAAGTTGAATACCCCCACTTATCAACAATCAATTTATGATTACTTCACCTTTGCCTTTGATATGACTGATGAGGATGTCCTCAATCAAATCGTTGCCCGTTTTAAAACTCACACTTCTCGCGTGCGTAATTTTATTATCGAATCGTCCCAGCGGGATTATGAAAATATCGCCGTCGTATCCACTAAACAAATCGAGGACCCACGTTTTCCTGGCTTATATAAAAGTGCCATGGCAAGTTCAGAGCATCTCCAGTACGTTCCCGCCGCTTTTATTATCCCTGGCGATGCTTACCGACGGGTTTTTCTTATGGGAGACAGTTACCCGCAGATGGAGGTCAACCGTAAATCATTTGATCGCAACGAAATGATGCTGGAGCATATTTTAACGCATGAATCATCGCACATTGCCGCAGATACTTTTGATATTACCTATATCGCCCCGGAAGAAATAGATTATACCGATGGCGGACTTAATATTCAGGATGCACAACGCGGCCTGCGGCAAATTAATCATTTGCTCGAATCCAGTGATATAAAATCCTCAGTATTGTGGGGCGATTATGTCCCCACCATTTATCGCTATCTGGGGATAGAACAACCGACTGACGCAAATGAAGTGATGGACATGATTAAAAAGAGCCCGATGCTGAAAGCAAATCTTATTATGTCCAATGCGGATAGTTTTGCCGTGTTTGTTAAGCATGTCGCGAATCTTGACACCGACGGCAGGTATAAACGCGAGGTAGAAGAGAGCGTGAGAGAAGCTGATTATAAACATCTCGGGTTACTGTTTGCCGCCGCGCGGGAACACCATATTATTGATCTGGAGTAGCGCGGATCAGGCGCTACGGGCATGCAGGTACGGCAAAATGCAATGTGCGAAAGCCATCTGTTATGGCCTTCGCACATTTATCTATTTAGCCTGTTTTCAGCGTCGTTACTGGAAGTTCAGTGACTTATCACTGGTCATGCTATACAGGTCAAACTTGCGCCCCAGCTTCTGACCACCATCACGCGTCAATGGCGTCCAGCCTATTGCGGCGCGGCTGCGGGTCGGGCCTGCGCTGAACAGATCCAGTGGAATAGAGACATAGACACCTTTGGTGAAGTCGCCTTCCCCGTACTGCTCTTTCGACACGTTGGTAATAGTCGCGTAAGCGCCAACCACAATACCGCTGTCGAAATGCTTCGCCACTTCCAGCGTACCGCCTTTATCCCCCGCCAGATATTGCCCGACGCTCGCTTTAATCAATACGTCCTGAGCAAATGACGGCGTGTAGTAAGCGGTTAAATGCCCGGTCTTCACGCTATAATCGGTGAACTTCATCATGTCCTGGGCGCTGCGCCAGTCACGCTGTTTCACATAGTTAGCATCAATACCAAACGCCCAGTTACCATCCACCGGACGCCACAATACCTCTGCACCCGCCCCGCCGTACATGGTTTCCAGATAGCCTGCATACACCTGCCCATAGAAGTTATTGCCCAGATACTGGAAGTAGTTCGCCTGCAGGTTATTCACGTAAACATCGTTTTTCACATATTCACGCACCTGGGTACGCACGCGAGGCAGTGCCGAGTCTTTTGGCGGATTGGTGTAGTTAAATTTATCGTAGTTATTTGCGAGATTACCAAACAGGCTACCGGTCGTGAGCAAATGGTCGGTCCACCACCAGTCGGCGGTTGCCATCACGCCAAGCTGGTACATATAGAAGCTTTCCGGGCCGCCAAAGGACTGATTCAGTACCGGATCGATATGGAAATCGAAGGTGGATTTATCGATATACCAACCCTGCTCTGTCGTTTCCGGCACCACAGGCGTCACGCGCTTTTGCACCAGCTGCGTGTCATGACCCAAAGGCTCTCCTTCAAGGTGCCTTTGCAGGCTGGCGACATCCGTTTCGGTCGTCACCTGCGGCAAATTGAGGCGATTTTGCGTCACGCGAATGGTACGGATACCCTCCGGCAAATCATTCATAATGATACGGTTCGCGCGCTCCACACCTTCCTGGGTGTTACGGTATTTAACCTGCTCACCGGTGACATACAGCGTATCGCCTTTCGCCTGGATTTTCGGGTCCGCCAGCCCGGCGTTGTATTTCAGTAAGGTAAGTTGGTTAGACACCACCGAGTGCTGCAAAATGGCATCCTGTGGCTGCGGCTGATATTTCGGTCGCGCATTATCATTGTACGAAGGGCGTAAATCATTGAAGTTATTACGCAGGGTAAAGCCAAACATCCAGGTATTGCCGCGCTCATAACTCAGGTTGATATCCGCCCAATCGGTGACGCGATAAATTGCCCCGACGTTGACTTTACTGCGCTGCGGTAATTTACCGGCAAAATCCTGCTCGTAGGTATTGCCTTCATATTCCACTTTCAGGCGCAGCGGCTGCCAGGGTGTTTGATACTCCACGCCGCCGAACAACGCCGCCGGGCCACGAAACATCTGGCTGGTATCCGTTGAACCCGCTTGTTTATAACTGGTATCACGGTTGCAGTACTTGTTACTGTAGGTACACAGCGGGTTTTTGATGTTGCCGCTGGTACCCAGATAGCCCCAACCGATGCCGAGAGAGAAGTCGAATGGCCCCCAGGCCTTGTTCGCCACCACATATTCACCATCGAACAGGCCCGTACCGCCAATATCGCGCGCCCCAATGGCAACTTGCGGCAACCAGTAGCCCTCTTCCCACAGGCGCAATTTCAGATCAAACGCTTTGTCTTTATAAGTCTGATTACCCGAAAACGCTTCGACAGAGCTATATTTGCGCGTACGCACGTCGGTATAACGTAGCGTGGTTTCCAGCCACGGGAAAAGCTGTACTGAGCCTGAGTAGTAGCGATACTCGTTGTTGTCGCGGTAGTTAAGGCTTATCTCGCCTTCGCGCGCCATACGTGCCGTTGGTGTTTGCAGCAAACCCACGCCACCGAAGTCCCCCTGAGACGGGCCGACAGGGTCCGGGTATGATTCTGCGTGACAAGCGGCGCTGATTCCCAGCGCCAGGAAACTTAATACATACGTTTTTTTCATTATTATTCCGGTATCCGATGCGTCAGGGACTGAAGAATGTCGGCGTTCAGCTCGTCATACTTATTGCTCCACAGCCCCGGCGCAAACCCCACAAAAATCACGCTACCCGGCATTGGTTCAACATGGCGGCGGTTCCAGTAAGCAACGGGCACCTTCTGTGTTTTACCGGTGGGATAGATAACCCATGCGTAGCTGCGCTCCGCACCGCTTAGCAAGTCCATCTCATCGAGATAACTCACTACATCACGCCCCGGCGTAAAGGGCTTGTTTCCAGGGCGGCTAACCAGGCCTATTACAGAGACCGTCGAAGGCTGCGCCCCTACCCACAGGGTGTATTGCCCCAAAAGTGTGCGGTTGGCCAGTCGGTGCGTACGGACATAGTCCGGGTCGAGGTTGACTATCTGCCTGCCGGTGACCTTCACCGCCTGCAATTGCTGGCGTAACGCGTTAATCGCTGCCGCCGAACGCCCGCTTTCATCTGCGGCCAGCGCGCTCAGGCGGGCCAGTAACGCCTGGTGTCGCGCCTGCTGTTCAACGGTGGCCTGCTGCTCGCTAATCACCGCGCCAGGCCACCAGCTATTTGCCAGCCTGGGCTGCCCCACGAGATCAAGAAGGCGCTCAGCGTTGGTTAAGGTTTTGGGTTTTGCTTCGCCCGAAGCGTAGACATCAACCGTGCCGGCAGCGAAAGCCAACGGCGAGACGAGGCTTAATAGCAGCGAGATTACCGGGAGCTTGTTCATGCTTTCGCCGCCTTAATCAGGGTGGTTTTTACCGGGAACCAGTCCGCACCAAGATACTGCTCCGACTGGCGGATTATGCCTTCGTCATCCACCCAATAACGGTTGCGCCAGCTTTTCTCGTTAGTGGTAACGACTTCTTCGAGGACTCTGACGGCGGTGACATCGCCCGCCAGCGTGATGGTATCGGTGCCATTCCAGTGGAATTCTGAACGTGCGGTGGCGTAGCGCACCTGTTTATGCTCCGTCCAGCCCATCGTGCGCGTCCAGCTTGTGCCATCAATTATTTGATTGGGTTTGGCCAGCGGGTCTGATGCCAGGTTATTGACGTCTATCAGGTTATCGCCGCCGAGCTGCGTTTTCACGATGCGGTAGTGCTGCGTCACGATGGTCGCCTGATCCTGTGTCACCCATTTCTGCTGCCCGTTTTCGGCGAAAGCGAGTACCACAAATAGCTGCGGGCCATTATTGAGCTGCATGTACTGGCTGGCATAAGGCATATTCAGAATGTCATCATCCGTGAGATGCACGCCCGGTGTGCCAAACGTACTTTCCCATAAGGATGTTCCCAGGCCCTTGACATGGGCCGAACATGCCTGAAGAAGCAGGCAAATCAGTATAATTCCAGGTCGCTTCACGACTCTTCTCCGAAAGGGGGCGAAATAACCACACCGAAGTGTGGTTATAGTTAATGCACCCGTTATTACTGGGTGCTTGTGGTGGTAGTGGTTGTGGTCCCGGTGTTGGAACCATCACCGCCACCGGTTGCCGCCAGAGCGACACCCACTGCCGAACCTACGGTGCTGGCGCTCGTTGCTGCAGAACTACCTGCAGAAACAGAGGTCGCTGCTGACCCTGCTGCTTCACCGACTTGCACCGGAGCCGCATACGCAGAAGTCACCGCAAGCGCGGATATGGCGAAAATGCCACACAGTACTTTCTTCATATCAATTTCCCTTCATTGAATGAATGGAGATTTACCTGAAAAAATTCAGGCGAGATCGAGTATACACAACTAAAGCTATGGAATTACGCCACGGGAAATATGCGGTTGCGTTTTAGGAAAATTGGCAATCGAGGATTTGTTTCACTAAAGGATTTACTGAAATGTGATGTTTATCAAATAATTAAATAATGACGATAAGATGAAGCAATGAGGCTAGTCCTAAAATTTATAGCTACCGATATTCTGGCTTGCATATTTTTCAGATAAACCTGATCGGTAAAACTGGCAAGAAACAAGCCATCTCCGGGAAATTATTTGCCTGTAAATAAAATCGACGCATCGCTTATTTATTATTATTACGCTTTCTCACCTCTGAATATTTCACCGCAGCAAAAAAAAGCGCCGCAAACGCGACGCCTTAGTATAAGTCTTACTGAATTAGCCGCGCCAGGACTTGTAACGGTTAATCAGGCCGTTCGTCGAACTATCGTGGCTGGAAACCGGTTTGCTGTCGCCCAACTCCGGCAGAATACGGTTCGCCAGCTGTTTGCCCAGCTCAACGCCCCACTGGTCAAACGTGAAGATGTTGAGGATAGCGCCCTGGGTAAAGATTTTGTGCTCATAGAGCGCAATCAGCGCGCCGAGGCTAAACGGCGTAATTTCACGCACCAGAATCGAGTTGGTCGGGCGGTTGCCTTCGAACACTTTAAACGGCACCACATGGCTCAGTTGCGCCGGATCTTTACCCTGATCGCGATACTCCTGCTCAACGACATCGATAGATTTACCGAATGCCAGCGCTTCTGTCTGGGCAAAGAAGTTAGACAGCAATTTCTGGTGATGATCGGAAAGCGGGTTATGGGTAATGGCCGGAGCGATAAAGTCGCACGGTACCATTTTCGTTCCCTGGTGAATCAGCTGATAGAACGCGTGCTGACCGTTTGTTCCCGGCTCACCCCAGATAATCGGGCCGGTCTGGTAATCCACCACGTTGCCATTACGGTCAACATATTTACCGTTGGACTCCATATTCCCCTGCTGGAAGTACGCAGCAAAGCGGTGCATGTACTGGTCATACGGCAGAATGGCTTCGGTTTCAGCACCAAAGAAATTGTTATACCAGATACCAATCAGCGCCAGCAGAACCGGCAGGTTTTGCGAAAGCTCCGTGGTGGAAAAGTGTTTGTCCATCGCATGCGCGCCGGAAAGCAGCTGCACAAAGTTGTCAAAACCGACGGAAAGGATGATGGAAAGACCAATCGCTGACCACAGAGAGTAACGGCCACCGACCCAATCCCAGAACTCAAACATATTTGCGGTATCAATGCCGAACTCGCCAACCGCTTTTGCATTCGTTGACAGCGCAGCAAAGTGTTTCGCCACATGCTTCTCATCACCCGCTGTTTTCAGGAACCAGTCGCGCGCGCTGTGGGCGTTGGTCATGGTTTCCTGGGTGGTGAAGGTTTTAGAGGCAACCAGGAACAGGGTGGTTTCCGGGTTCACTTTTTTCAGCACTTCGGCGATGTGCGTACCATCAACGTTCGAAACGAAATGCATATTCAGATGGTTTTTATACGGGCGCAGCGCTTCGGTCACCATATACGGACCGAGATCTGAACCGCCAATACCAATATTCACCACGTCAGTAATTGGCTTGCCGGTATAGCCTTTCCATTCACCGGAGATTATCGCTTCGGAGAACGCCTTCATTTTTTCCAGCACGGCGTTCACTTCCGGCATCACATCTTTGCCGTCAACCAGAATAGGCGTATTGCTACGGTTACGCAGCGCCACGTGCAGCACCGCACGATCTTCGGTACGGTTGATTTTCTCACCCGAGAACATCGACTTGATAGCACCCGCTAAATCGGTCTCTTTCGCCAGCGCCAGCAGCTTGTCCAGCGTCTCTTGCGTGATGCGGTTTTTGGAATAATCCACCAGCATCAAATCATCGAACGTCGCGGAAAACTGATTAAAACGATCGCCATCTTTGCTGAATAATTCAGCGATGGTGACGTCTTTCATTTCATCATAGTGTTTCTGTAATGCCTGCCAGGCAGAGGTCTGCGTTGGATTGATGTTTTTCATAGCAATACTCTTCTGATTTGAGAATTGTGACTGTGGTCGATTGTAGCGCCTGCCGAGTCATTTGCGATGATTTTTGTGCTTTTGCCCGCTAGACTCGACCGCTCGCGCCCCAATAGAGACTCAAAAGGCTAATCGCGCAAACCGACAGCACAATCAGCTTCAGCAGGCGAAAATGGTGCACCTGCGCTCGCGCACTTTCTGGTACTTTCGACGCCATTTTGAGACTAAGACAAAACAAGATCAGCAGACCAATGCCGGGAATGCCATGCGGAGCGAATAAAGGAAAAAGCGTGTCCATTTTCGTCCCCTTAAAAATCAAACGCCAGGCAACCGCCCGTCGTGTTCACCGCCCTGGCGCCTGCATCCATCAGCGCCTCGTTAAGTGCGGCGATCCGCTCATCTATCCACGGTACATCGGCGCAGCTATAGCGGGTCAGTTCATCTGTCCCATAGTGGCGATAATATTCGAGCAGACCTTCGTTATTCACCCTGTGCAAAGCAACCGTGCCGTGATACCCGGCGCGACGCAGTGAATTCATCATTTGCTGAAGATGGGAGAAAATATAAGGAATATGCCAGGGTGTGGTGAAGAAATTTTCCAGATGCGCCGAGGGGAATATATAACTGTCCAGCTCGCGAATCTCTACATCGACCTGGTTATTATTTTTTAAATTGATATAGCAATAGGTTCGCCAGCCGGTGCGGTAATTCTCAATATGCGGATTAGTGGAGGTCAGATTATTATCACGCATATATTTCAGGCGCGACAGGATACAGTTATCACGAAATAGCAGCGCGGTGACGATTTCATTCGTATCCGGCTCGTACTCCTCTTCCGGGAAAAAGGCGCGGTGAAGCGAGGAGACTTCGGCGTCAAAAAGATGTTCCGGGCGTTTCTCCAGCACCGCTTTTAGCAGGGTATCAGCCTGCGGCGTATGGCGCGCAAACGCCGCCAGCACCGCATCGGGCAGTTGCCTGATATAATTTTCCACATCCTGTTTTATTTGCGGCGTATCAGGAAAGGCTATATCCGTGCGGATATTCGGCAGCGCCCGATGCCGCACGCCGTTCAGTAAATGCTGCCAGTCGCTATAACCGTGGTAATACGCCACCATATCTTTGGCATGGGTTCGGGTAACGCCGCACTGCTTGCGAATAAGCCTGGCATGCATTTCGAGCTGACTTATAACCGGCAGCGGGTGATATTCAGGGGATAAGAGCGAGCGCCGAAAGTGCTCTTTGAGTTGAATTGCGCTGGCTTTGAGATCGTCAATTGACATAATTTCCGCCCAGTAACTGTTTTGCGACCTGTATACACAAAACCGGATGGAAATCCGCCAAAGGTATTATTGCGAAGAAAAACACGCCGCCAGCAAGCTTCGTCTACAGGTTGACAGGTCTGCGTAAACCATTAATTCGAGGGTATAGCGAGAAATATTTCTTGTCAACCGTCGCTATTAATGACAATCCGGCCATTATTAATTCCTCTTATTTTCACCGTTTACCGTTGACAACCCACCGGCAAAAAATTAATTCTGAACAGGCTTTCTTACGCCTTCAGGCGTAAGCCAGAAGAGGCGCGTTGCCCAGGTACGGTGTTGGAGGAGCCAGTCTGAAGAAAACATCGAAGGGGGAGCAACGCCGAGGTAACGCACTGCGCTGGCCGCGTGCGTTATCGGCTACAGAGGCTGAATCCTCTGGGTTGTCACCCGAAACGTTCACAGTCGAGCGTTTTATACTCCGCTCTCACGGCGTGCCGTAAAGCGAGTAGACAAGGTGGAGCACTTCTGGGGAACCGTAGTCGTTGCTGCGCCCACCCCCGTTACCCGCTCTTTCCTTGTGCCATGGCTGAAGAGAAAATCCCCTGACACGAGGTAGTTATGTCTGATTTAGTTGTCGCCAAATTTGGCGGCACCAGCGTTGCCGATTACGATGCAATGAACCGCAGCGCCGACGTGGTGCTTGCCGATGCTCATACCCGCCTGGTGGTGCTCTCCGCCTCTGCTGGCGTCACCAATTTATTAGTCGCGCTGGCCGAAGGGCTGGAAGCCAGCGAGCGCTTCGTCAAACTCGATGCTATTCGCAAGATTCAGTTCGATATCCTGGAACGACTCTCCTCCCCGAATGTGATTCGTGAAGAGATTGAGCGCCTGCTGGAAAATATCACTACGCTTGCCGAAGCGGCTTCACTTGCGACGTCCAGCGCGCTGACGGATGAGCTGGTAAGCCACGGCGAACTGATGTCGACGCTGTTGTTTGTGGAAGTACTGCGCGAGCGCGGCGTACAGGCACAGTGGTTTGATGTGCGTAAAGTGATGCGCACCAACGATCGCTTTGGCCGCGCCGAGCCGGACGTTACCGCCCTCTCCGGTCTGGCTGAGCAGCTGCTTTCTCCGCGCCTGGCCGACGGGCTGACCATCACGCAGGGGTTTATTGGTAGCGAAGCGAAAGGCCGCACGACTACTCTGGGTCGCGGCGGCAGCGATTATACGGCGGCGCTATTGGGCGAAGCATTGCACGCCGCGCGCGTTGATATCTGGACGGACGTACCGGGCATTTACACCACCGACCCGCGCGTGGTTCCGGCAGCGAAACGTATTGATGAAATCGCCTTTGAAGAAGCGGCAGAAATGGCGACATTCGGCGCGAAAGTGCTGCATCCGGCAACGCTGCTGCCTGCGGTGCGCAGCGACATCCCGGTGTTTGTCGGCTCAAGCAAAGACCCGAAAGCTGGCGGCACGCTGGTATGCAACAAAACGCCGCATCCGCCGCTGTTTCGTGCACTGGCGCTGCGCCGCAAGCAAACGCTGCTGACGTTACATAGCCTGAATATGTTGCACTCTCGCGGGTTTCTTGCAGAAGTTTTCGGCATCCTGGCGCGGCATAATATCTCTGTCGATCTGATAACCACCTCGGAGGTGAGCGTGGCGCTCACGCTGGACACCACCGGTTCCACCTCGACGGGCGACACGTTGCTGACCCAGGCGCTGCTTACCGAGTTGTCTTCTTTGTGCCGCGTTGAAGTGGAAGAGAACCTGGCATTGGTCGCGCTTATCGGCAACGACCTGTCAAAAGCCTGCGGCGTCGGCAAAGAGGTGTTTGGCGTGCTGGAGCCATTCAACATCCGCATGATTTGCTATGGCGCATCCAGCCATAACCTCTGCTTCCTGGTTCCGGGCGCGGAAGCCGAACAAGTAGTGCAGAAACTGCATCATAATCTGTTCGAATAAGTGACGAAAATATCTCCCGGCGATAAATATTTTGCCGGGTTATTTTTCAATGACATAACCTGCCTGAAAAGTGCTTCGCCGATCTCCCTGGCGTTTTTTGAAAGATACCTCTCTAAGATTTTTCTACCCTGCCGCTTTTTTCAGAGGCTAAAATGGTTTTTGTTAAATCTTCTGCGCGTATTGACGTTAATCGCGATAACATAACGAGTGCATTGTTTAAAAAGGTAAACAATGATTCTTTATCTAAAAAAACACTCGCCGGGCTGGTAGAAATAACCAACTCAACGAGCAAGCTATCAAGAAATGAAGCACAAAACATCTTCCTTAAAGATATCAGAATCCCCTATTCTGAAGGTTCAGCAGAAGTAGTCAACCAATTAACAAATATTCTTAATTGGGTAAACAAGCCCACCTTAAAACAACAGATCGAAAAATTTATTTATAATTGCAATAGCATAACTTCAGATAAAAACACCGCTACCGATTCTTCGCCCAGGGCGTCGAAACAGGACGGTAGCGATAACATCAGTCGCGAAAATAATGCGAGCATTTCAACATCCGTTGGCAAAAAGAAAGCAGAAGATAATAATAAAACACCGCTTTCTGAGAAACGTTATACTGGATATGAGAAAGATATTTCCAGCGTATTAAAAAATATCTCACCTATGGAACCAGGTAAACTCGTTGAACTTGTTAAAAAGCGAGACGATGCCCACATCCAGTTACGGGAAAAACAAGTTCAGTCCCGCCGTGAGCATTACCGGAATGAGAAATTAAAGACCGAGTGCCGCGCACTGAAACAAAAATTAAGTGAGTATAATCCGATAATCAGAAACCAGGAGTTACTGTACGAAGCGACTCACGGAACCGGTATTCATTTTAAACAAGAGCATATTGCTCCGCGTCGCGGGGAGCATTGCAAACTGGTCAGTTTAAGCCAGCTGGATGCTTATTTTGCTGAGCGCATGGGGAAACATGCTCTGCCGCTTCTGAAGGAACATCATTATGGTGTGAGCCTGAGGCAAATGGCAAAAGAAGAGGGGTCATTGCAGGGGGAAATTTTGCAGTCGACGACCCTGAAAAAAATAGCTGAGAAAATTGGTTATAGTGTCGAAATGGTTCGTCCGGAAAATCTTATAGAATTCAAAGATTGTCTGAAGAATAATATTAATGATAAAGGCATTATCATTTTTTATGCCCTTGAGACAGATGACCTTTATGATATTTATGATGACAGGTTTTTTGCGAATCATAATAGCGTAGAAACTTTCGAGCATGCGTCAGTTATATCATGGTATGATAGCGAAAGGGAAATATGCACCCTTAACCACTGGCAAGAAAAACACCCCGGCATTCCTGTTGAATTACTGTTTAAATCCAATCAAAGCCTGAAAGCAAGCCGTATGAAGGAATTTTACTCCCCTTCAGCGCAGGAAAATCATTTATACATGGATTACAAAGATCCACAAACGGGTAAAAGGCTCTACAAATATCGTATTGAGCACACTGAACAATACTGGAATGTAAAAGAGAGAAAAAACATTGAGCACCTGCAAACAATTTCCCCGGTTCCGGGAACGGGTTTCAAAGGTCTGGTAATGCTTATTGAGCCTGACAAAAATCACCCCCGCTGGAGTCAGCAGCAATAATACGTTCTGCACATGCCGTAGCGGTGCAAAAGCGAAAAAGCGATAAAGCGCGCAGGGAAACCTGTGCGCTTTTATTCAGGACAATGCACCTTTTTTGAAAGAAAAATTTCATTCATCCTGCGAATATACAGGCAATTCTGTATCAAGAATCTTTACTTCTATGCATAACATTATCCGCTATCGAAACCGACCCTATCTCCCTTTTGAAGCGAGAAAGCAGCAAAGCGAAACGTCCGACAGCGCGGATACTCCCTCCGGCCCCCTTCACCACGTCAAAAATTACCATACCGACTACCGTCTAAAATCCAGGGAGCTGCACTTATATAACGCCACACGCAACGATGCTGCGCTCTCGGTCATTGCCAGTATTGACGCTGTGAAATCCTGGGATGAAAGGCTCCAGGCGCTGGGTATGGCTATCACTATCCTCAATAATAGGGGTGAAGAGGGGAAAGCCAAAACATACGCCACAGCGATTTGTAAAAATTTTCCTAAGCATCAATCAATAAAAATCGACGCCGATCCGGCGCTAAACCTGCGCGGCCTGGCGTTTATCCTGCAATGCCAGGACAAGGAAACGCTTTATGATGCCACAATCTATGCGCTCGGCCTGAGGCTGGGCAGCGATGCGAAACAACAGATCCTGGATAGCCATTATATCAATGGTTTTGGCGCCAGCTGGAGCGCGCGCCTCGCATTAACGGGCCACTGAATCAGTACGACCGCTGCGGGCAAATAACACCGCTGACTACCAGCCGGAATATTACCGCGAGCACCGCGGATGTCACTCGAATAAAAGCCGTCTTGCGAGGCATTTTCCAGAATTGCGTTTCTGTGGCGGATTAATCGCAAACGGGGCATGCACAACAGCCATTCGTCGCGTACACTCGATACACTTCCTCAGGAGACAATCCCATGGCCCAGACCAGACTGACGCAAAAAGAGATGACGGAAAGTGAGCAGCGAGAACTGAAAACGCTGCTCGATCGCGCCCGCATCGCGCACGGACGCCCGCTCAGCAATTCTGAAGCGAACCATGTGAAGAAAGAGTTTATCGATAAGCTGATGGCCGAGCGCGAGCTTACGGCAAAAAAAGCCCGCCAGCTTCGTAAGCAACAGGCTTATAAACCCGACAGCGAGGCAACATTCTCCTGGTCTGCCAGCACCTCAACACGCGGCAGGCGTTAACTCACCCAGGTTCGCCTCAATAGTCATCGCGTTCGCCGTCTTCATCCGGCTGCTCAAGCACGCTATAAGCGACCGAACAGAACAGCGAGTTGAGGCGCTTCATATCGCCAAGCAGACCCAGATGTAACGAACTGGTTTCAATACTTTGCACGTTTTGCTGGTGCAGGCGATCCACGTGCGCGTGCGCGTAGCGGCGGTTCATAATGCGAAAACGGTGTTTGCTGCGACGCAAACGCCGGGCGCTGGTGACATCACCAGAGAAAAATACCGACATCGCCAGTTTAAGATTACCGAGCAGGCGCTCATGCAGCGCATCGAGTTCCTGCAACCCTTCTTGCGAAAATGCGCGGCGGGCGGCCAGAGATTTATCGGCAATCTCACTGCCCATACGCTCGACAATGTCAGAGGCTTGTTCCAGGTTGAGCGACATCTCAATGATCTCCGCCCAGCGCTTTGATTCCTCTTCCGCCAGTTCATCTTTTGGCATGCGCGCCAGGTAAAGCTTAATGGCCGTATACAGTACATTGATATCATCAGCCTGTTTGCGCAGCTCTTTTTCCTGGCGCGGCTCGCCATGTATGACTTTATGCAGGCCTTCGAGCATCAGTTCCATCGCATCGCCCATCCGCAGCGTTTCCCTCGCTGCATTCGCCAGCGCAAGCGTTGGCGTATCCAGCGCCGAGCTATCAAGATGTTTTGGCTTCAGCCGCGCATCCAGCTCCGGCTCCTCGCGAATCATTCGCTTACATAACCGCGCCATCGGCCCGGCAAAAGGCACCATCACCAGGCAACGAATCAGGTTATAGAAGACGTGAAAATAGATAACCAGTTCGGCTTCGGGCAGCGGCAATCTCTGCATAGAAGTAGCCAGAAGATGGACAAACGGCAGAATAATTAAGCTGCCCACCAGCTTAAACAGCAGGCTACCGAGCGCCACGCGACGCGCAGCGGCATTCGCGGCACTGTTATTGAGCATCGCCAGCAGGCCGGAACCCAGGTTAGCGCCAATCACCAGGCACAGCGCGACCGGGAACGAGATAATGCCTGCCGCGGCAAGGGTGGCGGTCAGCAACACGGCCGCCAGACTGGAGTAGCTGATAATGGCAAACACGGCGCCAATCAGCGCATCCAGCAAAATATCGCCGGTCAGCGACGCAAAAATAACCTGTACGCCGTTTGCCTGAGTGATAGGCGTGACCGCCTGCACGATAAGCTCCAGCGCCAGCAGAATAAGCCCAAGACCGATGCTAACGCGGCCCAGTTGCCCGGCGCGCGTTTGTTTTCGCCCAAGAAAGAAGATAACGCCAACAAAAATCAGCAGCGGCGATAGCCATGAGAGATCGAAGGTCAGGACGCGCGCCATCAGCGCTGTCCCGACGTCGGCCCCCAGCACAATCACTAAGGCCGGGGTGAGTGCGACCAGATCCTGCGCCACAAAGGATGTGACCAGCATCGTCGTGGCGTTACTGCTCTGCACCAGCGCGGTCACGCCAATGCCAGCGCAGAAGGCGAGCGGTTTTTTTTCAACGCTGCGGCTCAGTACGGTACGCAGACGCGCGCCAAAAACACGCATCACGCCAGTACGCACAATATGCGTTCCCCATACCAGCAAAGCGACTGCCGAAAGCAGATGAAGCAATGTCAACACAGACTACATTCCTCCTTTTTGTTGTTATGCGTTGCCAGTTATCCCTGGGACAACGTCAACTTTAATAACGTAAGTATAAGGTGTTAAAACAAGAAAGGGCGCAGGACGCAGCTTAAGCGCCCCGGGAGTTGTAAGGAAAAATGACGGTTTTGTGACCGCAACGAGGCTTTCGCGATTAGCGGGAGAGAGCGGCATCCGTTTGCGGGCTATTTTTACGTTTTGCCCAGCTGACAGAAGCGATTTTTAACACTTCAGAAAGTAAAAACAGCGTAATCGCCACCCACGCCACGCTAAAACCGGTGAAATGCAGAAACAACGGAATCAACGTCAATGAGCATTTTAGTGAAAGCAGCCGCGCAATTTCCTGCACAATAAAGAAGACATTATTGATCTCTTTTTTTACCGTCATCATCCATGCAGAAAAAACAAGCGACACAATCAGTGCGATATTGATAAGAAACAGGAACTGGAGGAATCCGCCCGTCAGCCCGCTCACCCCTAATTGCGGGTAAGTATTATAAAAACCTTTAATATCGGAGTAGAAAGGTATATTTCCACTCTGCAAAGAAAAGACAAAATAACTGGCTAACGCCAGCACATCCATTATTCCCCAGAAAACGAATATTTTATTTTTTAAATTCATAATCTTCATCTCTTACGCCAGGAATCCAGTACCATGACTTACCCGACACGGCCCAGGCATCATCGCCTTCCTGGTATTTTTGGTAAATAGAACGTTTTTCGCCATAGCGCCTGATAACCGAACGATTATAGATTATCTCCCGACTGTCCGGCGAAACGCTTTCGGGTACCGGCGTCCACTGCTGGATTTTATCGCGCGAGGTGTTCATATAATCCTTACCGTCTGACCCAAACACGCGCCCTTCATCCCCCATGCTGGTTGCCCGATTGAGCAGCATCACCGCCGCATTTTTCACCCCGTGGAAGTCGTTTTCGCTGGTTTTCCAGAAACCAGGACCATACTCCGGCGTCACCGGCACAAAGGTGCTGCGGGTCGGAGCCGGGCGGCCATGCCTTGCTACGCTGTCTTTAAAACCGTGCAAAATAGTTCTGATATACACTGCATTAAACGACATGCTTTGCACACAAAACAGTTCGGCATTTTCGGCGATAAAGAAAGGATAATAGAAGCGACTGCGCGCGCTTACATTCGGGCGCACCACGACGACCACGCCTTTATCCACCAGGCTTTCAATGTATTTTTCTTTTTGATGGCCTAACGGATCGTGCGGTAAACCGTATTTGAAGCCATGATGACGCTTTATCGTATATCCATCAATACTGCCCAGTACATTATTGGGGCTATTTTCAATGAAATACTCTTTTTTAATAAAATTTTTAGCGATATCTGGCGCCAGGATGTTTTCAAAATCCTTCGGCAAAAGATTTCTTTTTCTTATATCATAAATATCCATTTCAGAAGACCCTGGTTAAATTTACGAAAAGTAAATGGGCAACAAAAAAGTAAGCAATTTTGCCTTAAGGCAGCGACCATCATACGCATGAAGCGGAAAAAGCGCCTAAGAAAATATCTTACTTTAAGAATCATCTTAGTTTCAATTTGTATTATGTTTGCTTAGGAATTTTTTGGTGAGGGCTATACAAAAAGGGGGCATATGAAATGCCCCCGTAATATTAATCTGCATCGTAGCCTAAATTCGGTGCCAGCCAACGCTCAACATCTGTCACCGGCATACCTTTACGACGAGCATAATCCTCCACTTGATCACGCTGAATCTGCGCCACGGCGAAATACTTGCTGTCCGGGTGGCTGAAATACCAGCCGGAAACAGACGCGCCCGGCCACATGGCAAAAGATTCCGTCAGTTGCATACCGGTGTGCTTTTCTACATCCAGTAGCTGCCAGATGGTGCCCTTCTCGGTGTGTTCCGGGCAGGCCGGGTAGCCTGGCGCCGGGCGAATGCCCTGGTAGTTTTCGCGGATGAGCTCTTCATTGCTAAGGTTCTCGTAGGGCGCGTAGCCCCAGTAAACTTTGCGCACCCGCTCGTGCAGATATTCCGCAAAAGCTTCCGCCAGGCGGTCGGCCACCGCTTTGACCATAATTTTGTTGTAATCATCATGCGCCGCATCGTATGCCTGCGCCAGCGCGTCCTCTTCCAGACCGCCGGTCACGGCAAATGCGCCGATATAATCCGCTTTGCCGCTGTGTTTCGGCGCAACAAAATCAGCCAGGCAGTAGTTGGCAAAGCCCACTTTTTCCGTTTGCTGGCGCAAATGATGCGCGACCGTCAGCACATGCGTGCGGGTTTCATCACGATAAATTTCGACATCATCCCCCACGCGATTCGCCGGGAACAGCCCCACCACACCGCGTGGATTGAGCAGCTTTTCCGCACCCAGCTTATCGAGCATATCGTTAGCGTCTTTAAACAGGCGCTGCGCCTCTTCTCCTACCACCTCGTCTTGCAGAATACGCGGGTATTTGCCCGCCAGCGACCAGGTCATAAAGAACGGCGTCCAGTCAATATAGTTGCGCAGCGTCTCGATGCTGGCCTCAACGTCCTGCACGCCTAAACGATGCGCCACCGGCGGCGTATAGCTTTGCCAGTCAAAGGCCAGATCGTTTTCGCGCGCAGCCTGCAAGCTTACCGGCGGCGTGCGCGGTTTTTTACGCGCGTGCTGGATGCGCACAGTTTCATACTCTTTGCGCGTACGGGCGACAAATTCATCATGCTGCGTTGCAGAAAGCAGCGCCGAAACCACGCCCACGGTGCGTGAGGCGTTTTGCACATAGACCGTCGGCCCGCTGTAGTTCTGCTCAATCTTCACCGCCGTATGCGCTTTCGACGTTGTCGCGCCGCCAATCAGCAGCGGAACGGTAAAGCCCTGGCGCTCCATCTCTTTCGCCACGTTGACCATTTCATCCAGCGAAGGGGTGATAAGCCCGGAGAGGCCGATTAAATCTGCGTTCACTTCGCGAGCGGTTTTCAGGATTTTATCCGCTGGCACCATCACGCCAAGATCGATAATTTCGTAGTTGTTACATTGCAGCACAACGCCAACAATGTTCTTGCCGATATCATGCACATCGCCTTTCACGGTAGCGATCACCATCTTGCCGTTACTGCTGCCCTTCTCTTTGCTGGCTTCAATAAACGGTTCGAGATACGCCACTGCTTGTTTCATCACGCGCGCCGATTTCACCACCTGCGGCAGGAACATTTTACCTTCGCCAAACAGATCGCCGACCACGTTCATGCCGTCCATCAGCGGCCCTTCGATAACCTCAATAGGCCGTGCGGCCTGCTGGCGCGCTTCTTCGGTATCCTGCTCGATAAACTCGGTAATACCTTTGACCAGCGCGTATTCCAGGCGTTTTTTGACATCCCAGTTGCGCCACTCCGCCAGCTGCGCGCTTGCGCCGTCATCGGCGGCCTTACTGCCCCGGTATTTTTCTGCCAAATCCAGCAACCGCTCGGTCGCATCGTCGCGGCGATTGAGGATCACGTCCTCTACCGCATCGCGCAGTTCCGCTGGCAGGTCGTCGTAAATCGCCAGCTGCCCGGCGTTGACGATACCCATATCCATACCGTTACGGATGGCGTAATAAAGGAACACGGCGTGAATCGCTTCGCGCACCGGATCGTTGCCACGGAACGAGAACGACACGTTTGAGACGCCACCGGAGATCAGCGCGTGGGGCAGCTCGCGTTTGATATCTTCACACGCGCCAATAAAATCCTGGGCATAGTTGTTGTGCTCTTCTATCCCGGTCGCAACGGCGAAAATATTCGGGTCGAAAATAATATCTTCCGCCGGGAAACCCACCTCTTCGGTGAGAATTTTATAGGCGCGGCGACAGATTTCGATTTTGCGCGCGCGGGTATCCGCCTGGCCTTCTTCATCAAACGCCATCACCACTACGGCGGCACCATAGCGGCGCACCAGCTTCGCGTGATGAATAAACGCCTCCACTCCCTCTTTCATTGAGATAGAGTTGACGATGCCTTTGCCCTGGATGCACTTCAGCCCTTTTTCGATGACGTCCCATTTCGAGGAATCAATCATGATCGGCACGCGGGCAATGTCCGGCTCACCGGCAATCAGGTTGAGGAAGCGCACCATCGCCGCTTCGGCGTCCAGCATCCCCTCATCCATATTGATATCAATAATTTGTGCGCCGCTTTCAACCTGCTGCCGCGCCACATCCAGCGCCTCGCTGTATTTTTCTTCTTTTATAAGCCGCTTGAATTTAGCCGAACCGGTGACGTTGGTGCGCTCGCCAACGTTCACAAACAGGCTGTCGTCGCCAATATTCAGCGGCTCAAGGCCCGCCAGGCGACATGCCACCGGAATCTTCGGAAGCTGACGAGGCGCCAGCCCCTCTACCGCCCGGCTCATCGCAGCAATATGCTCCGGCGTGGTTCCACAGCAGCCGCCGACAATATTCAGGAAACCGGCCTGCGCCCACTCGCGGATTTGCGCGGCCATGGTGTCGGCATCAAGATCGTATTCACCAAACGCATTGGGCAGGCCAGCGTTCGGGTGTGCGGTGACGTAGCACTGGGCAATGCGCGAAAGCTCCTGTACATACTGGCGCAGCTCGTCCGGCCCCAGCGCACAGTTAAGGCCAAACGTGAGCGCATCCGCGTGGCGTAACGAGTTATAAAACGCCTCCGTCGTCTGCCCGGAGAGCGTGCGCCCGGATGCGTCGGTAATGGTGCCGGAAATCATGATCGGCAGCGCCACGCCCAGCGCGTCAAACTCTGCTTTGACAGCAAAAATCGCCGCTTTGGCGTTAAGCGTATCGAACACCGTTTCGATAAGGATCAGGTCCGCGCCGCCGTCCACCAGCGCTTTGGTTGATTGGCGATAGGCGCTAACCAGTTGATCAAAGGAGATATTACGAAATGCCGGGTCGTTCACATCCGGCGAAATAGAAGCTGTACGGTTCGTCGGGCCAAGCACCCCGGCAACATAGCGCGGTTTTTCTGGTGTCTGCGCCGTCCATTTATCCGCACAGGCGCGCGCGAGCCTGGCAGCGGCAAAGTTGATTTCCGCCGATAGCGATTCCATTTGGTAATCAGCCATAGCGATAGTTGTGGAGTTAAAGGTGTTGGTTTCGATGATATCCGCGCCGGCGGCAAAATAGGCGTCGTGAATTTCTGCTATCACCTGCGATTTGCTGAGAACCAGCAAATCATTGTTCCCTTTCAGATCGCAGGGCCAGTCGGCGAAACGCTCGCCGCGAAAATCCTGCTCACTCAATCGATAGCTCTGAATCATGGTTCCCATTCCGCCATCCAGAACCAGGATTCGCTTATTTAACTGCTGCTTCAGTTGTTCAACTTTGCTGCTCACACGTGCTCCCGACAAGGCTCAATCAGGCCAAAAGGCCAGCAAGCCATACTGGCACAAAGTGGCGAGAGGGAAAAGTCACACTGCTTTAACATGAGAGATGTTCAGCATCACTCATCCGATCAGTCTGTTAAAGAGTTAGGTTATACTCAGTTAAAACGAAAACGATTTCCACGATACAGAAAAAGGAGCCCGCAATGGTCGCTACCGTTCCCGCGAAACGAGGCAGAAAAGCAACCACCCCCGCCGCTCCGGCCGGTGGACAAGTCCAGTCGCTGACCCGTGGTCTGAAACTACTGGAATGGATTGCCGAATCCAACGGCAGCGTAGCGCTCACGGAGCTGGCGCAGCAGGCTGGTTTACCCAATTCCACCACCCATCGTCTGCTCACCACTATGCAACAACAAGGGTTTGTTCGCCAGGTTGGCGAGCTGGGCCACTGGGCTATTGGCGCACATGCTTTTATTGTCGGCAGCAGTTTTTTGCAAAGCCGCAACCTGATGGCGATTGTTCATCCTATCCTGCGTGACCTGATGGAAGAGTCCGGTGAGACGGTCAATCTGGCGGTACTTGATCAGAGCGATCATCAGGCCATCATTATCGATCAGGTGCAATGTACACAGTTGATGCGTATGTCTGCGCCGATTGGTGGCAAACTCCCGATGCACGCCTCCGGCGCCGGAAAAGCCTTTTTGGCCCGGCTAAATGAAGACCAGGTCAGCCATCTGCTGCATCGCCAGGGTTTACACGCCTACACCCATGCGACGTTGGTTTCGCCGGTGCATCTCAAAGAAGATCTCGCCCAGACGCGTAAGCGCGGCTACTCCTTTGATGATGAGGAACATGCGCTCGGTCTGCGCTGCGTCGCTGCCTGTATTTATGATGAGCACGGCGAGCCGTTCGCCGCGCTGTCAATCTCCGGCCCCATTTCGCGCATTACGGACGATCGTGTGACGGAGTTAGGCGCGATGGTTATCCGTGGCGCCAGGAAAGTGACGCGCGAATATGGCGGAATGCTCTGAATTCAGGCGAGCGCGCAACGGACAACGGGCAGCGATCGCTGCCCGTTACGTTCTTCTCAGCTATCTCACCCGGCCTTGCTCAGCGCGCCCGCGCCGAAGCGCACGCTAAAGCGCTGGCGTCTGCGGTAGGCAAAGACATCTTCCACATGCCCCTGTCGGATGCGCGCCTGCAAGCCGCGCCAGTAATCCGCGCGCAAGAGATCCGCGTGCATCTCTTCAAACAAGGGGCCAATCGCCGGGTCAGCGCACAGCCAGTGGCGAAACTCCTCCGGGAACACATCGCCTGGCGCAACGCTATACCACGGCTCGGCGCTCAGCTCGTCTTCCGGGTAACGCGGCGGCGGAATATCGCGGAAATTCACCTCGGTCATATAACAAATTTCGTCATAGTCATAAAACACCACGCGCCCGTGGCGGGTCACGCCGAAGTTTTTAAATAGCATGTCGCCGGGAAAAATATTAGCAGCGGCCAGCTGACGTATGGCATTGCCATACTCTTCTACCGCATCGCGAAGTTGCGGGCCGCTCACCTGCTCGAACCAGATGTTGAGCGGCACCATCCGGCGCTCAATATAGAGATGGCTGATAGCGATGCGCTCGCCAAGGTCAGTGATTTTGCCCGGCGCTTGCTCCAGCAGCAGCGCCATCAGCGAGTCGGAAATCTGCCGCTTTTCCAGCACGAAGTTTTCGAACTCTTGCGTGTCGGCCATGCGCCCGACGCGATCGTGTTCCTTAACCAGCTGATAGCAGGCGCGCACATGCGCTGCGCTCATCTCTTTTTGTGGCGGAAAAACGTCTTTGATGACTTTGAAAACCCTGTCGAAACCGGGCAGGGTAAAGACCAGCATCACCATGCCGCGAATGCCTGGCGCTTCAATAAACTGTTCGTTGCTGGCGGTCACATAGTGCAGATATTCACGGTAACTTTCTGTTTTGCCGTGCTTCTGGCAGCCAATCGCCATATACAGCTCGGCGGTGGTTTTCCCCGGCAGGATCTCGCGCAGCCACTCAACGGTTGCCGCAGGCAGCGGTGCATACACCATAAAATAGGAGCGGGCGAAACCAAAAACGATACTGGCTTCCGCCGGGGTCGTCAGGCAGGCATCAACAAACAGTTCTCCATCATCAGTGCGGTGAATCGGCAACAAAAAGGGCAGCGTCGCGCCAGGCGTAACCAGCTTGCCCACCAGCCAGGCGGCTTTGTTGCGATAAAAGAGTTCGTTCGCCACCTGCAGATGAGACTGGCTAAGCGTGTCGCTACCGAAGGCTTCCGTCAGATGCGCGGCGATATACCCCACGTCGCGCGCCTTATCCTGCCAGGGCAAACGCAGGGGTAAATCAGACAGCAGCTTAGTGAGCAGCGCCTCCCAGCCGCGTTCTGGCCAGAAGGTTTTGGCCAGCGGGCGAGGAATGGTGCGAAAGCGCCGCTCAGGCTGCGAGCTAAAAATAAATAATCGCTCCGGGGCTAACGAGCGGTGATCGAACAGGCGGCAATAGACAGAGTTAAAGAAACTTTCGGCAATTTCAAAACGTGGGTATTCCGGTAATAGCTGCGTGTAGTGCTCTTTCACGCGCTGTAAGAACGCCGCGTCAGGGGTTTGGCTATCAGTGATGCACCGCAGTTGTTCCACTACCAGACCGACGTGGTGATCGTAGAGGTGGATACGCTGTTTCATCGCTTGCTGGACGGCATGCCAGTCAGCCTGCTCAAAGCGTTGCTGCGCGCCGGAGGTCACTTCCAGAAAACGCCCGTACTGGGCGTCGAACCCCTGCAAAATTGTTTGGGCAATCAACAACTCCAGGCCACGCGACATAGCTTTCCCTCATAGCAGGCGGTTAGTGTTCTCTTCCCAAAGGGGAAAACCCTCTCCTGCGAGAGGGTCTGAGGCTCAGAACTGTGCTTCTTCGGTCGAACCGGTCAGCGCGGTCACGGAGGAGGCGCCGCCCTGAATAATCGTGGTGACGTTATCGAAGTAGCCAGTACCCACTTCCTGCTGGTGAGAGACGAAGGTATAGCCCTCTTTACCCGCCGCGAATTCAGGTTGCTGCACTTTCTCAACGTAGTGCTTCATGCCTTCTCCCTGCGCATAAGCGTGGGCTAAATCAAACATGTTGAACCACATGCTGTGGATACCGGCGAGGGTAATAAACTGGAACTTATAGCCCATATCTGACAACTCTTGCTGGAAACGGGAAATGGTGTCGTCGTCGAGATTCTTTTTCCAGTTAAATGATGGCGAGCAGTTATAGGCAAGCAGCTTGCCAGGGTATTTCGCATGAATAGCTTCAGCAAAACGGCGCGCCTGGTCGAGATCGGGTTTTGACGTTTCACACCACACCAGGTCTGCATAGGGTGCGTAAGCCAGGCCACGGCTAATCGCCTGCTCGACGCCCGCCTGGGTGCGATAAAACCCTTCACTGGTGCGCTCGCCGGTGATAAATGCGCTGTCATACGGGTCGCAATCGGAGGTTATCAGATCGGCGGCATCCGCATCGGTGCGCGCCACGAGCAGGGTCGGAACGCCCAGGACATCTGCCGCCAGGCGTGCCGCAACCAGTTTCTGCACCGCTTCCTGGGTTGGCACCAGCACTTTCCCGCCCATATGACCACACTTCTTCACTGACGCCAGCTGATCTTCGAAGTGAACAGCCGCTGCACCGGCTTCAATCATCGATTTCATCAGTTCAAACGCGTTCAGTACGCCGCCAAAACCGGCTTCCGCGTCAGCCACGATCGGCAGAAAATAGTCCACATAGCGCGCGTCGCCCGGCTCAATACCTGCCGCCCACTGGATCTGATCCGCACGGCGAAAAGTATTATTGATGCGCTCAACCACCGACGGCACTGAGTTTGCCGGGTAGAGCGACTGGTCCGGGTACATACTTCCCGCGAGGTTAGCATCTGCCGCGACCTGCCAGCCGGAAAGATACACCGCCTCAATCCCTGCTTTCGCTTGCTGCAACGCCTGCCCACCGGTAAGCGCGCCCAGGCTGTTGATATAGCCCTTTTTCGACTCGCCATGCAGCAGACGCCACATTTTCGCGGCACCAAGCTCTGCCAGCGTGCACGCCGGGTTCACCGAACCGCGCAATTTCACCACCTCCTCCGCGCTGTAAGGGCGACGGATACCTTCCCAGCGCGGCTGAGTCCATTCATTCTGTAATTCTTCGATTTGTTGGGTACGGGTTTTCATGTGCAGATGCTCCATATTGTTCACTCCTGGAAACCCAGGCGTTATTGGTGAAGTTGTGTCGTCAGCGTGTTAAGCCAGCAGGCGATAGCCGGGCAGCGTCAAGAAATCAATCAGTTCATCGGAGGTGGTGATTTGCTCCATCAGCCGCGCGGCATCGTCAAAACGCCCGCTGCTAAAACGCGCCTCGCCCAGCTCTTGCTCAATAACCTGCATCTCTTCGCCCAGCATCTGGCGGAACAGCGCTTTGGTCACTGGCTTACCGTTACTGAGCGTTTTTTGGTGATGGATCCATTGCCAGATGGAGGTGCGGGAGATTTCTGCGGTGGCCGCGTCTTCCATCAAACCATAGATAGGCACGCAGCCGTTGCCGGAGATCCACGCCTCGATGTATTGCACCGCGACGCGAATATTGGCGCGCATCCCCTCTTCGGTACGCTCGCCTTCGCAAGGTGCCAGCAGTTGCTCTGCGGTGATTGGCGCATCATCTTCGCGGCTGACCGCCAGCTGGTTTTTACGATTGCCCAGCGCGGCGTTAAAGACCTCCATCACCGTGTCGCCAAGCCCAGGGTGCGCAATCCAGGTGCCGTCGTGACCGTTTTTCGCTTCGAGTTCTTTATCGGCTTGCACTTTGTTCAGTACCCAGTTGTTGCGCTCGGCGTCTTTGCTGGGAATAAAGGCCGCCATGCCGCCCATGGCGAATGCGCCGCGCCGGTGACATGTTTTAATCAGCAGGCGTGAATAAGCACTCAGGAAGGGTTTATCCATCGTCACCACCTGGCGGTCAGGCAGCACGCGATCCGGGTAATTTTTCAGTGTTTTGATATAGCTGAAGATGTAATCCCAGCGGCCACAATTCAGGCCGACAATGTGATCACGCAGTGCATGGAGGATCTCATCCATCTGAAACACGGCGGGCAAGGTTTCAATCAGCAGCGTCGCTTTGATGGTGCCGCGCGGCAGGTTGAAGCGATCCTCCGTGTAGCTGAACACCTTGCTCCACCATGCCGCTTCTTGCCAGGCCTGGGTTTTAGGTAAGTAGAAATAGGGGCCGCTGCCTTTGGCGAGCAGGTTTTTATAGTTGTGGAAAAAGTAAAGGGCGAAATCAAACAAGCTGCCGGGGATAGCATCGCCGCGCCAGGTCACGTGTTTTTCCGGCAGATGCAGGCCACGCACCCGGCAAACCAGAACCGCCGGATTGGGTTTTAATTGATAGATTTTTCCCGCTTCATTGGTGTAACTGATGGTGCCATTTACCGCATCACGCAGATTGATTTGCCCGTCGATGACCTTTCCCCAGTTCGGTGCCAGGGAGTCTTCAAAGTCAGCCATAAACACTTTTACGTTTGCATTTAAGGCGTTGATCACCATTTTGCGTTCGACCGGCCCGGTGATTTCTACACGACGATCCAGTAAATCCTCAGGAATGCCGCGGATTGTCCATTCACCTTCACGAATGGAAGCGGTTTCCGAAATAAAATCAGGCAAGGTTCCGGCATCGATCTGCTGTTGCTGGTGCTGGCGTGCCGTCAATAGCTGATTACGCTCAGGCGTAAAGCGCGCCACCAGTTCGCTCAGGAATTCCACCGCTTCCGGAGTAAGTATTTGTTTTTCTTGTTCGCCATACGGCTGAGTGAAAGCCAGTTCATTGGACGTGGTCGCCTGTTGTGTCATAGTCCGGTTCCTCTTTATTTGCAGCGAAGACTGTTTCCCGTGCGAACGAAGTCGGCTGTGCAATTTTCGTTCAGCAAGATCAATCCTGGACCCTATCTTTTCTAAAATCAAAAACAATTTCCATTTTCAATTTAAAATAAAGTTAATTTATTGATAACATAGATATTATTTTTTATTCTGATTAAGAAGCGATTTTTGGAAACAAAAAAGGCGCCAGAAGGCGCCCGGGATGGGAGGCTGAAACGCTTAATCGAGCGTTGGATTCATATGGCGAAGATCGTATGGCGTGATCTGGTAAACGTAATAGTTTAGCCAGTTGATAAACAGCAAATTGCCGTGGCTGCGCCAGGATGCACGCGGTTTGTTCTGCGGATCGTTATGCAAAAAGTAGTTATAGGGCAATTCAGGACTCAGACCAGCGTCGACATCGCGGAAGTACTCATTCGCCAGCGTGTTAGCATCGTACTCCGGATGACCGGTCACGAAAGCGATACGTTTATCTTTGCTGGCGAACAGGTAGGCGTCGCCCCCTTCCGTTTCAGCAAAGATTTCTAAATCCGTGTAGTCGCGGATAAGTGCGGCCGGGAAGTCGGCGTAGCGCGAATGGGGTGCGAGGAAAACGTCATCAAAACCACGGGTCAACAGCGCGTGAGGATGGAGAATATGGTGTTCGTATACGCCGGAAAGCTTTTCATTGCGGGTTTGTTTAGGGATGCCGTAGAGGATATTTAACGCTGCCTGGACAGCCCAACAGACGAAGAGGGTCGACGTGACGTGATCTTTGGCCCAGTCCAGCACCTGTTTTATCTGGGGCCAGTATGCAACATCGTTGAACTCCACCAACCCTAACGGCGCACCGGTAACAATCAACCCATCGTAGTTTTCGTGACAAATTTCGTCGAAATTACAGTAAAAGGTGTCGAGATGCTCAGCTGGCGTGTTGCGCGACTCGCGACAATCGATGCGCAACAAGCGAACATCGACCTGCAGCGGTGAGTTCGATAACAGGCGCAGAAACTGATTTTCCGTCTCAATTTTCTTCGGCATCAGGTTAAGGATCAGCACCTTAAGGGGGCGAATTTCCTGAACTGTCGCGCGTGAGGTCGTCATGACAAAGACGTTCTCATTGCGCAAGAAATTGACGGCTGGCAGCTCGTCCTGCACCCGAATCGGCATAACTTATTTCCTCACCGCATACGTTTAAACGTTTAGACATCCAGATAGCCGAAGATACCCAGGAATGACTAAAAAGTCGAGCATGGAAATGCAAGGTGAGAAAGTTTCACGACTCCAGGATGCGTGAGAAGCTAGCTAACGATCGTCGGCTTGTTATCATCTCTGGCGTTGTTTGCAAACCCCAGCGCTGCCAGCACTTGCTGGTCGCTGAGCGCTGTCGGGCCAGCAACAACTCTCGGTTCACGGCATTTTCTCCGGGCGGCGTGAAAGGTCATCTCAAGAATAGCGCGCTCTTCGACCGGTGATAAGCCGCCTTCATTCATCTCCAGCGCATGGGAAAGGATGGCCAGACGCCCTATGCCAGGCAGTGAATGCCAGAGGGTTCGTGGTGCGACTTGTTGAATCAATCCGTGGAGCAATTTTTCCGCCGGGAAGAAGTCGGCGATAAGTATGCGTTGGTTGCTGAAGGTCTGGTTACCGGAGGCCTGCTGCTGAGTGCTGAGATTGCGCACAACCATGCGGTTTTTATACAGCCGGGCGTAAAGGATCACCATGACGACCTCCTTGATGGATAAAGTAAACCAATAAGTTTACCGCATCCGCAGAAGGCGCGCCCGGACTGTTTCTGCGCGACAGAAAGCAAAAAACCCCGGCCTTGCGGTCGGGGTTCTTCGTTATCTGATGCCTGGCAGTTCCCTACTCTCGCATGGGGAG